>JANMLS010000077.1:0-3338 GCA_031372675.1 Verrucomicrobiaceae bacterium
GGCGTAGGAGTAGGAGCCGACGACGCCGATGTTGAGGACGAGGGAATTGCGGACGCGCTCGTCTTTCCACACGACGCCGAGGCCGAGGTAGAGCCAGCCGGCATAGGGGCGGTCGTCGGGCAGGAGGGCGGTGGTTTCGGTGTTGTCGGGGGTGTAGATGTTTTGCCCGAATGCGAAGACAAGGTTTTTTTGGTAGGCTTTGTCGTTGATGAAAGGGAGGGCATCGAACAGCGGGAGAAAGGGGCTGGCGTAGGGCGTGTCACTGAGCTTTTCCAAGTCGGGCGAGCTCCATCCGAACTTCACGCCGCTAGTGTAGTAGCGGTCGGTGCCGGCAAACATGTCGTTTTCCATGTAGAGGCTGACAGTGCCTTGGGAGATTTCCTTTCCCGCGCCGTGGACGAGCGGGGAGAGCGAGAGTGATAGGACGAAAAGTGATCGAGTGATGGATGCCATATTTCACGAGCTTGGACGGCTCGCCATGCGGTTTCTATGGGGTGAAACCCTACCTGCCTTGCCGCTTTGCTTGCGGGGATTGGGAAAATGGCCAAGCGGTGTCGGCTGAAGCCGCTGACTAATTTCGCAAGCGCAGAAGCAACGCGGTTTCGCCTGCCTGACGCTCACGATTTTTCACCGAGCGAAGATTTCCAAGTGCAATTCTCAGGGAGTCGGCTAAACAGCCATGTTCCATGCTCTTCAGTATTCTCAAGTTCATCGGCATCTTTTTGGAGGTGCTGCTTCTATTTAACTTCGTCATTTTCTTCCACGAACTCGGCCATTTCCTTGCGGCGAAATGGCGCGGGCTGATTGTTGAGGAATTCGCCATTTGGTTCGGAAAACCCATTTGGCGGAAGAAAATTGGCGGCGTTTGGTTTGCGCTAAACTCGATCCCGTTTGGCGGCTATGTGAAGCTCCCGCAGCTCGCGAATGGCGAGATCGAGGGGAAGCTGGAGGCCGATGCGGAGAAAGTCCCGACGGCGAAACCGCTGGATAAGATTATCGTCGCCGCTGCAGGGCCGCTGTTTTCTTTCGCGCTGGCGTGTATTTTTGCGGTGATTGTCTGGCAAATCGGGCATCCGGTGCAGGAAGGATCGGGCACTACGACGATTGGCGAAGTGTTGCCAAACAGCCCTGCGGAAAAAGCCGGGCTGAAAGCTGGGGATAAAATTCGCTCCATAGACGGAATCCCCGTGAAGCGCTTTGTGGGGCAGGCGGACGATGCAATCATTTGGCGCATCGTGCGGAGCGAGGGCGACACGCTGCCGATGGTGGTGGAGCGCGACGGGAAGGAGCTGACTTTCAATCCCGCGCCGATCAAGCCGGAGAAAACCTACCTCACCCGGACGAAGACGCGCGAAATCGGCATCATTCCCTCGACCACTCCGCTCGTCTCCAAGGTGGTCCCCGGAAGCATCGGGGCGGCTGCTGGGCTGTTGCCGCGCGATTTCATCACACACGCCAACGGGCAGAAATTGCACACACCATCCGGTATCTCGGACTACCTTGCGGATCATCCGGTGGATGAACTCAAGCTGACCGTGGAGCGCAAAACGGAAAAAGGAATCGAGACGCTTGAACTGCCCTTCAAACCCAAGCTCCCAAAAATCGCGCATCTCGAAACGGACAGCCCCGGAATGCGTGCGGGGCTGAAAGTGGAAGACCGCGTCGTGAGTGTAAATGGAAGCGCGATTCGCTCGTCCACCGGGCTTTTGCGTTTCGTGATGAAGCAGAAAGGCGAGCCGATGAAATTCATCGTCGAGCGCGACGGAAAAGTATTGCCGGAAATCACGGTGACTCCGGCGTTGGCGAAGCTCGAAGGCGGCGGCACACGGCCTCGCATCGGCGTGGGTTTTGATGATGATTTTGGCCTCACTTACGATCCGTATGGACGCGGCATCACAAGGCATCAAGGCCCGTGGGAGCAGGTGAAGCAGAGCGGGATGGCGATTTTTAATACGTTCGACGCCGTGACTAGCAGCAAGAGCGACATCAGCGTGCAGCACCTCGGCGGGCCGGTGATGATGATGCGGATTTACTACCTCCTTTTTGAGCAAGAAGACGGCTGGAAGCTCGCGCTGTGGTTCTCCGTGGTACTCAACGTGAATCTCGCGTTGATGAACCTTCTGCCCATCCCTCCGCTCGACGGCAGCCACATTACTTTTGCGACGATTGCCGCGATCAAACGCCGCCCCGAAGCGGCGGATGAACTCGCAAACAGCAAGCCCGTGCAGTGGTTCGTCACCGCAGGGACGATGCTCATTTTGGGCTTCATGCTGTACGTGACTTTCTTCGATTTGCAGGACGTGTTTGGCGGCGGGAAATCGGACAAATTCCCGTACGCAGACAAGGCGCAGGCGGAAGCCCCAGCGAAGTAACGCAACATGGATTTCTGCCCGTCGCTCTTTCACAGCCAGCGGAGAAAAACGCGCATCGTCCGCGTTGGCAACGTCGCCATCGGCGGCGAAAATCCGATCCGCGTGCAGAGCATGATCACCTGCGACACGATGGATACTGCGGCTTCCATCCAGCAGACCATCGAGCTTGCAAACGTCGGCTGCGAGATTGTGCGCATCACCGCGCCGACGGTGAAAGACGCGGCGAATCTCCAGCACATCGTCGCCGGTTTGCGCGAGCGTGGATGCAGCGTGCCGATTGTTGCAGACATCCACTTCAAGCCCGATGCGGCGATGGAAGCCGCGAAGTGGGTGGAGAAAATCCGCGTGAATCCCGGCAACTACGCCGACTCGAAAAAGTTCGCGGTAAAAGAATACACCGATGCCGACTACGCTGCGGAGCTGGAGCGAATCCGCGAGCGCTTCTCGCCGCTGGTGAAATTTTGCAAGGAGCACGGTCGCGCCATGCGCATCGGGACAAATCACGGCTCCCTCAGCGACCGCATCATGAACCGCTACGGCGACACGCCGCTCGGCATGGTGGAAAGTGCGCTGGAGTTTGCCCGCATCGCCCGCGACTTGGATTATCACGACTTCGTTTTCTCGATGAAATCGAGCAACCCGAAAGTGATGATCCAAGCCTATCGCCTGCTCGTCGCGAGGCTCGCAGAACTAGAAACCACCGAGAACGCTGGCGATGCGGCAAACGATATTCGTCAGTCGTCAGTCGTCATTCGTCATTCCTCCTGGCTCTACCCAATCCACCTCGGCGTCACCGAGGCGGGCGACGGCGAGGATGGCCGCATCAAATCCGCCATCGGCATCGGCTCACTGCTCAACGACGGCATCGGCGACACCATCCGCGTCTCCCTCACCGAAGACAGCGTCCACGAAATCCCCGTCGCGCAGGCGCTCATCAAATCCATCCGCTATTCGACAGCAGAGATT
>JANMLS010000394.1:0-3002 GCA_031372675.1 Verrucomicrobiaceae bacterium
GAGTTGGATCCTCCAGCGGGATGGGAGCACGCGGGAGAGAAGTTCCTGTGCGTGGCCGTGGGGGCAGACGTGCTGGCAGTAAAGCGGCTTGCCGGTCGCCCAGGGAATGATGAGCGCGGTGGCCAGCATCAGCACAAGGCCGGGCGCGATGCGGTAGGGGATTCCGTTTTGTGCCCAGCCGACCATGAGCGATTGCGCAAGTAGATCGCCGTTCCAAAATCCCACGTAGCCGATGGCCACGCACTGAAAGGCGATGCGCAGACTTTTTCTCCCGTGTGTCCCGCGAAAGGCGAGCCAGATCGCGGCGATGAGGAATACGATCATCCCCGCATCGCGTGCGGCAAATCGCCACGATTGCGGCGGCTTGGCGAGCTGCGTGTCGGCGGCGATCAGGCGGCGCTGGATTGCATCGGCAATCGCGAGGCTTGTCATCGTCGCACCGCTCACGCCTTCGATGCCGACTTGTGCGGGAGTCTCTCCGGCGACTTCGTTCCACGATTTTCCGTTCCACGTTTTCAGGTAGTAATAGTCGCTCACGATGTCGGCGACGTGGTCCACGGTGTCCTGGCTGAGTCGGATTCGCACGCCGACTACTCGCAGCGCGGAGTCAAAAACGATGAGCGTATTCGTCCAGCCACGGTAGCCGATGATCGAATCGGAGATCGGTGCGGTTTGCAGGACGTAGCCGACTTTTTCGCCAGCGGCATCGAGCACGTCGGCGCCAGCGCGCTCACTGGCATCGGGCACCAGCGCAGCGGCTGCGGGGAGGGCTTCGCGCACTTCGCTCACGGTGATCGGGCGGAATCCCTCGAAGCGAACTCGGACAGCGTGTTCGCGCAAAATCCACGCAATCGTGATGAGGATCGCGAGGCGAAAAAGCGGGAGCAGCAAACGGGCGATCATGCTGCGGAGATTTCGGCGGCAGCGGCGGCGATTGCGTTCACGGCTGTTTCCATTTGCACGTCGGTGATGCAGTAAGGCGGCATGAGCACTACGGTGTCGCGGATTGGCCGCGTGAGAAGTCCGTGCTTTCGCGCCGCGACGCACACACGCGCACCGGTGTGTGGACCGCACGGCTGCACATCAATGCCCGCGATGAAGCCGAGCTGCCGCACCGCTGCGATGCCGGGCTTCTTTTCCAAATCGGCGAGCAGCGTGGAGAAATGCGCGATTTTTTTCGCGAGGGAAACGAGCACCTTTTCGTCGCGGAAGATGGCGAGATTTTCCAGCGCCACCGCGCAGCCGAGCTGATTCCCGCAATAGCTGTGACCGTAGTAAAGTGTGCGCTCCGGCCCGCCGAGGAATGCCTCGAAAACCCGCTCCGTCGTCAGCGTCGCGGCGAGCGGGAGATAGCCGCCAGTCAGCCCTTTCGCGAGCGCGACGAAATCGGGCGTCACGTTTTCATGCTCGCAGGCAAACATCGTTCCCGTGCGGCCAAAGCCCGTCATCACTTCATCGGCGATGAGCAGCACGTCATTCGCATCACACCACCTGCGCAATTCGGCGAGCATTCCCGCAGGCCACAGACGCATCCCTGCCGCGCCTTGGATGAGTGGCTCGATGCAGTCTGCGTTGATTTCCGTCGTGTCGAGCGATGCGAGTTCTGCGATGGAGTTCACATGCGTCACGGGGAATTGCCACGCCGCAAATCGGTCGTGAAAAAGCGGGATGCCGCCGAGCGACGACGCACCCATCGTGTCGCCGTGATACGCGCCGCCAAAGGCCACGAGCCTCTTTTTATGCGGCTCGCCGTGCAACTGCCGGAATTGCGCCGCCATTTTCAGCGCGACTTCGATTGCCGTCGAACCATCGTCTGTAAAAAAGCAGCGACTCAATTTTCCGCCCGGCCAAAGCGCACACAATTCTGCAGCGAGTTGCGCGGCGGGCGGATTCGTGAAGCCGAGAAACGAAGTGTGCGCGACGCGGTCCACTTGCCGCTTTAGCGCAGCGTCCAGTCGCGGGTTTCGGTGGCCGTGGAGGTTTGTCCAAATCGAAGAGTTGCCATCAATATACTCGCGCCCCTCCGAGTCCCGCAGCACCGCGCCCGAGCCTTCCACAAGCACGAGCGGTTCATGCTCCGCCGCGCACCAATCCGCCATCTGCGTGAATGGATGCCAGCCATGCCGCTTATCGAGAAAACCTATTTCGTCATTCGTCATTCGACTGCTCCCAGTGCCCGCCGCGCTCTTGGATCATCAGCTCGACCGCCGCCACATCCTCATACGCGAGATGCTTGCGCTGGTATTTATTAAAGAGGACGCGGCGCAGCTCCATGAGGTCTTCGAGTTCCGCCATTTCGTGATACGTCCAGGATTCTTCGTGCTTCAGCTTCGATTGTAGCCTCCACTTTCCGCCGAATTTTTCTGCGCGGACCTCGCGCTTTTCGCCGTCTTCCGTTGTGTGTTTCCAAGTATGAGAGTTGCGTGTGCCCATTTCGCCTGCACAATGCGCCACCTTGAATGCAACCGGCAAGATCGTCTTCTACTTCATCGCAGTTCTCTTCATTGCGGCACTGCTCGCTCCACCGCTTTATTGGGCAGGCACCGCGCTGATTCCGGCACTGCGCGAGGAGGAGTTTCAGAAGTTCTTTAATCGCGCCGCCCTCATCTCAGCGCTCGCGCTGCTCTGGCCGCTGGCGAAGAGTTTCCGCATTAAAAATCTCGCCGAACTCGGCATCGCGCCGAATCCCCGCTGGCTCCGCGATTTGCTAGTTGGCGTGTTTGCCGCTGCTGGACTGATGCTCGTGATGTGCGTCGTCATAAAGTATTTCGATGGCTTCAAATGGCACGATGCCAAGGGCCGCAAGCTCGGCGACTTCCCGAACGTCTTCCTCACCGCCGCAACGGTCGGCGTCATCGAGGAGGTGCTTTTTCGCGGAGCGTTCCTCGGCGTCTTTCTTCGCACGATGGGAAAGTGGTGCGCCCTTTTCGCCTCGTCCGCACTCTACTCCATCCTGCACTTCATCAAGCCCGACGAAATCGCCATCGCCCGTGCCGACGTGC
>JANMLS010000405.1:0-36672 GCA_031372675.1 Verrucomicrobiaceae bacterium
GATCCAAAAATCTCCTTCCCGCGCAGCATCACCATCACACACAGCCTCAATATCGAAGCGAAGATTCCCGATGGAACCAAGCATGTAGTCAAAATGCCGATCAAGCAGACTACCACCGTGACGCTGCTCGAAATGAGCAAAACGGTTTCGCCGTAAGCGGAGGATTTTTTTCCTCAAGGGATACTTTCCGCCGGAGGTTTTCTGTGTGGCTGCTCGCATCGGCGTCAGATTTTTTCAACCACTCAACTAACCCGTTTCCATGAAGTATCTCATCGCCATTTTCTCCCTCGCAATATCGTCGCTGTGCAGCCACGCCGCCGAGCCGCTGCGCGTCTTCATCCGCGCCGGTGCTGCGAATCGCGGCAACGAAATCCACGCGCACCCGCGCTTTCTCGAAGAATGGAAACCGCTGCTCACGGAGCGCGGGATGAAAGTGGGTGGCGCTCTCGATTGGCCCACGGCGGAGCAGCTCAAAAACACGGATGTCGTCGTGCTTTACGCGCAGGAAGGCGGCGACGCGACTCCCGATCAGGAGGCCGCGCTCAATGAATATCTCAAGCGCGGCGGCGGCCTAGTCGTGCTGCACACTGCGGCGGTTTCGATGAAAAATCCCGGCTGGTGGCGCGAGGTGCTCGGCGGCGCTTGGAAGCCTGGCACTACGAAGTGGAAGGAAGGCCCGATGGACCTCTACTTTGTGGACAATCACGATCCCGTCGCCGTCACAAAGCCGCATCCCATCACACGCGGTGCGTCAAATTTCCAGCTCGACGACGAAATCTACTACGACATGGACGTGAAGCCCGGCGTGCGCGTCCTCGCGACGAGCTACACACCGAAAGTGAAGGACGGGAAAAAGCAGGCCGAGGGTGGCAAGGCGCATATTTACGACATCCAGCCGCAAATGTGGGCTTACGAAAATACGTGGGAGGGCGGCGAGAAGCCGTATCGCGCGGTGACGAGCATTCCCGGACACAAATTCGGCACGTTCGCATTGCCAAATTACCGCGCCATCATCCTCCGCAGCATCGCGTGGGCGGGCAAGCGCGACAGCGTGGATGAATTTGTAAAAAAGGATGAGCTGGATTCGCTCACCTATCCTCCCGGCGGTCCGCAGCGCCCCGCCGACACGCTGAAAAATCTGGAGATACATCCCGATTTCAAACTCACCCTCGTCGCTGCGGAACCGCTCATCAACAAGCCGATGAATTTCGACTGGGCACCCGACGGCTCGTTGTGGGTCGCCGAGACGCCGGAGTATCCAAACGGTCGTCGCGGGATGCGCCCCGACTATCGTGGCAAGGAGTGGAAAGATCGCGGCGGCATTGATTTCACGCCCGGCAAACAAGACCGCGCGGGCCTCGATAAAATCAGCCGTCTCACCGATTCCGACGGCGACGGTGTGATGGATAAAAAGGAGATTTTTTACGAGGGCCTCGACCTCGTGACTGGCTTCGTTTTTCACAAAGACGGCGTCATCGTCACGCAGGCTCCCGACATCCTCTGGTTGCGCGATACAAACGCCGACGGCAAGGCCGACAAAGTCGAGACGCTCTTCACCGGCCTCGGCACTTCTGACTCGCACGCCGTCATCAATAATCCGCGCTGGGGCTGGGACGGCTGGATTTACGCCACACACGGCTACAGTGCTTCCAGCAGCGTAAAAAACGCGAAGGGCCAGCAGCAGCCAAACATCGGCAGCGGCGTCGTGCGCTTCAAGCCCGACGGCTCGGCCTTCGAGCAGTATTCATCGAAAGGCGGCAACACATGGGGACTGCAAATCACCGCCGACAACCGCGTGATGTGGACGCAGCCGACGAGCGGCCAGCTCCTCATGCAAACCGTCCTCCCCGAATACGCGCTCGCACGCGGAAAAATCGGCAAGACCGCGAGCTATCACGTCGTCGAGAAATCCGGGAAAACTTTCCCCGCGATGAGTTGGGAGCAGCTTGCTTATGTGCAGATTGATTGGGTCGGCTCATTCACCGCTGCTGCTGGCTGCGCGATTTACGACGGCGGCACATGGCCCGCAGAATACAACGGCGACTACTTCACCACTGAGCCGACCATCAACATCGTCCACCACGCAAAGCTCACGCCGCAGGGCAGCAGCTACACTTTTTCAAAACAGAAAGGCCGCGAGGAGACGGAGTTCATCCGCAGCAAGGACATGTGGTGGCGGCCCATCGAGACGCGCGTCGGCCCCGATGGTGCGATTTACATCGGCGATTTTTACAACCAAGCCGTCATCCACAACGACACACGCGGCCCCGACCACAACGCCGCCAACGCCGCCGTCCGCCCTGACCGCGATCACTACTTTGGACGCATCTGGCGGCTGGATCACAAAGACGCGAAGAAGATTGCGGTGCCGAATTTGGCGAAGGCGTCGGTGGCGGAATTGGCGAAGGCGCTGGAGCATCCGAACAGAGCGGTGCGGATGACGGCGAGTCGGTTGGTGGTGGAGAGAAAACAAAGCCCGCTGAACTTGATGGAGCTAATTGAAAACAAGAATTTTGAGACTGGCATTGCCGCTCTTTGGACAGCTTTCCGTTTAGGTAAAATAGACGAAATTATGTTAGGTCGGGCTTTAACTTTTAGTCCCGCGCTTGGGCGCAACGCTGCTTTGGTCGCTGAGAATCTATTTTCAGAACTAACTGCGGGCGGAAAAGATTTACCCGAATCATACAGACTTCCGACTGTTGAAGGGATGTTCTACGCAGTGTGGCTTGGACAAGAGGTTCCTGATGTTTCACTAGCAGTTTTAAGGGCTTTGTCTGCGGCACCATTAAGCACAACGGGTGCTACTGAAATTGTTGCCGCGTGGCCGAAACTCGACGACGACTTCCAGCGCAGCGCAGCCGTCGGCGCGGCTTCGCGGAATCCGTCGGCGGTCATCGCAGCGGCATTGGATGCGGCGGGTAGGGTGGGCGTCCCGCCCGCCGGTTCGGGCGTCTCGCCTGAACCATCGAACGTCGGAAAAGGTGATTCAACAAACAACGCCCCCCGCAATAACGATGTGCCACGCGGGACGCGCGGCACGGCGGGCGAGACGCCCACCCTACCCGATTCCCAATCGCTAACACCGCTCATCGCCGCACTGATGCAAAACATCACCGCGCCCGATGACGCTGCTAAACTCATCATCGTCATCGCGGACAAACCCGCATCGGCAGACGCGCTGAAACGCACCATCCTCGAAGCGCTCGCCAAAACCGTGAACGGCACACCCGCGATGACTCCCGAACTTTCCAAGGCCTTCGCGACTCTCCTCGCCAGTGGCGCGAGCGGCAGCGCACTCCCACTCGCCGCGAAGTGGGACAAATCCGGTGCGCTCAAAGACGCGACCGAGAAACTCGTCGGCGAACTTTTCACCAAGCTAGAAACCGGCGCAGAAGCCGACCGCATCGCCACTGTGCAAAGTCTGCTCGGACTCCGCAGCGTGAACGACAAGGCACTCGCCGCAGTCGCGAAGCAGCTCTCCGACGCCAAACTCGGCGGTGGCGCGAAAGCCGCCATCATCTCCGCACTCGGCGAGACCGGCGACAACGCAGTCGGCCCCGCGCTCACCGCGGTGTTTGCTTCGCTCGACTCCACCGGTCAGGCGGCGGCCTTCGACCAGCTCCTTAAGCGCAGCGAATGGGCGAATGCGCTGCTCGACGGCGTGAAAGCGAAAACCATTTCGCTCGCCAATCTCGGCCCTGCAAACATCGCACGCCTGCGCACTCACCCGGATGCGGCGATTTCCAAACGCGCCGCCGCGATGCTCGACGAACTGAACCCGATGGCGAAAGCGAAGAATGAAACCATCGCGAAACTCTCGCCCATCGTGGAAAGCGCGGGCGGCGACGCTGCGAAGGGCAAGGTGCTTTTCACTACCGCGTGCGCCATCTGCCATGCGTTCGACGGCCAAGGCAAAGACATCGGCCCCGGCCTCACGGGCATGGGATCGCACGGCCCCGGCGAACTGCTCACCGCCATCGTGGACCCGAATCGCGAAGTGGACCCCAGCTTCGTGACGTGGAATTTTGAAATGAAAGATGGCCAGTTTTTCGCAGGCATCATCGCCCGCGAAAACCCCGCCGCCATCGTCATCCGCAGTCTCGCGGGAGAACAGGAAATCAAAGTCGCCGACATCAAAGTGCGCACGAATACAGGCCGCTCGCTGATGCCCGAAGGCTTTGAGGGACTCGGCGGCGAGCAGCTCCGCGACATCATCGCTTACATGGCGAGTGTGGACGGCGGCGCGTTTCGCACGCTCGATCTCAGCACCGCATTCACAGCTTCGAGCGCACGCGGTTTTTACAACGATGAAAAGGGTCGCAGCATGGACATCATCAAAACCGGCACCGTGAAATTCGGCGGTGTTCCGTTCAACATCATCGCGCCCGAAAAATCCGCGACTGGCAAAAACGTGGTGAACCTCAAAGGCGGCCCGCCGGATTCCTACGCTCGCACAAAGATGCCGAAGCGCGTGGAGATCAAAGGCGGCGGCTTCGTCGCGAATCGCCTGCATTTCCTAGGCGGCGTCGGCGGCTGGGCGCATCCGTTCACCACAGACAAGCTCACCGTCCTGACTTGCACCGTCACATTTTCCGATGGCGATACCGACACGCTCGTTTTCCAAAATGGCGTCGAGTTTGCCGACCACATCGCCCGCAACGACGTGCCCGGCTCCCAGTTCGCTGAAGGCATCACACGCGGCCACCAGACGCGCTGGTTTAGCAAAAAGCTCAAAAAGAGCGGAGCCATCGCCAGCATCGCGCTCGAAAGCCCGGCAAACCAAATCGCGCCGACGCTGCTCGCGATCACTGCCGAACTCGCAGAAAGTGGCACAAGCGTCCCGCCTGTGAGTCCATCGGGCGTCTCGCCCGATGAAGGCTTCATTCCACAATTCACCGACCCCGTCCCTCAACCGCCAGCCGCCAAACCCGCGAACGGCCCGCGCGTCCTCATCGTCGGCGGCGGAAGCTCGCACGACTTTGCGAAGTTTTTTGGCGGCACAGACAAGGACACTCTCACGCCCGTGAGCGGCTGGATTGACTACACGCAAAACCTCAACGGCATCCCCGCAATTCTCGACCGCGTGGACGTGCTCGTGCTCAGCGCAAATCAGCCCATTTCCAGCGCCACGAAGAAAGCCCTGCTCGACTACGCGAATCGCGGCGGCGCACTCATCGCTCTGCACCCCGGCACTTGGTACGCGTGGGCGAATTTCCCGCAGTGGAACAAAGAAGCCATCGGCGGCGGCACACGCAGCCACGATAAATTCGGCGAGTTTGAAGTCGCAGTGACGGCGAAACACGCAATCACCGAAGGCGTCAGCACCACGTTCAAAATCACCGACGAGCTTTACCACTACAAGCCCACCGAAGGAGCCACGCCCATCGAAGTCCTCGCCACAGCCACGAGCACACAAAAAAATCCCGGCACTTATCCTCAAATCTTCATCGTGAAACACCCCAAAGCCCGCATCGTCGGCCTCACGCTCGGCCACGATGCAAAAGCACACGACCATTCTGATTACCAAAAGCTGCTGCTCAACGCCGTGAAGTGGGCTGCGGGAAAGTAGGCTCCACAACCGACGATTTGGTTTCCTTGCGCGGCGTGGCTGAATTATTCAGCACGCGCACCATGTCCGCCGCTACTGAATACTCTGCGCTCGAAACCCGCTTGCTCGCTGCAATGCGCGCGGACTTGAGCGATGCAGACTTCTATGCGCTCGCGCTTGCTGTGCATGAATTTCAGCTCCGCTGGAACGCGCCGTATGCGAAGTGGTGCGCGGGTTTTTCTGCGCCAAAAACATGGCGTGAAATCCCGGCGGTTCCGCAGGCGATGTTCAAAGCATTCCGCATCTCGTGTTTTCCGGCGGAGGAAACGCCGGTGACTTTTCTCACAAGCGGAACCACTGGCGAGACGCGCGGCGCACATCATTTGCGCGATACCCGGCTGTATCATGCTTCGGCGCTTGCGGGGTGGAACCGACTCGCCAGACCGCAGCATCGTGCGGTGTTTCTCACGCAGTCTCCCGCCGATGCGCCGCACTCGTCGCTCGCGAGCATGTTTGGATTTTTTGCGGCGGAAAATGGCGGAGTTTTTTTGTGTGATGCGTCGGGAAAGCTCGATTTTCCAAGGCTTCTCACGCTGCTCGAATCCGGCGAGCCAGTTGCGATTTTCGGAACTGCGCTGGCTTTTCTTCATGTCTTCGAGTGCATGGGGAGCCTTCGACTCCGACTTCCGTCCGGCAGCTACGCGCTGGAGACTGGCGGGTTTAAGGGCATCGCTCGCGAGATTTCCAAAGCGGAACTTTACTCCCGTTTCGAGCATCATCTGGGGATTGCTGCGGGCAATGTGATCAATGAATACGGGATGTGCGAACTCTCCTCGCAATTCTACTCCTGCGGGCTTGGAGGCTTGCATTCAAGCGGTCCGTGGGTGCGTACGCTTGTGTTTTCGCCGGATGGGAAGAATGAGGTGGCGATTGGAGAAACGGGCGTTCTGCGGATATTTGATCTCGCAAATCTCGGCAGCTCGCTGGCCATCCAGACAGGCGATCTTGCGATTCGGCGGGAGAGCGGATTTGAACTACTTGGCCGCTCACCGGCGGAGTCGCCGCGTGGCTGCTCGCGCATGGCCGATGCACAGATGCGGGGAACAGCAGACATTTCCAAAGCGAAAGAACCGCCGGTAATTTCCATGCGAATCGAGGCGATTGCGGCTGCTGCGCGGCGGTTTGATTTTCTCGGTGATTATTCCGCAGATGCGCTGCGCAACTGGATCGTCGGCGAGCTGGGGCACTTGGATGCGCTCGACCGCTTTGTGTCAGTCGCCGGGCAAATGTCCCGTGCGCTGGCACCGCGCAAAATCGTCCACATTCTCAGCGGCAACACGCCCGCAGCCGCGCTGCAATCGCTCATTCGCGGATTGCTTCTTGGAGCGCACAATCTCTGCAAACTCCCCGCATCGGGTCTGCCGGAAGTCGCAGACTTTCTCGCCGCGCTTCCGCTGGAATTGCAGTCGCTCGTCGAATGCTCCACAGCTCTGCCAGACGACTGGATTCCTGCGGCGGATACGGTGATTGTCTTTGGGAGCGATTCTACGATTGCTCATTTCCGCACGCTTGTATCGGCGGAAAAAACGTTCATCGGCTACGGGCACAAAGTCAGTTTCGGGATGATTTTTGACGACCCGGATTTCTCCAGCGCCGCCGTCGCTGCGCTGGATGCTTCGCTTTTTGATCAGCTTGGCTGTCTGTCGCCGCACGTTTTTTATGTGGGCGGAAATGCGCGTGGTTTTGCGGAGCACCTCGCGGCGGAGATGGCGAAAATCGGGCAATCAAATCCCCGCCGCAACCTCTCACTCGCGGACGCAGCCCGTGTGCAGGCTTTGCTGACAGAAACTGACTTTCGCCGCGCAAACGGAGCCGATTGCGCGGCGCTGGAATCGCCGGATTCACTGGTCGTTTATGATAGCGCACCGGGCTTTCCATCTACTCCGCTACATCGCGTTATTTTTGTAAAACCGCTGAACGAACAGACGTTTGTTGAGCTTGAGGGCATCCGCGAACATGCCAGCGCGTGCGGCATTTTCCCGCTCACTGCGGAAAATGCGGCCATCGCTTCCAGATTCGGAGTTTCGCGGGTTTGCGCTGTGGGGAAAATGCAGTCTCCACCTGCGGCATGGCGTCACGATGGGCAGCCTTCGCTCTCACGGCTGGTCCGCTGGACGGACTTCGAGGCGTAAAGCGACTTAGCTTTTGCGCACAAACACGCGGCTCACCGACTTGGAGTTTCGCGTGAGAAGTTTTTCATCCAGCACAAAGTCCATGCCCTTAAAGCTCACCTTCATTTTGCCATCTTCCCACCGCATGAGCGAGACGGCAGTGCCGGCCTCCAACTCACATTTTGCGCCATCCGTGCTTTGCACAGTGAGGGTTTCTTTGATCAGGTAAACGCCACGCGGCAATTCCGGCGTCGAGTTGGATGTAGTTTCGGACTTATTCGAGGAAGTGTAAGTCTTGGTCGGCTCGTTCACCACTCTGGCCGCCGATGAGGAAAGCTGTGGCACTCTGGGTTTTAGTTCGCCGCTGGTGTTGCGCGATGCCGCGATTTTTTCAGCTTCGGACATTACTTTGGAGAACGAGTTGCGGGCACTTGCATCCTGAATAATGCACCCTAACGCTGCGAGAGTGAGCGCGATGTAGGCGATAGTTATTTGTGTGCTTTTTCGCATAAAATGAACGGCGGTAATGTCTAGCGGCTGCTGATTGAAGAAGCAACTGCTGAAGCTTTCGAGTTGGCGACAGCGGCCACATTGGTCGAGCTAATGCCGTGGCGATATGCGGTGGCTTTTGAGTAGCTGAACTGCGGCATGTAGCGGTCGGCTGGCAGTGTGTCGGCTGCGATTGGCGCACGCTTTAGAGTGCAATCGAGAATCCAGTAGCGGCTGCCGTCATTCCAGAGGACCCATGCGTGGCTCATTTTTGCGGAAGGATGGGTTTTGCCGATTACGAAGCGGACTGAGGAATCGCCGAGCTGGTCGCAGAGCCACAGCGCCTTGTCTTTGCAGTCGCCAGTGCGGGTGCGGGCGGTTTCGGCTGGGAGCGAGGCGACGTATGGGTTGTCCATCCGGTAGCGGAAGCTGCGGCCCTGTTTCATCAAAGCGCTGACGGTCTCCATCGAAGGACGGTTTTTGCCGAGCGAGGAAAGCGTGGTTTTCACAGGAGCCATGTAGCGGTCGTAAGGAGTTCCCTTGGATGGCATTCCGAGGTCCACACCAGCGATTCCGGCGAGGCTGCTTCCGATTAGGGCGATGATGGCGAGAGCGAGTGATTTCATAATTACGGCGATTTCTATAATTACCATAGCTATGACCGTGCCAGCCCGCCCGTGAGCTATAAAAACCATAACAAAATGCCCTGAATCCGTATCTCTCCCGAACCTTACAGAGGCGGAATTATCTTATTTTTGAGAAAAGTTATGGAGAGTCTCAGAATTATCGCTCTCGGATTCGGGGGCGGCTTATTCCATCGGGGTCGCCTCTCGATTCACCCCAAACTCCACGATTGGATTGGGCAAAGCACAGGAGACGTAAAGGAGAGGCGAGCCTCTGGCCGCCGAACTTTACCACCGCGTAGCGCACAATTTTAGCCGTGGCACGCTGGGAGATATTTCCGCTTCGCGATGTTATATTCGGCGGCCAGAGGCACGCCGCTCCTTTACGTCTCCTGTGCTTTGCCCAATTCAATTGAGGCATTCAGATTCAATCATTTCTCCTCATTGAAGTCTCGCCACATGTCACGCCGCCGCTAGTGTGCCGCTCCATGTCTTACACGCTAGATATTGTGGTCCTCCTCGCCTACTTCGGCATCATCCTCGCCATCGGTCTTTCCCAGCGCTCAAAGAGCGACTCGGTCGAAGGTTTTGCGCTCGGCGACCGGCAGACGCCGTGGTGGGCAGTGCTCGCCTCCATTTTGGCTGCGGAGATTTCCGCCGCGACGTTTCTCGGTGCGCCGGAAAGTGGCTACAAGGAAAGGAGCTGGGTGTATGCGCAATTTGCCATCGGCACGATCCTCGCGCGAATCATCGTGAGCTTTCTTTTCATCCCGGTTTTTTACCGGCACGGCGTGGTTTCGCTCTATGAGTATCTCGGCACGCGCTTTGGGCCGCGTTCGCGCTCTTGGGCATCCATGACTTTCCTGGTGACTCGTGCTCTCGCGATGGGCGCACGACTTTACGTAAGTGCAATCATTCTCGTGCTTGCGTGGGAAATCGGTGTCGGCAGACCAGTTGGTCCTTGGGAGAAGTTTTGGATTTTTTCCGGTGCGGTGGTGCTCGTTACGGTGATGACTGCTATTTACACAACTGTAGGCGGAATCCGTGCGGTGATTTGGACGGATTTCATCCAAGTCGGCGTACTCATTGCGGCACTAGGTTTTTCCGTTTGGTATTTAATCGCAAAACTTCCCGGCGGTTGGGATGCGCTCGGCGCACATATTAAAGAACCTTATTTCTTTGATTTTGCGAAACCGAAACAGCCGGACTTCACAACGTGGGACTGGATTAAAAATATCCTCACTTCGGAATACACAATTTGGGCCGCATTTATAGGCAGCACCTTCGTGACGATGGCAACGCATGGGATCGATCAAGACACCGTCCAGCGGATGCTCACGGCGAAGAATCGGCGCGAAAGCGCGAAAGCTACCATCCTATCGGGAATAGTAGATTTACCTGTCGTCGGCTGCTTCATCCTCGTGGGCATTTTGGTTTCCGCCTATTACAAAACCAGCGGCGCATTGCTACCCCAAGGAATCGTGCCGCGCGAAGCATTCCCTTATTTTATTCTTACCGAGATGCCTGCCGGAGTGCGCGGTCTTGTTGTGGCCGGAATCATGGCCACCGCTATGGGTTCTCTGAGCACGGCGCTGAATGCGATGGGTACTAGTTTTGCGAGGGACTTTATACTCCCGCGTCGCGAGGCGCGCGGGGTCGTCAGTGATGAGGAGCGCGTGAGCGTAATGAAGTGGAGCACCGTGCTGTTTTCCTTCTTTGTCGTCGTTGTCGGTATCGCGACTGCGGCATACATGGCATTTAACGACCAAGCGGCAATCATCCCGCTAGTTCTCGGAATCCTCGGCTTTACGTTTGGCTCGCTGCTTGCCCTCTTTCTGCTCGCCATTTTTACCAAAACGCGCGGCAACGACACGGGCAATATCATCGCGATGATCTGCGGCTTTATCGTCGTGGTCTTTTTCAGCAACGCTGCGCTGCAAAAAGCGGTCGGCTTTTCGTACGAACATCTCAAATTGATTCCGTTATTGATGCCAAACGGCTTCATCACGTCGTTCCCCACCGTGGAAGAACTCCCCAATTTAGTCCTCGCCTTCCCCTGGCGCGTTACGCTCGGAACGCTCGTGACATTCTGCGTAGCCGCCTGTTTCCGCACTTCAAAACACAAGCAAGACAGTGCAGCGGCGAGGGAGATCGAACTTGGAAAGTAATCAATCTGCCGAGTCTGCCATCTTCATAACGCTGAGGCAAAAATGCGAAGATGGCTTCACGTGCGGCGCATGATTTTTTCCGCTGCGCGTTTTTGGGAGCGCGGCGGTGAAGCGGATTTCGTTGGGCGTGGCGACGCTTGATCAAACGCGAATGCTTGCCCTCTTGCCTTCGTTGTTTATCCTCCACTGCATGACAACGCTCACGATTGAACTGCCGGATGAAGCAGCGCGGCTGGCCGAGATAAAGGCGCGGCTCGCTCACATGTCGCTTTCGGAATGGGTCGGCACGCGCATCGCGGGAAGGCGGGCTTTGCGTACGGGATCAGAGCGCGATGCGATGGGTTATCCGAGCGGCTGGTTTTCGCAGACAGCGGGTGTGCTGGCGGGTGTGGAGGATTTTCGCGAACCAACCGATGTGCCGCCGCGACCAGTTGCGCCTTTGGAAATCTAGCCCAAAGCGATGCCTTGGTTCCTCGATTCCAACGCCTGCATCATGCACCTGCGCGGTCGGCATCCGCAGTTGACCGCACGCTGGCAGAAGCATCCAGCGGGCGAAGTTTTTCTCCCGCTCCCGGTCTATGCAGAGCTACTGTTGGGCGCTGAGAAATCCAGCCAACGTGAGCGCGTGCTGCGGGAGATCGAATTGCTGCTGGAGGCACACGCAATCGTGGAAATCACCGAGGATATCGCCGCACACTACGCCCGCATACGCGCCGATCTTGAAAAGCGGGGTATCATCATCGGTGCCAACGATCTTTGGATCGCAGCCCTCGCGCTGGCCCACGACGCTACACTTGTCACGAATAACACAGATGAGTTTTCACGCGTGGACGGGTTGAAGCTCGAAGACTGGTCACTCCCGTAAAGCCGCCATCAATCCTCCGCTGTCGCCAGCTTGGCTAACATGCTGAGGTCTTCGAGGGTGCTGGTGTCGCCGGTGATGACTTCGCCGGCGGCGATTTGCTTGAGCAGGCGGCGCATGATTTTTCCGCTGCGCGTTTTTGGGAGCGCGGCGGTGAAGCGGATTTCGTCGGGCGTGGCGACTGGGCCGATGACTTTGCGGACGTGCTTTTTCAGCTCGTCGGCGAGGGCTTTGGATGAGGTCGCGCTTTCCTTCACGGTGACAAAGCAGACGACCGCTTGGCCCTTGAGTTCATCGGGTTTTCCGACGACTGCGGCTTCGGCGACGGATGGATGCGAGACGAGTGCGCTCTCCACTTCGGCGGTGCCGAGGCGGTGGCCGGCGACGTTCAGCACGTCATCAATGCGGCCTACGATCCAGAAGTTGCCGTCCTTGTCGCGGCGTGCGCCGTCGCCTGCGAAATACATGCCTTTGTATTCGCTCCAGTAGGTCTTTTTGTAGCGTGCTTTGTCGCCCCAGATTCCACGCAGCATCGAAGGCCACGGTTTGCGGATGACGAGCTTGCCGCCTTGGTTTGCGGGGAGTTCCTTGCCCGCGTCATCCACGATTGCGGCGTCCACGCCGAAGAACGGCAGCGTGGCGGTGCCGGGCTTGCACGGCGTGCAGCCTGGAAGCGGCGTGATCATGTGGCCGCCGGTTTCCGTCTGCCACCAAGTATCCACAATCGGGCAGCGCGAACCGCCGACCGTTTTGTAATACCACATCCACGCTTCGGGATTGATGACTTCGCCGACGGTGCCGAGCAGTCGCAGCGAGCTGAGATCGTGCTTCGTCACCCACTCGTCGCCCCATTTCATAAACGCACGAATCGCAGTCGGCGCGGTGTAGAAAACGGACACGCCGTTTTCCTCGATGATCTGCCAAAAGCGGTCGTTCTCCGGCCAGTTTGGAGCGCCTTCGTACATCAAAGAAGTCGCGCCCATCGCGAGCGGCCCATAGACGAGATAACTGTGGCCCGTGACCCAGCCGACATCGGCTGTGCACCAGTAAACATCCTCGTCGCGGAGGTTGAAGACGTATTTGCAAGTCATGTAAGCGTGGAGCAAATAGCCGCCCGTCGTGTGCAAAATGCCCTTCGGTTTTCCGGTAGAGCCGCTCGTGTAGAGGATGAAAAGCGGCGTCTCGCTATCGAGCTGCGCGGCGGGGCAATCGGCGTTCACGTATTCCATTTCGCGGTGCCACCAAACGTCGCGGCCTTCCTCAATGTGAACGTCCTGCCCCGTGCGGCGGAAAACGATCACTTTCTTGATCGGCGTGTCGTTGCCTTTCAGCGCGTCGTCCACGTTCTTTTTCAAAGGCACGACTGCACCGCGACGGTAGCCGCCGTCGGAAGTCACGATGAGCGTCGCGCCGCTATCGAGCACGCGGTCTTTGATAGACTCCGCCGAGAACCCGCCGAAGACCACCGAGTGCATCGCGCCGATGCGTGCGCAGGCCAACATCGCGATTGCCGCTTCGGGAATCATCGGCATGTAAATGATGACGCGCGTTCCTTTTTTCGCGCCGTTGCGTTTCAGCACGTTTGCAAAAAGACACACTTCGCGATGGAGCTGCGCGTAAGTGAGCGTGCGCTTTTCGCCGGTCGGCTCGCCTTGCCAGATGATCGCAGCTTTGTTTGCGCGGGCGGTGCCGAGATGGCGGTCGAGGCAGTTTTCCGCGACGTTGATTTTTCCACCGATAAACCACTTTGCGTCGGGGCATTTCCACTGGAGCACTTTTGTCCATTTCTTCTGCCATGAAAGCTCCGCAGCCTCGCGAGCGAAGAATTTCTCCGGCTGGTCGATGCTTTCCTTCCACATCTTTTTGTATTGGGCCATCGAGCTGATTCGCGCTTTTTTTGCAAAGTCAGCGGCTGGTTTGAAAACACGGTTTTCGACGAGGGTGGATTGGATGTTGTTGCTCATGGTGGATAGAAAAAGGGGCCGTCTCGTAACTGCATCGTGCGCCGCCGACAAGCCCGCTGTGACTAATGTGGCTTTTTGAAAGCAAGGTGGCTATCCGTGCTTCTCTTCTGTGACTGGTGATCGGTGAATGGTGATTAGTCGCAAGCGGGCGGCGTGTAAGTGCTTTTGCAAGAGCGGCGAAAAATGCAGCCCTAAGAATGTTGCCAGCTCCCCGATAACCTTTCCGATTCCATGAAAATTTTCATCCTCCGCAATGGCGAGCAGACCGGCCCGTTCAATGAAGCAGCCGTGCAAGCCATGATTTCCGACGGCGCGGCGCGACTCAAGGATCTCGCCTGGCATAAAGGGCTGCCCGCTTGGTTGCCGCTCGGCGAAGTGCTCAATCCCGGCTCGCAAAAACCATCCGACCCGCCGCCAGCGGTGCAGCTTTCCGGCATCCGCACGGCTGCGGAGCCGACGCATTTGCCGACGGCAAAACAAAAGGCGCTGCTGACTTATCTCGGCGTGGAGCTTCCCGTTTCCTCATCGAAAACGGATGCCGCATTGCTGGTGAGCGACACTTTGGAAAACCCGAAATTTCAAGCACGGCTCGCGAAGTGGACCGAAGAAAAAATGCGGCTCAACCCCGATGCCTTCGCAGACGAAATCCAGCACCGCAAAGCGGGCCGCGCCGCTTACTACATGGAGCTTTGCCAGACGGAGGGCGATGGCGTGGTGAAGGATGTGACCAAGGCGCATTGCCAGGTGCTTGTGGAGTCGCTCGATAAGCGTTTCCCCGCGTGGGAGAGCGACCCGAAGACGGCGATGTGGCAGTTTTTTCTGCCGTCTATCGCGGAGCATTTCCCGACATTGCTGCAACCCGAATGGAAATCGAAACTCCGCATGGGCAGCGTGCCGAAATCCGCGCCAACAAAGGCTGCGGCGGCAACTTCCGGCGCGATTCTGGTCGCGGCTGCAAATGAGCCGGGGCCGATGAAAGCGGCGTTGCGCGGCGTTGCTTACGGGGTCGCCACGCTGGCGCTGGCAATCGGCGGGATTAAGATTTTCACCGATAAGCCCGCACCTGCGCCTCAGCCTGCGCCGATCACTGCCACAGCACCGCAAACGCTGCCACCAGAGCCGCCCACATTGACTCCAGTCGAGCAGCCGCCGCTCATCGCCGCGCTCGATCCCGCGCCCGCAGCGCAAGTGGAAGCACCAGTTTTTCCGCTCCCAAACGAGCCAGTTCCCGCGCCAAATCCAGCGCCAGCCGAGCCTGCTCCGCCGATGAAAGAAGAGCCTGCACCCGCGCCGGTACCGGCATTTAATCCTGTCCCGCCCGGCCCGCCTTCGCTGCCTCGGAGCGATGCGCCCGCAGTCGTAGCTCCGGCGATTCCTGCGAGCACGCCAGCCGCTCCCGTCGCGGTCGCGCCGAAGTCTGTGCTTACTTTGACGAAGCCCGTGACCATCCAGCTCCAGTATGGAAAAGTGACGCTGCCGCCGGGGACCAAAGTCCGCTACATCGGCGCAGATGCACGCGGCCTGCGGTGCAATTTTAACAACGACATCATCATCATCCCCACGGCCTCCACAGACTTTGATGGTGCCGCGCCGACTGCCGCACTCACGCAGCCTCCATCGGTGTTGCCCGCGCAAAAGCCCGTCGTCCCCTCGGACCTGTAACGACAGCGGCCCGTCTTTACTCGCCACGCCATGCAGATCGAAAAGTTCAACGTCCTCGGCGTCGCCGTCTCCGCCATGAATCTCGACATCGCTACACAAGCGGTGCTCGACGCCTGTGCGACGCGCACCAAAGGCTACGTCTGCGTCACCGGCGTTCACGGCGTCACCGAGGCGCAGAGTGATGAAGGCTTTCGCACGATTTTGAACGGCGCATTTTTGAACACCTGCGACGGAATGCCTCTCGTCTGGGAAGGTCGGCGGGCAAAGGGCGCGTGGGTGGACCGCGTGTATGGCCCCGACTTCATGCTCCGCATCATGGACGCCACGCGCGATGGAAAATATACGCACTTTTTTTACGGCGGTGCGCCCGGCGTGGCGGATGAACTCAAAACCGCGATGGAGGCCCGCTTTCCCGGCGTAAAAATCACCGGCACATACTGCCCGCCGTTCCGTCCGCTCAATGCCGGGGAGGAAGCAGAACTCGCCCGCATCGTCGCGGAGAAAAAGCCGGACCTTTTTTGGGTCGGCCTCAGCACGCCGAAGCAGGAGCGATTCATGTCTGCATTCCTCCCAAGGCTGGATACCACCGTGATGTTTGGCGTCGGCGCTGCATTCGACTTCCACACAGGCCGCATGAAAGAAGCGCCGCGCTGGATGATGCGCCTCGGCCTCCAATGGCTGCACCGTCTTTTCAGCGACCCGAAGCGCCTTTGGAAACGCTACGGCATCATCGTTCCGACTTACCTTTTCCGCATCCTTCTCCAACGCACCGGGCTGAAAAAATACCCGATTGCACCGAAAACGTAACAAGAGGTTCACACCAGTTATGGAATAGCTGTTGCACTTTTGAAAAGTGAGGGCAATTTTGGCCCGAATTATCGCTTCACCTCTGATTTCTGAAACCATCTGGATTTTGTGCCGGTTGGGGCCATAAACCTAATTTCGGTGAGACCAAAAACGTAAGCCTGCATACCACTATGAACTCAAAATCCGCCTCATCCCCTTTACTCAGTAAGCAACTTCGCAAATGGATGCGTAATTCCGCCCCAGAAGCTCTGGAAGGCCGCATCGCGCCTGCCGCTGTGCTGGATATTTTGGGCGGGGAAAACTCCCAGCTTTTGGGAGATGCAAGCGGCGATAGCACGGAGATCACCAATCAAAACGCGGACTTCACCAGTTTCTTCAACAGCGGCGGACTGACTTCCCCGGATGTGGACGGCGTGGATGTCATCGCACTCAGCGCAGAGGAGATTATCGTGCGCAAGACGCTGATTGATGGTGGCACGCTCACCGTTTCAGGCGGCGGCGGGACGGATGATCTTTTGCTCGGTATCGGGCTTCAGCAGTTCGATGGTTTGGCGGTGAATTTTGAAACGGTGCAGGCACTGCCGGATTTGACGATTGGTAGCGCCGGACTTTCTGTGACTGCAACTGCGGGCGGCGTGTCGTCGGCAGACGATCTCAATGTCACTGGCATAACAACGATCACAGCGGCTGGTGCCATTGTGTTTAATGGGACGAATAATGACTTCGGCGGCGGTCTGACGCTTACGAGCACGGCGGCTGGTGCGATTACGGTTACGGATAATGTTGGCGACCTCGTGATCACGAGCGCCTCCACTTCGAGCGGGATGATCACTTTCACATCCAACGCGGGGACTGTGACTTTGGGAAATGTCACGGTGAGTGTTGCTGGCGATATTTTTGTGAATGCGAGCGACAGCGTGGAACTGTCCGGGACGGTGACAACTCCCGATGATGTATCGTTGATTGCGACGAACGGGGCGATTCTCGACACGAATGATAATGATAAGCCAAACTCCTCGCCCGTGGGCGGAGGAATCACCACGGACATCGTCGCAAATTCCCTCACTCTGGATGCTGCATCGGGCGCGATTGGCGAAGACGGGGATACTCTCGAAACGCTTGTCAGCACGCTCACCGCGACGGCTGGCGGCGGCGTGTATGTGTGGAATCGCGCCGCGCTCACGGTGGGCATTCTCTCTGCCGCTGGAGCTGGTGCGCCTAGCGTGGACATCACGAGCGAAGGCAGCATGACGATTAGCGGCCCTGTCACTCAGAGCACGGGCGAGTCGGTGACATTTTTTGCCGCAGGTGCGGCTGCAAACCTCACGATCAATGGAACCGTGAGCGGCACTGGAGATATGAATTTTCAGGCGGGCAACCAGGTGATCATCGGCGGGTCCGGTGTCATCAATAACACTGGCTCGCAAACCGTCGCGCTGGAAGCTGGCTGGCCCGATGCGAATGTCGGAATCGCGAATAATCCAAATGCGGACCTGACTCTTTCTGGAGCACTCAATTTTGCCTCGGCGAACCTGCGTTTGAGTGCGCCGCGCAACGTGGTGCTCAACGGTGCGAATGCGGATATTTCCACCGCAGGCGACCTCACGATTTTCGCGGATCGGGATGGCTCGGCGGTCGGCACGGGCGGTTCGTTTCAGCAAAATCACATCGGCTCTTTAGTGCAAACGGGCGCTGTCGAAATCACGGCGGCGGATGTGCAGCTTGTTGGGATCATTGATGCAGCCAGCGATAACATCACGGTCGCGGCGTCTATTTTGACCTCGCCGATTTACCTGAACAATGCGGGTGTCGGACTTAGCCTGAGCATCACGGATTTGCTCTCGCTGCGCAGCGTGGGCGGCACGATCAGCATCGGTGGACTCGGGCACGGCGGCACGGTGTTCATCGGCGGGCAGGGAACGGTGGGTGTCGGGTTGATTGATGCGAATTACGCGATTCACGGCGAGGCTATTGATTTCAATGGCGGCATTGTTTTGCACGATGATCGCACGCTCACTCTCAATGCGGGAAGCGGCTTGATCACGGCTGCCGGTGGCAGTGTGACGGATGTGACTATTTCCGGCGTGCCGGGAACTCTGGCGGTGAACTCTAGCTCGGATGTGACGCTGAACACCAAGGTGACGAACTTGGGGCCAAGCGTCATTGATGGAGACTTGGTGCTGAATAACGCGAACGTCTCCCTGACCGTGAGCGGCGATGTGGACACCATCTCGGCAGACATCAATGTGGGGACGGGAACCTTCAGCGTGGCGAACACTTTTACGCTGAATTCGTTTAGCTCGGCGGTGGGGAACATCACGCTCACAGCAGACGGAATCGCGCTCGACGGCGACTTGGTCGGCGGTGGCACATTGACGCTGCGCGGCAGCACGGTGGCTGCGACTTACGGATTCGGCGATGGAGCGACTGGCGCGTTTAACATGACGCTTGCGGAGATTGCGAATATCCAAGTCGGCTTCGAGAAAATCGTGATTGGGCGCACCGGACAGACTGGAGACATCCACTTCCTCGGCGGTGCGGGCACGGAAGTGACCTTCCTCGATTCCGTCCAAATCATCGGCGGCACGAGCGAAATCACAGTGGAAGACGCGGCGATCATCGGCACTGGCGACGCAGGGTTTCAGATCAATTCTAAGCGGCTGGTTTTCACCGGAGCGGCACCGGGAATCGTGAATAATAACGCCCCGATCAACATCACCTCGGCAGTGTTGCTGGAGTCGGATGTGACCATTGACTCGACCGCTGGCGGAATGGGCGGCGGCACGGATGGCGATATGCTTTTCATCGGCACGATCAATGGCGCTTTTGACCTGAATGTGACGGCTGGAGATGGAGATATTTTCTTCGCGGGAAATCCTACGCCAGTGCCATCGGGCACCAGCATCGGCGGCGATGCGCGGCTTACTTCCATCACTGTATCGGGTGAAAAAGTGACGCTGCATTGCAACATGAGCACAAGTGGCGATCAGACCTACACGGCGGGGGAAATCGTGATGTCGAACGGCAATCGGAGTTCCTCGCTGGGCGACATCAATTTCAATGGCCCCAGCACGGTGACGGTGCTGACTCGCACCTCGGCACCCGAAGGAACCATCACATTTAACGGCTCCGTGAACAGCGGCCCGTCGGGCGCGGGCGCACTGAACCTGACTGCCGATGCGATCAACTTCAACGGAGCGGTAGGCGATGTGGAACCGCTGGCTTCGCTCATCTCGGATGTCGAGGGAACGCTCACGTTTGGTGACTCATTTGCGTCGGATAATTTGGTGGTGAAAGTGGATGAGATCAATTTCCTCGGTGGCCCAAACAGCGTCGCGATTTCCGGCGGAAATCTCGGAATCACCGTAAAGACAGCCGGAACGCAACTCCGTGTCGGCGGTGCGGAAGGCGACCTCATCGGCGGCGCTCCAACGCTCAATTTTTCGGATGACGACATCGAGGCACTCGCCGATGGAGCGGGCGCAATCTCGTTCAGTCAGGTAGCAGCGGCGGACCTAATTGTGGTCGCCGAGGCTAGTGCTGTTCACTTCTTGGATGCGCTCACTTTGAACCACATCACCAAAGGCGGCATGATCCAAATCAAAGGCGAACTCTACGGCGACACCGCAAACGGAAGCATCACCACCAAAGTCGGGTCTGGTGGATTCACCGTGCTGGAGGATTCGGTATTCACCACGGGCGGCGGAAACATTGATATTACCAACGGTCGCGTCAGCACGGACGTTACTCTCGATTCCTCCGCATCCGGCGGCGATGTCACCATTCGTGGAAAATGGGACGCAGCAGCGGGTGGCGAAAACTTAATCGTCAATTCCGGCTCTGGAGATATTACCATCATCGGCAGCCTCGGCATTTCTTCTGCCCGCCCGCCGGTCCTCGGTGCAGTGACGCTCACCAGCAGCGGGACAACCTCATTAGGCACTTCACTCAGCGCGGATTCGCTAGTCGTGAATGGCGGTGGAACCACAAATCTCTCCGGTGCCGTGGTCACACTCGGCGCAGACGGACAAACCTTTGGAGACGCAGTCGTCCTCACAAAATCAGCGGGCCTCACGAGCAAGAATGACCTCGGCGCGATTCAGTTTGCATCCACCATCAACAGCATCCCCACCAAGCTGAATTCTCTCACCGTCACCAATACCTTCGCTGACCCAGGGACCGAGGTTGCCACCTTCACCGGTGCCATCGGCGCAACGGATCGCGTGGGCACTTTCCGCATCAACACAAAAGGAGACGCTACCGTTTCCGGCGATATTTTTGCAAAAGGAGTATCCATCTCAGCGGCGGAATTTTCAGTACAGGATGTTGATACGGTGATCGTGGACTCCGCCATCAACAGCCAAATTTACCGTGGTTTGGGTACATATAATGGAACCATCAATTCCGAAGCCCTATCGATCACCTCGACCGAAGAAATCTCAAACAACGCCACATGGACGGTGTCTGGTCGCACAACGATCAAAACGGACAAAGACTCCGACATCAACATCAACAACATCGGCCCGGCAAACACGTTTGGAGAACTCCGGGTTTATGGTGAAAATATCCTCGTGGATACTGTCGGCGACGTGACATTAGGCGTGGTGAACGCCGACCTCACCGCTGAAATCAACACGACCGGAAACATCAATGCCGTGTCAGTCCGCGTCATTGATCAGCTTTCGCTAAACACTACCGGCGGCAACATCATACAAACCGGCATCGTGAAGGCGTATGTGCTCAATGCGACTGCCTCAGGCTCCATCCAACTGGATTCAACACTCAACGCAATCCGCTACATCAACAACGTGTCCTCTGGCGCAGCAATCAGCATCGCCACTGGAACCGCCAGCGAAGTCGGCATCGTCGGGACTGTCTCATCAACTGCGGGCAATATCGCACTCGCCTCAACACGCGCATCCTTCATCTATAACAGCCTAGCCAATATCAGCGTAGCCGGCGGTTTTGAATGGACGATCTACACGCCGAAAATCCGCCACGGTTTCTTCGATCTCGAAGCCAAATTCTTGCCAGATGCCACCGAACAAGGCGGCTTTCCAACGCCCCCGATAGCAACCGGAAACGTGATTGTTTATCAGCTTTTTAGTTAGCATCTAGCTGGATGGCTGCGGAACAACCCAATGGCCCGGCTGCTTCGCACGGGGAAAAACTGGCGGCATTACTCGATAAAATCGCCGCGCTTCTTTGCTCCGAGCAAGTCGCCGCGCTTGGGTTGCCGGACGATGAAATCCATCGCGAGATCATGCTCCCGCTCCTGCCTGCAATGCTGCGGGATTCAGCGATCCGGCAGCATTGGTGCGAGAAAAGCGCGTCCGGATTTATTTCGCGCCTGAAGTCCGCGCTCGAAAACCCCGGCGAGTTTCCGCTTTGGAAAGCTGCGGATTTTGAAATCCACGTCGCCGCAAGTTATCAAGCCGGAGCCGATGCGCGGGCGCTTGCCGACACCCTACTTTCCGAAGAATCGCTGCGCGAAACCACCGCCACCATCATGAATGCCGCGCTGCATTTTGTCTGGGAAGCGAGTGCGCCGGTTTTGCCAAAGCAGGAGCCTGCGGTTGCCCCTCCCTCACCGCTGCCGACAGCGCCCGTTTTTGTCCCGCGCGATTTCCTCTGCGCAAATAGCACGGCCAACCGAACGCTGCGGAGAATCATGCGAATCCCCGGCGCAGGAACCTTCATCCTGCGGCGCGGAATCACCGGAAAAACAAAAGCATTTCGCGCTTTGTGATGCACAATTTCGGGCGCGGCGCAGGTGCGCTTGTGAAAAGTTTCACAAATTCGCCTTGCCGCGTTCTCTCACCGGTTTAGCTTCGCTTTCACCATGTCCACGCAAGCCGCATACGACTCGAAAATCGAAGGAAATATCATTTTTACGAAGATAGATGCCGCGATCAACTGGATGCGCAAAAACTCGCTCTGGCCCATGCCGATGGGCCTCGCGTGTTGCGCGATTGAGCTGATGGCCACAGGCGCGGCCCGCTTCGACATCAGCCGCTTCGGAGCCGAAGTCATGCGCTTTTCTCCCCGGCAAAGCGACGTGATGATTGTCGCCGGCACCGTCACTTACAAAATGGCGCTGGCCGTGAAACGCATCTGGGACCAAATGCCGGAGCCAAAGTGGTGCATCGCGATGGGCGCGTGCGCGAGCAGCGGCGGCATGTATCGCAGCTACGCCGTGCTGCAAGGCATTGACCGGCTTATTCCCGTGGACGTGTATATCTCCGGCTGCCCGCCGCGCCCGGAAGCCCTCATCGAAGGGCTGCTGCGGCTCCAGCGCAAAATCGAAACGGAAAAATCCCTCTCCACGCAAAAAGGCGCGCTCACCGCCGCGCTCGCTTAAACACATTTTCGATCATGACTAAGGAAGCTGTCGCAAGCGCAAAAAAAGATGCCGATTCCATCCTCGCAAAATTCGCAGGTGCGAAATTGAGCGAGTTTCGTGACGAACTCACGCTCACCGTGAATCGCGACCAATTTCGCGATGTCGCGAAATTCTGCCGCGAGATCGGCTACGACTATCTCATTGATGTGAGCAGCGTGGACCACATGGGCGAAGAACCGCGCTACGAGATGGTCTATGAGCTGCAATCACTCGCGCACACCGGCCATCTCCGACTCAAATACACCGTGAGCGAGGACGACGCCACTGCGCCCAGCGTCGTGGATTTGTGGGCCACGGCGGATTGGCACGAGCGCGAGGTTTTCGACATGATGGGCATCAATTTTCCATCGCACCCGGACGTGAAAGAGCACGGAAAACTTCGCCGCATCCTCATGTGGGAGGGCTACCCGTTTCATCCACTGCACAAGGATTTCCCGCTCGCGGGTCGCCCGAGCGATATGCCCGATGTTGCATTCAGCGAAGCCGCGCCGCTTGCTGGCGGACCATTTGTCACATCGCCCACGACTGCCGGAATCGCCGAACGCGAGCCGCGTTCGCGCGAAATGGAGTAGCTGTCTTACTTCTCCGCCAGCGCGATTCGGCGGACGATTTCCGAAGCCGCGATAAAGCCGAATACGCCCGTGATGTGCGTCGCCGCGCCGAAACCGCTCGCGCAGTCCATTCGCAAACTCGCATCATCATCGGCAACTGGTTGGCATGTGCCGTCGGCGTGCGGATAGACGGGTTTCTCCGGGCTGTAAACGCACGGAACACCCATCGGCGTCGCATGGGCACGGATTCCGTGCTCCCAGCCATAGTCGCGCCGGAGTCTGCGACGGACTTGGCGCAGAAGCTCGTCCTGACCCGCGAAGCCGAGGTCCACGGATTTAATCGCCGTGGGATCGCGCCGACCTCCCGCTGCTCCGCACACGAGCACGGGGCGTTTCAGCTCGCGACAAGTGTGAATGATGTGCGCTTTTGTGGACATGCGATCCACCGCATCCACGACAAAATCAAACGTCGGCGCGAGCAACTCCGCTGCGTTTGATTTTGTATAAAACTCCGCGAGCTGCGTCACCGCACATGCTTCCGAAATCAGCCGCACACGCTCCGCAAGCACGCGCACTTTCGGCTGGCCCACAGTGTTTGCGAGTGCCGGGAGTTGGCGATTCGTGTTGGTGACGCAAACATCGTCCGCATCAACGAGCGTGAGAGCACCGACGCCGGATCGCGCCAACGCCTCCACAACCCACGATCCAACTCCGCCGACCCCAATGATGCACACATGCGCTGCACGCAATCGCGGCAAAGCGTCTGCACCGTAAAGACGACCGATTCCGCCGAATCGCTGTTCGTAATAATCCGACATCTGCTACTTCGCGGCGATGCTCGCTTCCATGCCTTCGCGGGTGATGATGTAGTGCGCCCCGCAGCGCGGGCAGCTCATCCGAATCAACGGCTCATCACCAAACAGCTCATCCGGTTCCTTGCTAAAATGTGGAGCCAGCACGCGCATCATCTTCTTGTCATCGCAGCCGCAATCCCATTTGTAAAAACGACGCTCCAGCAGGCTCAGAGTCTCCGTTTGGTCCATCGCGCGGACGGCTTCATCCGTGAGCGATTCAAACCACGCCATATCAATGTCGGGATGCGCCGTCACCATCACAAAATCCTCCTCGGAGTGCCGGAACAAACGCGCCGGAAGCTGCTCGCTTTGCGCATAGTATTTTTCCACCGCGTGAAAAACATCCACATCCGCGAGGTCCACCACACTCCGCCGTGGGAAGCCCTGTCCGCGCACGATGTCGCAGCTCAAAAGATTGCGTCCATCATCCTTCACTTGGTCCGTAAAAATCTGCCCGCACACCGCGCCACGGTTGTTATCGCCAGACACAAAAAGATTCAGTTTCAGCTCCGCAAAGTGAATCGTCCAAGCCGTCGTCTCATTCCACGGACGCGAAGCACAATGCAGCGTGAGCGCAGAAAGCGCATCCTTGAAAAGCGAATCGTGCACGCTGCTGTGCGTGTAGCCGTGCTGCCCTTGGTGCAAATAGTAGTCCACGTAAAGGTCGCTAAAAACTGCGCGGGCAACGAGCGCATTGCGCTCCCTGACAAAATACGTGCGGACTTCCAGACCCTGCGTCTGCTCACCAGATGGCTCATTCATTGTCTGCAATGAAACACACTCGCACCGCACACGGCAAGCAGGAGGAATGGAGCTTGGTACGAACATTTCCTTGCCCGGATAGGGCGCGGGAATTATTACGCACACACACTATTTTTCCTCATGCCCGAAGTATCCGCAGAAGCCGTCGCCGCCGCTCAATCCCAACTCGAATCCCACCTCGCGGAAATCATCGCGTGGCATTTTTCGCCGGAGACGGGATGTCCGTTCTGGCTCGATTGGGCGAAGGAGAACTTCGATCCGCGCAAGGAAATCCGCTGCTTCGGGGACATGACGAAGTTCCCGCATTTTCAGGACGAGTGGTTGCGCGATCTTCAGCCGGAAGTTTGGGTTCCTGCGGCGTTCAAGGGGCAGCCGTTTAATATCTTCGAGACGGGCGGGACGACGGGGATGCCGAAGCAGCGCATCGGGTGGAGTGATTACAAGGTGGATTACAGCGAGTTTTCCGAAAAGATCGCGGACGAACATTTTCCACGCGGCGGCGCGTGGCTGATGATGGGGCCGACTGGGCCGCGTCGGCTGCGTCTTGCCATCGAGCATCTCGCGCATGTTCGCGGTTCGTCCTGCTACTTTATAGACCTCGATCCGCGCTTTGTGAAAAAGCTGATAGCCAACAAGCAGTTCGACGTTGCGAAGCAGTACATGGCGCACGTCGTGGATCAGGCGGCGATCATTTTGAAAAACCGCAAAGTCAGCGGGCTTTTCACCACGCCGAAGCTGCTCGAAGCGCTCGCGGAGAAAGTGGACATCTACGAGGCTGGGATTCGTGGTGTGTTCTGCGGCGGCACCACAATGCTCCCGCAGTATGTGCGCTTCATTGTCGAGGAAGTGCTTGAAGGCCGCATCGGTTTTTATCCCACCTACGGCAACACGCTCATGGGCCTTGCAGCCAGCGTTCCGCTGCGCCCGGAGGATAATTTCTCCATCACATATTTTGCGCCGCAGCCTCGCGCCGTGCTTCGTGTGGTGGACCCGAAGGATACGGCGAAGACCGTGGATTACGACACTTGGGGCCGCGTGGAATTGACGACGCTGACAAAGGAGTTTTTCATGCCGCGTTTTCTGGAGCGCGACGAAGCGCTTCGCCGCAAACCGCGTGCGCCGTATGCTTGGGATGGCGTCGCGGAAGTCCGTCCGTTTGGCGCGATGGAGAAAACAATCGTCGAGGGAGTTTATTAAGCGCAGGGTGCGCGACTACCAACCAAACTCATGACTATTCAAAGCTACCTCCTCATATTCGGAATCATCATCATCGCCGCAGGATTTCAGGGCTTCCTGAAAGGCAGCAAGGCATCGCTCATTGCCGCATCCATCCTTGGCGGAATGGTCATCGCTGGCTCAGTGCTGCTCTCGTCGAGCACGACGCTTGCGCTGATACTCGCGCTCATCGGCTCACTCGGAATCGCCGGGAAGTTTCTCCCCGGCTATCTCAAATCGCCAAATAAAGCCGCCGCGCTCTGGCCCGCCGGAGTCCTCGGAATTCTTTCCGTCGTCGCTCTCATCATGATCATTCGCGAACTGACGGGGATTTGACGCCGCGCTGCGGCTGAATGACGAATTGGCTATCGGCTATTTGCGATTGGCCGATTTCAAATAGCCGATAGCCAACACGCCTGCGGCTTCGTCATTTTCACCCCACCCACTTCTCCGGAATAAAAAAGCCCCGTCTTCGTGAAGAAGACGGGGCTTTTGTAAAAATCCGAAGACTACTTGAGCTTCGACTTGAGTTCCTTGCCAGCGCCGAACTTCACGGCTTTGGAAGCCTTGATTTTGATCTTCTCGCCGGTCTTCGGGTTCACACCGATGCGGGCCTTGCGGGCCACGACCTTGAAGGTGCCGAAGCCAATGAGCTGCACGCTCTGGCCTTTTTTCAACGCAGCTGCGATTGAATCAATCGTTGCTGCGACTGCTTTTTCTGCTGCGGCTTTCGAGGTGTCTTTCCCGAGTGCTTTAGCGACGGATGCTACGAGTTCTGCTTTGTTCATAATTGTGGTTTGTTTGTTCTGTGTTTTGGGTTGTTTCAGGTTGTTTTGAGTTGTGCTGTCAGTGACCGCAACGGCGTCCTACTTGTCAGTGTGCTTTCCGGTAGTCAACGGGCATTTTCAAAAATTTTTCACCCTCAAAGCCTTTGTTCGTGAGCCTTCGCGGTTGATGTGCCCCCGGCCATCCCGCTACATTTTCACCATGAACTTCAACTCTCGCATTGACAAATACCTCGGAAAAGTCCCGACGCTCGCCGCCTCCGCATTCGTCGCTCACAACGCTACGCTCATCGGCGACGTGACTCTTGGCGAAGAATCCAGCGTCTGGTACCAATGCGTCCTGCGTGCTGATATTCACAGCATCCGCGTCGGCCCGCGCTCGAACATTCAAGACGGCGCGGTGGTCCATCTCGCAGATAATTACGGCGTGGAAATCGGCGAGCTAGTTACCGTGGGCCACAAGGCAATCCTCCACGCATGTTCCGTCGGCAACGAAGTCCTCGTCGGCATGGGCGCAGTGATTCTCGACGGCACGGAAATCGGCGACCGCTGCATCGTCGGCGCGGGCGCACTCGTCACCGGCCAGAAAAAATTCCCGCCCGGCTCGCTCATCCTCGGCTCACCAGCCAAAGCCGTCCGCATACTTTCGCTCGACGAACAAGCTGGCATCAAAGTCTGGGCCGAGCGCTACGTGCAGCTCTCTCGCGAATATCTCCGGCGCGAAATCCGGTAGCGTCCACTCGTATTTCAAAGTGCGGATGCTCGCAGCCGCTTCACTTGCGCAGAAAATCCGCGCGCTGCTCCGGCGTCATTCCGCTGTCAGTCTCCAGCCATTGATATGCGGCGGCGGGGTCTTCGTTAAACCACTCCTTCAGCACGGTTTTTGTGGTGCTACTTCTTTTTTTCGCATCCGAAATGGTGAATGCCCACTCCATCGCGCTGCCTATGTTTTCACTCCGTATGCTTCTGACGTAGCCATCGGTTGCGGCATCGCGGACCGCTCCGCTTGGCAGTCCTTTTAGAAACTCCGCGCCGTTTGCGGGATTATCCTGCCCCAACCAAAAGCTCAGTGAAGCAGCAGCAACGGACTTTTCTTTTTCCGATGGCAACTTCTCCATCCAATCAGCCGCACCTTTCCAGTCCTTCCGGCTCCAGGATGAAGCAACGAAAGCCGCCACATTCTCAAAGTCTGCTCCATTGCGAGGCTCGGCGAGCAGCGCATCTGCGGCGGCTTTTGGGTCTGTGGATGACCATTCTTTATACACTCCAAACAACGCCTGTTTCCTCGCCTCGGCATCTGGCAGCGAGAGCGCCCAATTTCGGGCGGCATTGCGGTCCTTCTTCGCCCATTGCTCTGCGCACCCCGACATCGCCAGCGTGGTGTTCCCGTCGAAACTCCCCAGACTTTCGAGCTGCTTGGCGACTCGCTCCGGGTCGGTGAACTTGCTCTTTTTCCCCAAAGCACTCGATAGACTTCCATCCGCGATCAGCTCTGGTGCGTGGATGCGGGCAAAGGCGAGCGCGTTATCCACATCGCTCATCGCGAGCGATTCGAGGATCGTCTTCATGGCGCGAGGGTCGCCGGACTGTTTCGCATAAGCAGCAGCGGCGGCGGGGTCTTTTTCCGCCCACACGCTCCAGACAATATCCGGATTCATATCCATGTAATTTATCCCTCCTCTCTGCTTCAAAAACTCCGCAGCGGCCTTCGGGTTCAGCTCCGCCCAGCGGCCTGCGATGAGCAGCTCCATGATTCCATCGAGTTCATTTTTCCCCTCCGCTTTCACCTCTGCGAATGCTTCCACAACCATCGGGAAATCCTCCATGTTCAGCGAATCCGTCATCTGCATCGCACGCCGTGCGTAGCTGATGAGATTGCCCTCCTTCCCAAAGTTCGCAGCGGCGCGCTTGAAGCTCTCGCGAGTCCACGCGACGCGGCGTCCTGCTTCCTCGGAGCCATCGGGAATCGCCGCCATCACCTGCCCCACGCGACGCCGCGCATCCTCGCTGGAAAGCTCCCCTTTCTCATCCCCGCGCGAAATCCCCGCGCTCGCAACGTCCTTCACGCGTAGCCCGCCGCCCATGCTAAAACCGATGCCCCACGCTGTGAGCACGAGCGCGAGGGTGAGGAGGATTCGCAGTTTATTCGTCATGGCAGCGCGGATGATGAGCACCATGCGGGCGAATGTCACGCTGCTGGAAAATGCTGACAGCATTTCTTGCGGTAGGGCTTGCTGTGCGCGGGCGCGGCGGGAAGTAGTAGCAGATGCACAATGGCTGAATCCATCTCATCAATTCCAGTCTGGCGGCGCTGGCTCTCGCGGGGCGGGCTGCTGTTGTTGCTCGCGCTTGCGTTGGTCGCCCGCACCCACAATCGCGAGGAAGTTTTTCACGGCGGAGATGTATTTTTTCTCGAAGGTGACTGCTACTCGCGGATGACTCGCGTGAAGATGGTCGCAGAAGGAAATTGGATCATCCGGCACCACGATTTTGAGAACTGGCCCGCAGGCACGACGCCGCACACGACTGCGCCGATGGATTGGCTCATCGTCGGGACGAGCATTGCATTTCGCCCATTTTCGTCAGGCATCCCAGACCGTGCGCTGGAGCTTGCGGGCGCGTGGATTTCTCCGCTGCTCGCGCTCGCTACGATGGCGTGGCTGTGGTGGTGGGCGGGGAAAATGCGCGTGCCGTTTCGCGGGGTGATGCTGCTGTTTTTTGCGGTCTGCCCGATACTCGTCCACGGCACATTGCTCGGCAGGCCGGACCATCAATCGCTGCTGATGCTTCTGCTCGCAGTCGCGCTCGGTGCGGAGCTTGCGCTGGCGGATGCGGGGCTGAGCGCAAGGCTGGCAAAGCGATGGAGCATCGCGGCTGGCGCGGCGTGGGGGATGTCGCTGTGGGTTTCGCTCTATGAACCGGCAGTCTGTTTTGCGCTGGCGATGGGCCTGCACGCAATCGGCGGACGCATGGCGCTCAGTGCGCGGGCAGTGCGTCCACGCTGGATCGCGCTCGCGGCGATTTTGCTCGTGGCGTTGTTGATCGATGGCTGGCGAATCACGCTTCCCGACGCTGCGCTGCGCGAGCGCCTCGTGGCGTGGAGCCGGACGATTGCGGAGTTGAAATCGCTGAGTCTGAAAGGCTGGCTGCCGTGGTTTTGGTTTGGCGCATTTTGGGTGCTCGCGCCTGTGCTGCTCATTTCTGCACGCCGCGCGGATCGTCGCAGCATCGGGATTCTCGCTTTCATCGCAGTGCTGATTGCGCTGACGGTGTGGCAGCGGCGCTGGGGTTATTTTTCCGCGCTGGCAATCGCGATGTGCATCCCGTGGCAACTCGGCTCGCTGCGCAATGTCACTGCGGGCTGGCTCATCGGGCTGGCTGCGCTTTTCCCGCTCGGCAAGGAGTGGAAAGAACGGCTGCATCCACCGCTCGATATTCGCGAGCGACGCGAGGAAGCAAACTTGCAGGAACGCGCAGTGCAGGTGGAGTTGCGGCGGCTGGCGATGCTCATGCGCTCGGCGGAAAAGCGTCCATTTCTCGCGGTGTGGTGGCATTCTCCGCAGCTTGCGTATTGGTCCGGCCAGCCGGGAATCGCAGGCACGAGCCACCAGAGTTTTCCGGGCATTTTCGACAGCGCACGTTTCTTTCTCTCGGAAGACGATTCCGCCGCCGCAATCGCAAAAGAGCGCGGAGTGCGCTACGTGATCATCCACGATCTCGCCGTGGATCACGACCCGCTCAAATATCCAGCGGTGATCAACTCCGCGAATATCACCGGCGAAATCGCGCCCGCCGCGCCGCTTGCTTACAGACTTGCAGAAAGTCCGCGAAAGACTCCGCCGTGGCTGCGTTTCATCGATCCTGATGAGCGTGGGCTGGTGCTCGGAATTGGACGACGTGAGGGCGACACGATTACGGCGACAAATCTGAAATTTTACGCCCCGCAATTTCTCCAAATATATGAAGTAATGCCGGAAGGTTTTCCAAAAATACCATGAACTACGATTTCCTCATCATCGGCGGCGGCAGCGCGGGCTACGCAGCAGCGCGAACCGCAGCGGCAAAGGGTTTGCGAACGTGTGTGATTGATGGCGCTGCGGAACTCGGCGGGCTGTGCATTCTTCGCGGCTGTATGCCGAGCAAGACGCTGCTTGCGTCGTCCACGCGCTTTGCATCCATGCGTCGTGCGGAGGAATTTGGCCTGCGTGCATCCGGCCTGCGCGTGGAAGGCGCGGAGATCATCGCACGAAAGCGGCGGCTGATTTCCGACTTCGCGCAATATCGTGCGGGACAGTTGCAGGATGGCCGATTTGATCTCGTTCGCGGCTTTGCGCGATTCGCGGACGCGCACACGGTCGCGGTGCGGATGCACGATGGCTCGGAGCGCAGCATCACCGCGTCCACATTTCTCATCGCCACAGGATCGAAGGTCAGCGCGGTGCCGATTCCTGAGCTGAATGATGCGGGTTTCTGGACGACGGATGACGTGCTCGACAGCGAGGAGATTCCGCAAAGTGTGATCGTCCTCGGCGGCGGCGCGACGGCGGTGGAGTTTGCGACTTACTACGCGGGACTTGGGCGTGAAGTGACGATTATTCAACGCAGCCCGCAGCTTTTGAAAGGGACCGACGCCGATGTTGCGGAAGCGCTCGCTGAAGGACTGCGCAATCACGGCATCCGTGTTTTCACTGGAACGAAGCTGCTCTCCGCCGCACGCACTGCGACCGGGCGGAGCGTGACTTTCTCGTGCGCAGACGGCGAGCAGACGATTCACGCTGAACGAATCCTGCACACGCTGGGTCGCGAGCCAAATTTTGAAACGCTGAATCTCGCCGCAGCCGGAATCACCGCCCCGGGACGCCCGCTCGTAAAACCCACGCAGCAGACCACGCAGCCACACATTTTCGCCGCTGGCGATGTCGCGGGTCCGTACGAAATCGTCCACATCGCCATCCAGCAGGGCGAGATTGCAGCACGCAATGCGGCGCGAATTCTCAGCAGCAGCGGGACGCTGGAGGAAAGCGATTATCGCCTGAAGCTCTACGGGATTTTTTCGGAGCCGGAAGTCGCGTTGGTCGGCGCATCGGAGCGCGAATTGCAGGACGTGGGAATCGCATTTCGCAGCGCGAAGTATCCGTTTAACGATCACGGAAAATCGCTCTGCATGGGAGAGACGGACGGCTTTGTGAAACTCATCGCATCCGCAGAGACAGGCGAAATTCTCGGCGGCGCAGTCGTCGGCCCGCACGCATCAGAACTCATCCACGAAATCGTCGTCGCCATGCACTTCCGCTCCACCGCCGCGCAACTCGCCGCAGTCCCGCACTATCATCCGACGCTGAGTGAAATCTGGACATATCCAGCGGAGGAACTCGCGGGGTAGGCAGTTGGCAGTTGGCAGTTGGCGGGGCTTTGCTAACCGACTACTGCTTACTGCCTGCTGCCCACTGCTTACTAAACATGCTCGCTGAACTCCACAACGTCACCAAATCCTACGCCAGCGGCGATGCCGCCGTGCCCGTGCTTTCCGAGTGCAATTTTGCAATCGAAGCGGGCGAGACGGTCGCCATCGTGGGGCCGAGCGGTTCGGGAAAAAGCACGCTGCTCAATCTCCTCGGCGCACTGGACCGCCCGGATAGCGGCGAAGTGATTGTCTCCGGGAAAAACCTCGCCTCGCTGGATGCGGAGCGGCTCGCGCAGTTTCGCAACACGCAGGTCGGCTTCATTTTTCAGCTCCATCATTTGCTGCCGCATTGCAGCGTGCTGGAAAACGTCCTCGTCCCCACTCTCGCCCGCAAATCCACGAAGGCGGAGCGGTCCGCTTTTCGGGATCGTGCGGCGCAGATGCTCGAATCCGTCGGCCTCTCGCATCGTCTGGAACATCGTCCCGGCCAGCTTTCCGGCGGCGAACGCCAACGCGCCGCCATCGCCCGCGCATTGATCGCCTCGCCAAAACTTCTGCTTGCCGACGAACCGACTGGCGCCCTCGACGTGGAAAACGCAGTGCGCCTCGCCGACTTGCTCGCGGAGGTAAATCAGCGCGAAAAAGTCGCCATCGTCATGGTCACACACGCGCCCGATCTTGCTCGGAAAATGGGCCGCGTGCTGGAGTTGCGCGACCGGAAGCTGGTTTGACGCCGCGCCTTCCGCTGGCCACATTGCACGCATGAGCACCATCACTGTTCAGGAAACTCTCATCACGCCCGAAGAATACATCGCTGGTGAACTCCAATCGGAAATCCGCCACGAATACTTCGCAGGCCGCGTGTTCGCCATGGCGGGCGCAAGTCGCACACACAACACCATCGCCGCGAATCTTCAGGGTGAACTCTATTTGCATCTGCGCGGAAAACCCTGCCGCCCATTCATGGCCGATATGAAAGTGCGCATCTCCGCTGCTTCGGACGACTGCTTTTATTACCCCGACATCCTCGTGGAGTGCTCGCCAACAAATGCGCCGAAGTATTTCAGCACCGAGCCAGTGCTCATCGTAGAAGTCCTCTCGCCCGACACCGAGCGCACCGACCAGCGCGAAAAACTTTTCGCCTACCGCACGCTGCCGACGCTGCACACCTACATCCTCGCTGCGCAGGATAAGCGCGAGATCACCATCTTTCACAAAACCGACAGCGGCTGGGAAAAAACCGTCCTCACCGGCTCTGACACACTCAGCGTGCTGGAACTAGGCTTCTCCACCACGCTCGACACCATTTACGCGGACACCGGCCTGTGATCGCGCAAAGCATCCGCCACCACTGGCGCACGCATCTCGGAGTGGTGCTCGGCTGTGCGCTTGCGGCGATGGTGCTTTGCGGGGCGCTGATGGTGGGCGATTCGGTGAAAGGAACGCTCAAGGCGCAGGCCGAGGCGCGTGTGGGGAAAATCGGGGAGGCGCTGCTGTGTGGTGAGCGATTTGTGCCGTGGCCGGCGGATAAGGCGAAGCGGCCAGCGGTCGTGGCGCGGATGTTTTTCCCCGGCGAAGACGCAGCGGGCGTGCTGCTCATGCAAGGCTCCGCGATGCGTGGAGACGGCAAGGCCCGCGCGAATAAAGTGCAGATCGTCGGTGTGGATGGGGATTTCTGGAGGCTTTCGCCGAGGGACAAAAAGGACTCAGGGGACGAAAAGGACGCCGTCCCTTCAGTCCCTTACGTCTCTTTGAACGAACGCATCGCCGCGCAGCTCTCGCTGAAAGTGGGCGAAGAGCTTTCGCTCTACGTCGAAAAGCCGGGCGCATTTTCCAAAGACGCGCCGCTCTCCGGCGAGGAAGCGGCGCTCGTCACCGTGAAGGCGCGGGTCGGGCGCATCGTGGGCGACGAAGACTTCGGGCGCTTCGCCCTCACCGCCAGCCAAGTGCCGCCGAATACAGTGTTTGTGCCGCTGCCGGAATTGCAGGGGAAGGTGGGGCTGGGGGAGAAGGTGAATGTGCTGATGATGCCTGAGCATGTTCAGCGAGGATTTTTGACTGACGACGATAAAAAGACCGCGAAGGTAAATAGCTTATTGAGCAATCTCACGCTCGGTCTTGTGAGTGATAAAGGAATACAAGTTTCCCCCAGTACGCTCGTAATTGAATTGGACGAACTGGGACAGGGCGGAGACGAGTTCACAATTCAGTCGGTTGCAGGAAACCGGGCATTGGAGCTTCGTAGTCAGCGGGTTTTCTTGGACACAGAAGTCGTGCGAGCGGCACGGGTGAGTGAGAAAACGAGAGACTCGAGTGTTTCTTCAGAATGCCCCGTTCCGCCAGCAGATGCACCGTTTGTTTCTGGGCACTTTTTTAACGTCAAGCAGATGGTTGGTGAACCGCCGCCCCCCGGCCTCGACTCCCTCACCTACTTCGTCACCGCCATCGAAAAAGGCGCTGCGAGCGACAGCGAGCCAAGGAGCGGCGACATTCCTGTCGCCGACAGCGCGACAAACACCAAAGACGCGCAAACTCCGAACACCCCAAAGGCTGGCTCTGACTCCAAAGCGCCCTCGGACAACCACGCTGTCGGCGACAGGAATGTCTCGGCTCCGATTCGCTCCACTCCGTATTCCATGGTCACCGCCATCGACGCCCCGGCCTCCGGCTTTGTGCAGGCGGAGCTGGCCGACGACGAAATCCAAATCACCCGATGGCTGGCCGATGACCTCGATGCCAAGCCCGGCGACACGCTCACCTTGCGCTACAGCGTCATGGGCGAGCGGCGCGAACTCATCGATAAGACGCGCACTTTCACCATCCTCGCGCCCATCATCGAGATGGAGGAGCCGCAGCTCGACAGCTCGTGGATGCCCGATTTTCCAAATATCCCGGACAAGGACAGCTTCTCGAAATGGAAGCCCGGCTTCCCGTTTGACTCGAAGCGTATCCGCAAGAAGGACGAGGAATACTGGGAGAAATATCGCGGCACTCCGAAGGCATTCATCAACCTCAAAGTCGGCCAGGAAATGTGGGGCAATCGCTGGGGGAACCTCACGAGCATCCGCTACCCCGAAGGCACAAAGCGCGAGCAAGTCGAGCGCATCGCCGCATTCATTGATCCCAAAGCACTCGGCTTCCGCGTCGTGAATCTCCGCGAGCAAGCACTCGCCGCCACCGATGCGCCGGTGGATTTCGGGCAGCTCTTCGCGTCGTTTTCGTTTTTCCTTATTGCCGCCGCCGCCGTGCTCACTGGGCTGCTGTTCACCTTCACCATCGAACAACGCGCCGCCGAAGCCGGGTTGCTCCTCGCCGTCGGCTGGACGCGCAAGAAAGTGCGCCGTCTCTTTTTGAAAGAAGGCGCACTGCTCGCGCTCATCGGCGCGACGCTCGGAGTTGGCGGCGCAGTCCTCTACACAAAAGCCGTGCTCTCCGCACTCGGCGGCGTGTGGAGCGGCGCGACGGGCGGGACGGCTTTTTTGTTTGTGGCAAAAACGGGCACCATCCTCGGCGGCATCTGCGGCAGTGTGCTCATGGCGCTTTTTGCCATGTGGCTGGCGAGTCGGCGTATTTTCAAAAACGAAGCTGCGGCGCTGATGAGCGGGGAGGTGGCGAAATGAAAGCCAGCGTGTGCGGGGTAAGGTGGGCATCTTGCCCGCCGATTCAGGCGTCCCGCCTGAATCATCAGCGCATCGAACAGTGCGACTCCTGCGAGAGCGACGCCGCCTTTGCTTTCGGTTGGTCCAGGCAGTATGCCCGGACCGGCGGGCGGGACGCCCACCCTACCCCGCACACATCGCTATGAATCCCGTCGCATTCTTCGGCATCGGCTTTGCGCTTTTAGGCATCGGCATTTGGCTGTGCCGCGTGGTCATGCGCAGGCTGGACCGGGGTTCGACGCTCGACTCTGCGAACGACCTCGCGCTTCGCAATACCACACGTCGGCGCGGGCGTTCGCTGGCTACGGTTGGTGTTTTGGCGAGCGGTGTTTTTATGGTCGTCGCTGTGGATTCCTTCCGCAAAAGCGGCGACATTGACGCCACGCGTAATGACTCTGGCACGGGCGGATTCGCGCTCATCGGCGAAAGCGCGTCGCCAATTTACGAAGACCTCAACTCGCAAAAAGGCCGCGAGGCTTACGCGCTGGATGACAAGCTCATGGATGGCGTCCGCGTCGTGCAAATGCGAGTCAAAGATGGGGATGATGCGAGTTGTTTGAATCTCAACCGCGCTGTGCAGCCGCGCGTGATTGGCGTGAAATTCGGAGAACTTGCGCGTGGCACGAACGCCCTCGTTCGTGGTCCCAGTGTCCCGGACGCCCCGGGCGGGAATTAAAGCGCCGATTGCGCCTTTCTGGTGGCGGACGGGGCGGGCGGGACACCATAACAAGCGAGGGCGCTTTTG
>JANMLS010000408.1:0-2451 GCA_031372675.1 Verrucomicrobiaceae bacterium
AAAGTATTCCACTACTTTAGTCGGCAAGACGCTGGATAACATAAACCGGGAACGCTTCGCTGAAAGACGCGGCCCGTTAACTACCTCGCCCAATCTTTAAGTGGCGTCGCGCCGACTAAAGTCGTTGACTACTTTCGCATCCCGTCCCAGGGCGGCGTAATCAGCGAGTTCCCTGCTCATAAAAGTGCCTCAAAATTCCCCGCAATCTTCCCCGCCAACTCCGCCGCTTCGGTATTCAGCTCCGCCAGCTCCGCGTGGATGTCCTGCATCGTCTGGGCGAAATCAAAATCCTCATCCACCTCCGCCGGGGCGACGCCGACGTAGCGGCCCGGCGTGAGGCTCCAGTCGGCGGCGGCGATTTCCGCCCGCGAGACGATTTTGACCAAGCCGGGGACGGCCTGCATTTCCGCCTTTGGAAATCGCTCGATCAACCAAGCGGCGTGTTTTTGAAAATAGCGCACCGCTTTGAGGCACTCGGTGGCGGTTTCACGCGCTGCATTCGCAGCCTTCATCGCCCGGGCTACTTCCCGGTTGTCCCACAGCGGGTTCTTGCGTGCGCCGAGTTCGGATTCGCAAACGGAGACGAGACGGGAGGAACGCTTGAGCTGTAGGTCGAGCACCGCGACAAGGCCGCGTGCCTGCTCCGCCAGCGGAGCGAGGATGGTGCGGGCAAAATCGCAAATGTCCGCCCAACTTTCTCCCGAATCGTTGCGGTGTTTTTGTGCATCAGCCACCATCTGACGGAAGCTCTCCACGGGACCGGTAGAATCACTTTCGGCGGAGAGAAAATCGGAGATAACTTCGGCTTGGATGTTTTTGCCGAGAGAGTCCAAGAACGGGCGGACTTTGCTCCGAAGGTCCGCGTGCAAACGGATGCAGGCATCAAGTGGCTCGGATGCGTCGGAGAGAAAGCAGGACTGCGCGGCGTTCAGACTGGAATCAATGTGTTGGTCAACCAACTCGGTGAACCGCTCCTTTTGCCCACGATAAAGCCAGACGATGGCGGTGAGATTGCGCATCTGCTCCGGCGTGAATTCAAAAACTTTGCGCGAGCCCTTCATGAGCTGGCCGATGCTGCGGGCATCGAGCATCAGGACTTGGTCCTTGCGCTCGGCGGGTTTGGCGCGGTCGAAGTGCCACAACTCGCACGGGACGGTGCGGGTGTAGAAGAAGCCGCCCTTGATGGAAATCATCACGTCCACATCGCCCGTCTCGACGAGTTTCTGGCGCACGGTCTTTTCGTCGTTGCCCGCGCTCGAAGCCTGCGAGGACATGACGAACCCGGCGCGGCCCGTGGCGGTGAGGTAGCTCCAGAAATAGGAAATCCACAGGTAGTTGCCGTTGGAGACGCGCTTATCCTTGTTCACGCCCGGCAGGCCAAAGGGCAGGCGCGGGTCGGTCTTGATGCGCTCGGCATCCACGAGGTCCACATTGAACGGCGGATTGGCCATGACGAAGTCGCACTGCCCCGGCGCGAGCTTTTCCTTACCCGCGAGATTGTGCTCGTCCTGATAGTAAGTGATGGCCTCGGCGATCTTCCCCTCCAAGCCGTGGACGGCGAGGTTCATCTTGGCGATGCGGATGGTGTCGCGGTTTTTTTCCTGACCGTAAAAGACGACCTTCTTCGTGGTATCGCCGCCGATTTGCTCAATGAAATGGCTCGTCTGCGCAAACATCCCGCCGGAACCGCAGGCGGGGTCGAATACATTGCCGTGGTCCGGCTCGATGACATTCACGATGAGCTGCACGAGCGAAGAGGGCGTGAAAAACTCGCCGTTGTCGTGCGCTTTCTGGATGGAGAACTTCGCGAGGAAGTATTCGTAAATCCGCCCGAAGACGTCGCCGGTGGCCTTCTTGATCAGCTCGCTGTTGAACTTCCGCATCAACTCCTCAAGCACCTTGGGCTCAAAGATTCCGTAGTCCTTCGGCAGGACGTTTGCCAGCGGCTCAAAATCCGCCTCGATAGCCGTCATGGCATCCGTCACGAGCTTTGGCAGGCCGGCGGGATCGGACGACGCCTTCGCCATGATGGTATCGTAGCGGGCATCGTCGGGCAGAAACAGCGCACGGCGGCGGATGTAATCGGCAGGGAGAATCTTGCGCTTCGGCATCTTCCCCGATTCCTGGTCCGCTGCGATCTGCTGCGTTGCGGCATCGAAGCGATTCGCCGCATGGCGCAGAAAGATGATGCCCAGCACGGGCATAAAGTAGTCGCTGGAAGTGAGCTTTGAGTTCGCGCGGAGATTGTCGGCGGCTTCCCAGAGGTCGGCTTCGAATTGGGCGAGGTTATCCATTGACGATTTGTAACAGACTTAAAAAAACCGCAATCTCACCGGGTGCCGGTCCCCCCTTCCTACACAAGGGGGGAGTGGGCAGAACTGGATTCGAACCAGTGAAGGCGTAAGCCAGCGGATTTACAGTCCGCCCCGTTTGGCCACTTCGGTATCTACC
>JANMLS010000425.1:0-5696 GCA_031372675.1 Verrucomicrobiaceae bacterium
CGGCTGGGCGGAAAAAGCGATGGACCCGTTCTTGTCAGGTTGGCAACGCCTCACATTCAGCTCAGACAAAAAGCTCGTCCCGTTCGATGAAGATTTGCAGCCGCTGCTCGATGCAGACGGCAACTTGCTGCCCACCGACCAATGGCGCGAAGAAACCACAGGGCGTTTCAAATTCAGTCAGTTCGAAGTCTGGCACGAAGTCACCAGCCCGGCGGATGCCACGAAGAAAATCCGCAAAAAGACCGGCTACCGAATGGATGCCCTGGAGCGCGATACCACCTACGAGTGTCCGCACTGCAAAAAGGAGATTCTTGGCGTCCAAATGCGATGGATGATCGAGCGTTACCGATGGGCTTCGCACAATCCCCACGCCCCCGCAGACATGATCAGCGCGCACGTCTGGCGCGCATACTGCCCGCCGGAATTGGGCGGCTCGCTGGGCCGCATCGCCAAGGAATTTTTGAACGCGAGAAAGGACGTGGCCGCGCTCATCAAGTGGCACAACATGACGTGCGGACTGCCCTTCATCCGCACCGGCAGCGCAGTCAAAGAAGACGACCTCGACCGCGTCATTGCCCGCAACCCGCGCAAATACGCGAAAGGTGAATTGCCCCTGCGCCCGGAACGTCTCGCCATCACCGTGGATAAGCAAAAGGAACACTGGTGGTATGGCATCCGGGCTTACGGCGTGCTGTGGGATCACCCCGACCAACCGACGTGGAGCGCGCTGATTGATTGGGGCCGCGCAAGCTCCTGGGAGGAAATCCTCGAACTCGCCGGAGAGAAACCCGACGCGAACGGCGAACTCCGCCGCTTCGTGTGGGTGGACCCAGCGACCGGCGAGCGCGAACTCTTCGCCCCATCCGTCGGGCTCGTCGATTCCGGCGACGAAGCTGAGATCGTCTATGAGTGCTGCCTGCGCTCCACCATTTTCGACCCCTACAAAGGCGCTCCACCAACCCACACCAAATGGAGCCCGATCAAAATTTCCGAGGTTCACGAGGCTCAGCTCAACCTTTGGCTGTGCTGGTCGAATTTCTTCGCGGCCAACCTCTATTACGACTGCATCAAATACGGGCAGGAACACGGCGAGCCCGTCCATTGGTGGCTACCAAGCGACATCGATCAGGACTACCGCACCCAAACGACCGACGAATACCAGGACGGCGACGGTTGGATCGCCCGAACGAAAAATAACCATCTCGGCGACGTGGAGAAAATGCAGCGAGCCCTCGCCAGAAACATCGAGACAAAGCTCGACGACATCCGCGAGCTGAAAGCCAAAGAAAAGGTGAAGCCCTCCGACGATTGACAGCCCGCCGCCATCGGCTGACGACCATTGCCGACGCGCCCGCAATACGCGGCACCGCGTCGGCAACCTCGTTTGACAGCCCGGCCAAAACGTGACTGCCGCCGCTGCTCAATTCCGAAGAATCTGCCTCAATCAAATCGCGGCCAACGCCGCCGCCTGGGTGACTACCCTGCGCGATCAAGCCCTCGCAAAAATCGCCGCCGGACAGGGCTCTCTGCGCTTTCTCAGCTCCGCCTCCCAAAACGGCAAAGCCTTCACCGCAGACATGGTGCTTACCAATCTCGACGTCGCCGAAGTCACACAAAGCGCCATTGACGAAGCCGCTGGCGACGAAAGCGCCGCCGATGCCGGCAACCCCGTTTTCACCAACCTCGATTTCAGCGGCTCGTTTGCCGACAGCTAATTTATGTGGCCCTTCTCACGTTACTTCGGGCGCGCAGCCGCCGCCTACCGCGATGTCACCGACGAATCCATTGACCGCGCAAACGTCTATGTCGTCGCCCCGGATGACACCCGCCTTCCCGTCTCCGAGTTCACACGCTCGCGTCTGGCCGAAAAAGCCGAGGGCGTCCGTCAACGCTTCGGCGTCGTCCAGGAATGGGGACGCGGCATCGCCCGCCACACCGTAGGTCGTGGCATCGCGGCTCAGTTCAACACGACCTCGCTGGAGTGGAACAAAGAGGCAACGCTCGCAGTCGAGCGCTTCATGATGAACAAAAACCAGTGCGACCTCTCCCGCCGTCGCACCGGCTACGAGCAGCAGCTCCACATGGCCGAGCAATTCGCCCTGCAAAATGAGGCAATCGTTGCCTATCTGGAGAACCCCGCTTTCCCAGCTCCCGGCGACAAGGCCGGCGTCGGTGCCTGCCCGTGCTTTTTCAACATCGCATCCTCCGACGTGCGCACCCCGCCCAATTCCCGCGATAAGCCCATTTACGACGGCTTGGAGCTGGGGAAATTCGGCGAGACACTCCGCTACCACGTCCGCAGTTGGGGGAAGGACGAATACACCGTTTACGAGGCGGCGAACGTCGCTCACATCTTCGACGGACACGGCCCCCATCAGTCGCGCGGCATCACTCCTCTCGCCCCCGCGCTCAACAAGCTCGTGGACGTGGACGAACTCCGCCGCCTCGAAACACGCACCGCAAAAGCTCACCGGCAAGTCGCCCTCATCATCAAAGGCGTCGCCGCCAAGAAAGGCCGTGGCGCACTTGCGGAGCTGAAGAAAGACTCCACCGGAGCTGTCTCCACAGACACCGCCGCCATGGAGCAGCTCTACGGCGGTGCAGGCGCGGCCATCGCCAGACTCAGCGAGGAAGGCAACGTCGAGCTACTCAGCTCCAATTCCCCAAGCCCGGCGCTCAACGCATTCTTCAACGATCTCCTTTTGCGCGATGCCAGCGCAGCCCTCGGCATCCCGCTGGAATTTTTCTGGAACCCCGAGAAACTCGGTGGCGCAAACATCCGAGGCATCTACGCCCGCGCAGATGCCACGTTCCAGCAAATCGCCGACAAGATCATCTACGGCTTTTTCGAGCCCTTGATCGTCCGCTTCATCCGCTGGCGCGTCGCCAGCGGCCTGCTTGCCGAGCCGCCCGGCGGCATCAACGGCCCGTGGCTCGACTCCATCACCTACCGCCGCCCCCGCCGCGTCACACTCGACAACGGCAAGGATTCCACCGCCCGCATCAACGACCTGGATCACGGCCTTGCAAATCTGCGCGGCCTCTACGACGAAAACGGCGAGGACTGGCTTCCAGAAACCGACCAATGGATCGACGAATGGATCATCTTTGAAGACCGCTGCAAAAAGAAAGGGCTCTCCGAAAAACGCATCGAGCAACTTATGGCGCGTTGGCGACCCGCCAAACCCGGCGCTCTCCCGGCCCAGCCCGCGCCAGCCCAGCAGACCGACGCCACAGAAACTGAACCGCAAGCAGCAGCCGCATGAACCTTTCTCAATTCTCACATCAAATCCTAGCCGGGCCGCTCGCTTTCCACGCGCCATCGTTCACGCCGTGGCTCGCCAAACAGGAGACGCTCGCGCAGCGCATCGCCGTGATGCCTGCCGAGAAAAACGCATTTGAATGGCTGGCCGATTTCGTCAACCAACGCCAGAGCTACGGAGTCCGCGAAGGCATCGCCTATATCCACGTCAACGATGTGCTTTCCACCGACACCACGCCCATTGATCGAGCATTGGGCATGACCGATTACGCCCAAATCATCGCCGAGCTGGAGCAGGCAATCGCCGATCCCGCAGTCAGCGCGATCCGCCTGAACGTCAACAGCCCCGGCGGTTCCGCAGTCGGCGCGCCAGACGCCGCCGATGCCGTACTCGCCGCGCGCCAGCAAAAGCCCGTCGTCACTCACATCAGCACCATGGGAGCGAGCGCCGCCATCTACCTCGTAGCCGCTTCCAGCGCCATCTACGCCCCACGCAGCTCCATCGTCGGCAGCATCGGCACCATCTCCACGTTCCTCGACTTCTCGCAGCTCATGAGTCGGATCGGCATCACCCCTCACATCTTCACAGCCGAAGCCTCCGACCTCAAAGCCGCCGCAAACCCCTACCGCCCGCCCACGCTCGACCAGGCCAATTTCCTGCAATCCCGCGTAGATACACTCAACGCCGACTTTCTCGCTTGGATGCAAGCCCATCGCCCCAGCGCCGATCCCTCCTCGATGCGCGGCCAATGGTTCACCGGCGCAGAATCGCAAAAGCTGGGCCTCATAGACTACATCGGCACCGCCGCCGATGCAGACGCCGCCGCACGCGCGCTCGCCGGTTTTTAGCAGCCATCTTGTGTTTTTGTCATCAACTGCTAAAAAACCAACATGCCGCCAGGAACTGACATCGCAGACAGCCCGCTCGCTTCACAGCCTGCCGATTTGTCCGGCGTCGATAAACCTCGCGACCTCGCCGCCGAGTTGATCGCCACGGCAATCCGAGCCGACCGCAGCCCGCTCCCGTGCGACCGCAGCAATTTCGAGACGGCTGCAATCCGCATCCTCGCCGATCCCGTTGGCGACGCGCTCGAAGCGCATGGAGCCCACGAAATGAGCAGCGGCGAGCTGCTAGACCTCGTGGCCGGCGACACATCGCGCACGCTGGCACTCCGCGCCGTCTGCTACAAAATCCTGCTCGGACAGGAAGGCCGCACGTATCAGGAAATCGGCGAAGAATTCGGCGTTACCCGCGCGTGCGTGCAGGAAATCTTCACGAACATTCAGGCGCGGCACGGCGGACTTCGCAACCGGCGCGACAAAAAACCCGAGGCCCGCGAGGCGTGCAGACAGCGCCGTATCGGCACTCGGAAAGCCCGCACATCCTCATTCCCGCTGACTCTATGGACCAATCCGATTCCTCTTCTAGCCTGATTCCCGAGGACGCGCTGCGCACGAAGCCCGACTCTCAGCTCATCGCACTGCTGAACATCGGCGGCGCCAAAGTCGGCGAGCTGCGCACCATCGCGATCAGCGCAGCCGCGAACGCGCTGCACTACGCAGTCCGCTGCGGGCAGATTTTGGAGGAAGCCTTCCGCCGCCACGAAGGCGAGTTCGGCGAATGGCTCGCCGCCAACATCGCAGAGCACGAAGGCGCAAAGCTCATCAGCGAAGAGACCGCCCGAAAATGGCGCACGCTCTGGCGCAAGCGCGACCAGCTCTTTCCGCTAGATGGCAGCGAGCCGCTGGCGCGCTCGATCACCGAAGCCTACATCAAGCTCGGCCTCATCCCCGAGCCGCTAGACAGCGACCCCGACCCCCACGCCGTGAAGCCCTGCTTCCACCTCACATTCAGCGCCGCCCTGATGGACGTGGAGAAGTGGCCACCCGCAGAACGCCGCGCATTTTTGACCAAAGCCGAGCCCATCGTCGAAGCCTACAACCGCGCCCTCGAACTCACCAGGTCGGCGTAAGTCCCTGCAAATCAAGCCGACCAATCCAACCGCCGTTGGATCGCATCTGCTATCGGCTATTTGCTATCGGCTATTTTTGACACCCCCGCGAGCCAATGAACTTTTCATTCTTCGCACGTAAAAATCCGTGGGTCCAATTTTTCAACGCCGCCGACACCGGCGGCGGTGCAGGCGGCGGCGGCAAACCCCAGACCGTTCCCGAGCTGACCCAAAAAGTCACCGCGCTCGAAGCCGACAAACAAAAGCTCGATGGTGAACTCGCTGCCGAGAAACAAAAAGTCACCGCGCTCGAAGCCGACAAACAAAAGCTCGAAGGCGACCTCAAAGCCCAAGCGCAAAAAGTCACTACGCTCGAAGCCGACAAGCAAAAGCTCAATGGCGACCTCACCACCGAGAAGCAACGCGCAGACGGCCTGCAAACCAAGTTCTCCGAATCCGAAAAGCAACTTGCCCTCGCACGG
>JANMLS010000091.1:0-4112 GCA_031372675.1 Verrucomicrobiaceae bacterium
TCAAACTCGGTCCTGTCCTTGGAAATCGTCTCGTTTTCGCGTTTCGTGACGATCTCGAAGCTGTCCGACGTCACTTCCAAACCCTTGCCGTGAACCAGCGCAGGGAGTTCCTTGGTCCCCACGAGTTTCTCGTATCCCTCCCACTTTTTTTTCACAAGCACGGTCCACTTGAGTTCACCCGGCGGCAGTGCTCTGAGGCGTGTATTTTTGATGTCAATTTTGAGCGCCATTTGCTGCCTGCTTTTGTGTTTTTCTCCATCGCGCTCGGAATTTCTTTCCAGCGTCTTGCGTGTGACGTTCACGGAAAGCCCGTTTTGTTCGTCCGGGCGGGCTGTCAGCGGCAGCGCAAGGGAGGCCGCAGCAAAAATCGAGAGCATCTTTGTATTCATAAGCGTAAGTTCAAAGTGGATGATGGCAACGAGAGGTCAATCAGTTCATTGCAAAAATCTTTGCGCCCCCGCTCGCAATCCGCAGTTTCTTTGCTTATTTCCTGCGGTGTGAAAATCTTTGTCCATGTGCCGAGCCAGACGCTCGATTTGATTGATGATGACGGAAAGCTGATGCGCCGCTTTGCCTGCTCCACATCGAAATTCGGCCTCGGCTTCGAGCCGGGTTCCAACTGCACGCCGACGGGCCATTTCCGCATCGCGGAAAAACACGGCGATGGTGCGCAGGAGGGAATGATCTTCAAAAGCCGCGTGCCCACGGGGAAATTTGGCAGCGAGCAAGACGACGACGACCACGTCCAGACGCGCATCCTCTGGCTCGACGGCCTCGACAAAGCGAACGCCAACACCAAATCGCGCTACATCTACATCCACGGCACCAACGCCGAAAACCGCCTCGGCACTCCCGCCAGCCACGGCTGCGTGCGAATGGCGAACCGCGACATCGCCGAGCTATACGAAATCGTGCCACTCGAAACGCCCGTGGAGATTTCTGCAGAAGCAGAGCCAAAAACCCGGAAACGCGGCGCAGCGATTCGGAAGAAGCGTGCAAGCGCGTTTTCGCGCGTTAATTTCGTGGGGTTAAACCGCAGCAAATCATGAAAACATTCCTCTCATCCTTTGTTCATTGGTTCATGTGTTTGGTATTTGCGCCGTGTATCGCAGGCGCAGCCACGGAAATCGTCAGCGTCAGCACCGCTGGCACACCGACATTCAATGCATCAAGGCTTCCATCCGTAGACGGAATCGGGCGTTTTGTGGCTTTTGAATCAGCGTCTCCCTTGCTCGCAAGTAATGACAATCAGGGTAATCAGGATATTTTCCTGCGCGACCGGATTACCGGCGAAACATTCCGCCTGAGCACGGGTTTTGACGGGGAGGCGGACGGGCTTAGTTCCGATGCTTCAATCAGCGCGGATGGGCGTTTTATCGCTTACGCTTCTGCTGCAACAAACATCGTTAGAAGCGACACCAACAACGCCACCGATATTTTTCTGCACGACCGCACGACTGGAAAAAATTCGCGCATCAGCGTTGCAACAGGCGGGGCACAGTCGGACGGCAGTTCGTATTTTCCCTGCATCAGCGGGAATGGTCGCTTTGTGGCATATATTTCATCCGCAACAAACCTCGTGACGGATGACACCAACGGCTTTGATGATGTTTTCGTGCGCGATTTGGTCGCAGGCACGACCATGCGAGTCAGCGTTCGCAGCGACGGCACGCAATCGAACACATCCCCACAATTCCCAGCGAAACCAGCGATGAGTCGCGATGGAAGGCTCGTCGTTTTTACTTCATCATCCTCCGATCTTGTGGATGGCGATGTGAACGGGAAGGCGGACGTTTTCCTCCACGATCGGCTGGGGAAAACAACCGCCCTTGCAAACGTGGGAGCTGCCGGGATTCAGGCAAATGGCGACTGCACCGAAGTGGACATCAGCGGAGATGGCAACGTACTCGCATTCGCATCCAACGCGACCAACCTTTCGGGCGGCAACGGAAACTTCCATGTGTTTGTGCGTGATTTGCGAACAGGCGTCATATCACGCCCAAGGCCCACTGCGTCTTATTCCGACTCGCCAAAACTAAGTGCCGACGGCTCGCGCATTGCACTCACCACTAAGGTATCCAGCGCATCCGAGCAGGTCGAAGTCGTGGACAGGAATCTCTCGAAAATTTTCGCACCTGCGCGGGCCTCGAATGGCGCGGACGTGGGGGCTTCTTCCAGCCCCGGCCTCAGCGCAGATGGACGTGTCGTCGTTTTCGACGCGCCCGGAAACGGAATCGTCTCCACGGACACGAACAGCCAGCGCGATGTGTTCGCGCGTCCGCTGCGGGATGCGATTAGTTTGAGCGCGACGACGTATCACGTTCTTGAAAGCGATGTGAATGCCACGATTGCCATCCAGCGTGATGGCGCAATCAATGGCGCGGTTTCCGTGCAGTATGCGATCTCTGCATTTGGCGATACTGCGACTCCGGGCGTAGATTACGCGCCAGCCGCAAAAACAGGCACGCTATCGTGGAATGCGGGCGACATCACAGCTCGCACAATCACGATCCCGCTCATCAACACAGCCGCCGCAGACGGCTACCGATTCTTCACCGTCGCACTCACAGCGCCAACAGGCGGCGCGGTCATTGGCTCTTCGTCTGCAAAAGTCGTCATCCGCGACACGGAGAGCGACCCGGTGGAAAATCGCGTCGGCCATTTACTAAAAATCACCCGCATCGAATCGCGCGGGACTAATTGGGACAGCGGTTTGTTCCGCGCTATTTTCACAATACGCAATCCCGCGCCCGTGCCGTCATTTCCGGGTTTCATTGATTTCCGTTTCAACGGCAGCGTCATTGCTACTGCGAACTTCGTTTCTGTTCCCGCGAATGGCGAATTGCTCGTAGATGCAGTCGCCGATGTGGGATCGTTTCCTGATGGCGATGTATTTGCGCTGCTTTATGAAAACACGGACCTCGGCGCTGTTTTGCAGGACACCGGATTTGCTGCCGGATTCATAGATAATGGCACTGCTCCACCGAGCGGCGGCACATCTCTGCCAAACGTCGGCTTGAAAGCATCCGGTCCGCCGCCGGTGACGATCAAAAGCATCGTGATTGATGGCCCCGCAAATCTGAACGAAGGCGCTTTTGCGGATTACACGGTGAAGGTCACGCTCTCCGACAACACCACGCAGTCAAACGTCACACCAAAATGGGGCGCATCCATTTTCAGCATCAACGCTGCGGGCCGATTCACCGCTGGCGATGTTGCAGCGGATAAAGTGGCGACGCTCTCAGCGACGGTCGTGCGCAACGGAAAATCCACAGTCACCACGCGGAAAATTACGGTAAAAAACGTACCTGCAACGCCTATCATCACCAGCGCTTCATCAGTATTCGCGACACGCAGAAAACCATTCACCTACCGCATCACCGCACGGCACGAACCCACCAGCTTTGCTGCCACCGGACTGCCCGGCGGCCTTACTCTGAACACCGCCACGGGTGTGATTTCCGGTGTGCCAGACACCAGCGGTCCGTTTGCTGTGAACATCCAGGCCATCAACACCACGGGCACCGACACGAATCCGATAACGATCACCATTTTCGATCCCAGCCCGCTGACGGTGAATATCAATGGCGGCGGCACAGTGACTCCCGATTTGAACGGCAGCCTGCTCGACGTTGGCAGAACCTACACACTGCTCGCGAAGCCCGATGCCGGGCAGATTTTCGCAGGCTGGAGCAACGGCATCACCAGCCTGCCGCCATCGCTCACCTTCGCGATGTCTGCAAACTTGGTTCTCGATGCGAACTTCGTGCCGAATCCCTTCACCGTGCGCGCCGGAAATTATCTCGGCATCATCCAATCCATCCCCGCATCGCACGCTGGAGGCGGTCTTATTCAGGCGAAAATTTCGCCATCCGGTCAGGCCACCGGCAAGCTCGTGCTGCAAGGAAAACCCATCGCGTTCAAAACCAATCTGCGCGCCGATGGCACATCGCCTGTGATGACGCTTTCCCGCTCCGGCGGCCCCGATGTTTCCTTGAACATCGCACTCGATGTTGTGGGCAGCGGCACGCTTACTGGCACCTGTACGAGCGGGCCATTCAGCGCTGCATTCACCGCGCGGATTGCAGTCGGCGATCAAGCTGCGCGCGCCG
>JANMLS010000020.1:0-3994 GCA_031372675.1 Verrucomicrobiaceae bacterium
TCCGATGCCAAATTTCTCTATCTCGTCGGCCAGAATGGCACCGCTCGGCGCTATGGCTTCTGCGCAAAGCGATGCCGCAAGCGCGATGGCGGCGAGGAGATGTTTCATAAGCTGGAGTGGTAGAGCTTAACAAGAACGCTGGGAACATTCTTGTTAGCGAAAATCCACCCAGACTTTTGCCCGCAAATTGGGGAATCCGCTTTACTTCAGCTTCCCAAAAAACTCCGCCTGCGGGTCGGGTTCGGGGATGAGGCTGTGGCGACTGCCGGTCATCACTTCTTTGCCTGCGCCAGCGGGGATTTCCACGGGGTAGTCTTTGTTGAAACACGCGAGGCAGTATTGATTCATGGCGCGACCAGTCGCTTTTACCATGCCTTCGATGCTGAGGTAGCCGACGCTGTCTGCGCCGAGGTAGCCGGCGATTTCGGCGTTGGTGTATTGGTTGGCGAGGAGTTTTTGGGGATCGGGGAAATCAATGCCGTAATGACAGGCGTGCTTGTGCGGCGGGCAGCTTACGCGGACGTGGACTTCTTTCGCGCCAGCATCTCGCAGATGCTTCACACGAGCGAGCGCGGTGGTGCCGCGAACGATGCTGTCATCCACGACGACGACGCGCTTTCCCTCGATGAGTTCGCGGATGAGGTTGAGCTTCACGCGCACATTGAAATCGCGGATGAGCTGCGAGGGCTGGAGAAAGGTGCGGCCAATGTAGTGATTGCGCACAAATGCTTGCTCGTAGCGGATGCCAAGCTCCTCGGCGAATCCGAGTGCGGCGTAAATCCCGCTATCGGGAACGGGCACGACGATGTCGGCTTCGACCCGTGTTTCGAGCGCGAGCTGGCGTCCCATTTCCGTGCGGATTTTGGCGATGTTCACGCCGTTCACGATGGAGTCGGGACGTGCGAAATATACGTATTCAAAAACGCAGAACGCCTCGCGCTTCTCGTTAAACGGAAACTCGGAGTGGATGCCGTTTTCGTTGATGATGACGACTTCGCCCGGCTTTATGTCGCGGACGAAAGTAGCATCCACCAAATCCAGTGCGCACGTCTCGCTAGTGAGGACGTAGCCGCCATTTTCCAGCCTGCCGAGCGAGAGCGGGCGGAAGCCGTGCGGGTCGCGCACGCCGATGATTTCATTCTCCGTCATCATCACGAGCGAGAATGCACCGTGAATGCGCCGGAGTGCGGCGAGGACGTTGTTGCCCTCGGACGGCTGCGCGAGAAGGTGGAGGATGATCTCGCTGTCCACCGTGGTTTGAAAAATGGAGCCTTTTTGCTCCAGCTCGCGGCGAAGGTGCGCGGCGTTGACGAGATTCCCATTGTGCCCAATCGCGATCTGCCCGCGCACGCAATCCACCATGAGCGGCTGCGCATTTGTGATGACGGAGCTGCCCGTCGTGGAATAGCGGACGTGCCCGATTGCGCGAGTGCCCGCGATTTTTTCAAAGTCCACATCCTTGAAAGCCTGCGACACGAGGCCCATGGAGACGTGTCGCTTGAAGCTCGAACCGGTGCCGTTTGCGGTGACGATGCCCGCGCTCTCCTGGCCTCGGTGCTGAAGCGCGAAGAGACCGTAGTAGGTCATCAGCGCGGCGTTCGGATGTCCATAAACGGCGAAGACGCCGCACTCGTGTTTAGGCTTTTCAGACGTGGAGTAACTCAAGGCAGTGCGATTAAGGGCCGCAGACGAAAGGCGTCAAGCGGCGTGACGGTGAGGATGAAAATGTTCCCGAAGATGGAGGTTGACGGCATCACTTCGCGCCGCCGTTGAAGGAGAGATACGTGTATCCTTTGAGGGCTTTCTCGTAGCTATTCAGCAGGCGGATGGCTTCCGCTGGACGCATTCGGTCGCTTTTAATCGCAGCATCGAATTGCGCTTTCATCAGTCGGTTCAGCTCCGCCTCGTCCCACTGCGTCATGCTCAAAACGCTGGCGATGGTGCTGCCTTCGAGTGTCTCTTCGATGTACCAGCCGCAGTCCTCGTCCTTATCGAGAAACACATGCGCCTCGTTCACGCGACCGAAGAGATTGTGAAAGTCACCCATGATGTCCTGATACGCACCCATGAGGAAACAGCCGATGTAGTAAGGCTCGCCGGCTTTCAAGCGGTGCAGCGGCAGCGTGTCGCGAACGTCTTGGAGATCGATGAATTTGCTCACCTTTCCGTCCGAGTCGCAGGTGATGTCCACGAGCGTCGCAGCGCGATCCGGTGCGATGTCGAGATGATGCACCGGCATGATCGGGAACAACTGCCCAAGCGCCCAGTGGTCCAACATGCTTTGGAAAACAGAGAAATTGCAGACGTATTGATCGGCCAGCGCGATCTCCAGATCGCGCACTTCTTCAGGGACATATTTCATCCCCTGGCTGTGCTGCACGACCTCGCGGGCGATCTGCCAGAAGATCGTTTCGATACGCGCCTTGGCGTCGAGTTCGAGCAGGCCGAGATCGAACATCGCCTGCGATTTTTCCTTCAACTCCTGCGCGTCGTGCAGGTTCTCCATGCGATTCTGCTTCGTGAGACCTTTCTTCAAATCAAGCATCTGCGTGACGAGTTTTGGGTCTTCCGATTTCGGCTCCACGACGACAATCTCGCGCTCTTTTTCAATCGAGCCAAACGCCTCCACGAGCAGCACGCTGTGATGCGCGACGATGGCGCGTCCGCTTTCGCTCACGATGATCGGGTGCGCGATTTTCTCATCCTCGCAGACCTCCATGATATTCCACACCACGTCGCGAGCGTACTCTTGGAGCGAGTAATTCGTAGAGCTGTCGAACGCTGTGCGCGAGCCGTCGTAATCCACGCCAAGCCCGCCGCCGCAATCAATGTAGCCGAGCTGGTGGCCCATTTTCACGAGCTTTGCGTAAAAGCGCGCGCCTTCGCGGACAGCGCGTTTGATCGTCCCGATGTCCGGCACCTGCGAGCCGACGTGGAAATGCACGAGCTTCAAGCAATGCGCGAGATTCGCCGCCTTCAGCGCATCGCTCGCCGCGACGAGGTCCGCCGTGCTAAGTCCAAATTTCGCATTCTCACCGCCACTGAGCGCCCATTTTCCAGCGCCCTTCGCCATGAGCCGCACGCGCACGCCGATCCACGGCTCCACGCCGAGTTCCCGCGCAACGGTGAGGATTTGCTGCAACTCCTCCAGCTTCTCTACGACAAGGATCACGCGCTTTCCGAGCCGCGTGCCGAGCAGCGCGTTTTGGATAAACTGAACGTCCTTGTAGCCATTGCAAATGATGAGCGATTCCGGGTCGCGATGAATCGCCATCGCCGCGAGAAGCTCCGGCTTGCTCCCTGCCTCGATTCCAAAATGGAACGCCTCGCCCGCCGACATGATCTCCTCCACGACTTCCTGGAGCTGGTTCACTTTGATCGGGAACACGCCGCGATAGACGTTGCCGTATTTGAACTCCTCAATCGCCGACGCAAACGCCTTGTTGATCGTATCCACGCGGTGACGCAGCAAATCCTGGAACCGCAGCACCATTGGGAAACTCAGCCCTTGCGCCTTCGCCTCCGCGACGAGGTCCATGATGTCAATCGGCGTGCTCGTATCCTGCGTGGGGAAAATCTGCACGTTACCGGATTCGTTGATGCCAAAATATCCGCCGCCCCAACGGTCGATATTGTAGAGTGAAATGGCTGCGGGAATATCCCAAGGCTGCTGTTGCTGCATTTTGTAAATTGAGCGGGCGCGATTAAGGCAATCTGCGCCGCACTGCAACCGCTGCTTTGAAAAATTTTCGCGTCGCAAGTCCTGCTCGCAATTTTTCCGCCCGCCCGTAACGTCTGCGCCATGAGCAAACAGGTCATCCCCGTCACCGTGCGGGCCATCCTGCCGTATAATAATGGACGCGCAGTTTTCATCGGCACGGAGCAAAAGGTTTTCATCATCTACGTGGATGAAGGCGTCGGCGCAGCCATCGCCATGTTCATCAACAAAACGCAGAAAGAACGCCCGCTCACCCACGACCTCATGGGCCACCTG
>JANMLS010000070.1:0-1574 GCA_031372675.1 Verrucomicrobiaceae bacterium
GTTTGGATCTACACCCACCACGTTGTTGCAGTACGGACTAGACAGCCAAATACGACCGCGAGCATCTGCGCTAATCCCGTACACGTTGGTGCAGTTCGGATGGGCAGTTGAGATTGGCGTGCCCCAGCGATTGGTCGTCGAGTCGATTGGCACCACAGCGTTGTTCGCGCCCGAGTGCGCGTTGTTGAACCAGACGGTTCCGTCGGCGAGTCCTACGGCGCCATAGAAACAGGTATACGCAGGGTTGGGAGAGGTGCTCTGAAAGCTCACGCGACCGTCTTGTGGATTGAGCTTCCATACGCGCGCGGGGTTTGCTTGATCACAGGTGCCAACCCACACGTTGCCCTGGGGGGACATGGCGTCTCCACGGTCGATGGTGATTGCGCGGAGGACAGCGTTGACGGTGCCCACGTTCGCGGTCCACAAGATACACTCGTCCTGGCCGTAGGGGCGCACATCCGCTGCACCTCCGCTAGTGTCGATCATCCCGTTGCCGTTGCGGTCGACACAGTCGCGTCGATCCGCTGCGACTTTGGTCACCGAGCCCTGAAATCCGACCGCACGGTTGGCGACGTAGGCATCACCAAATCCGTCGACCACAGTTCGCGATGGCATGTTGCAGCCGTTGGCGTGACAGCATTGACCACGGCACTCACCCGCAGGAAGTCCGACACGATACCGGCCAATCTCTCGCGCGGTGACCGCGTCCCACTTCGAGAGCGTGCTCTCTGCCACGTTGGGAATCCACAGGTAATCTCCTGTTCGCGACTCCGCACGAACCAGCAGTCCGCCGGCCATTGGGTCAAATTCAACCCCCCGCTGACCCATGGGGTTAAACGGCGCACCGCCCATCCCGCCGCTTGAGACAGCGCGACAGCTTGGGTCGCAGCTTCCGCAGAGATTGAGCGCACCCTCGTCGATCATCCCGTTGCAGTTGTCGTCGCGCATGTTGCATACTTCGCGAGCGAGCGATGAGACGGTGGGATCGTTGTCGTCGCAGTCAGTGCCACCTGCCGCGACGGGAGGATCTCCGTCACCGTCGTTGTCCGTGGGCGAATTTTGGCAGCGATCGAGCCCCTGATCACAGCGGTCTGTGGTGCTCGCGACCATGTCGTCGCAGCTCGGCGCGGTGCCAGCGACGCAGCCAACGGCGGGCGCGCAGGTCTCTGTTCCCGTGCAAAATCGCATGTCATCACAGCGGGAGTTAACGGGCGCGTGAGCGCAAAGTCCGCTCATTTCACACGTGTCGTCGGTGCAGCTAATCCCATCATCGCACTCGTTGGCCGCGGTACACCGCGTCGGGCCCGTGTCAGCGACGTTAGGAACATCAACGGTGATCACGAGCGCGTCGGGGCGAACATCCGTAGATCCAGTGGGTACATCTTCTGTCCCCACTGTGCCTCCGCTACAAGCGATCAAGCAGGTCCCAATAAGTAACGAACACAAAATGTGAGATGAAAACAACCGTGGCATAGAGCTCTCTAATGGTAAATACGGCAACGCGATGATGGCCGAGACTTTAACGATTATATTCGAACTTTCGCACGAAAGCTTTCGCGGAAAGACCTCAGCCG
>JANMLS010000072.1:0-3034 GCA_031372675.1 Verrucomicrobiaceae bacterium
CCGCCCGTGAATGTGTCCCGACCGCCCCGGTCGGTATATAGTTCGCCCGTGGCGGGCGAACTACGATCACGGGCGAGGCGCCCGTGCCACGAAGCTTACAACCTCCGCCACGGGCCGCGTGTGTAGGCTGTGAAACACAGCATTCCTGGTGGCGGTCGTTTTGTGAAATTCGGGTTTGCGGACCAGTTGCGAATTGGTGGGTGATAGACGTCGCCGGTCTGCCATTGGGCGGTGAACATTTTTGAGGTGAAGAGCTGCGCCATCGAGCCTTTGAAGTTCATGTTCACGCCCGTCCATTTTTCGAGCATTCGGGGGAAATTATGTGCGCCGCCGCCGGGTCCGTATTCGTCTCCGCTGTTGGGTTCATTTGGCGTGGGATCGTATCCGCTGGGGATGCTGCCAGCCATGATCGCTGTGTGGTAGGTCGTCTCGGTAGCAATGCGTGCGCTGCCGGGGATCGTTGTACCAGTGCCGTCGTCCACGCCGGAGATGGGATTTGCAGCGCGGGAGTCGTCCCAACTATTTGAGAGAAACATCACCGCATCCGCGATGATTGCGGCGGAGACTTCGGGGAAGGTGGAGTCGGAATTAAAATCACCTTTCAAATAAACGCCGCCAGCACTCGCGACCGTGAAGCCGCGCTGTGTTGCGGGCGCGTCCGCAGGCTCTTGGTAGCTCGGCAGGCGGCTGGCGTTTTCCATGCGAAATGCCCAGCGCTCGCCGGGCGCAGCGGTGTCGTCGGAGAGATACATCACGCTGGTCAAAGAAGCGCTGTTGCCGGTGAGCGAGCGCATGAGCTGCTCGGCTTCGATGAGCCGCGAAACATCTAGCGGCGTGACCTGCACGCTGGCGGCTTCGCGTTTGTCAAAAATGGGCGCACGAGTGCCGACAGCCTCGCGGACTTTGGCCAGCACGGGCGCGGGAAGCGCGATGCCGCCGGGTCCGGTTGCGTCCACCGTCTGCACGCCGGAAACCATGCTCACACTGATTCGCAGAGTGGCCTGACTGTGAAAGCGCACGCTGGCGATCACCGCCGGGTCTGTCGCTCCACCGTCTGGTTTTTCGATCAATTCACGGAAACCGTCGTTGTTCGGATTGCTGTCCGTCGCGTCAAATTCGCCGCGAAGCTCGCGCCCAAACGGCTCGATGCGGCTGCCCATCTGCAACTGCCGCGCTTTATCCACAAGGAAAGTGGGCGGCTGGTATTGCGATGGATCAAACAGCGAGCCGGGCGGCAGGTTTTCCACAAATCCGGCGTGGGATGGGTCGCGATTATTGTAGGTGATGCCCGGCACTGGATCGCCTGGCGATTTGTTCGCGATCACCGTGCTGCCAAATGTCAGCGAATTTCCCGCAAGCACACTCGCGTAGATTCTGTGGTTCGAGATCACCGGCCCGCCGATGGACATGGATTCGCCGGGGTGTAGCTCGATGTCGTCTTCAAAAAAAAGCGCCGCCTGAAAAATCGGCGCCTCTGCGCGTGTGAAAGTGCGCTGCAAAATCACCGCAGGCATCGCAGAGCCAAATGTGCGGCCCTGAAAACCCACCGTCGCACGATAGTGTTGCAGTCGCGCCACCAACCCGCCGAAGCCCGGCATCGCGCCTACACTCACGCTTTGTATGCCCACGGGAACTGCGCCGCCATACTCATCCACTTCCTCGATTTTGTAAGTATCCACGCTGTCGAGCGAGGCGATGAAGCTGCCGGGAATTTCTGAGAATCCGGGATGCACAGCGATTGGCGAAACGGGCAGCGGAGAATCAATGCTGCTCAACTGCGCGGCAGTCGGTTTCTGTCCCGGCGGTAGCGAGATCATCACGCTTCGCCAGTCGTTGAAAAGCCGCTCCATCTGCGAGTCCACCACGGCGATCATCCGCGAGTGTTGTGCGGAATGTCGCGTGAGCCGCCCTTGATGCGTCGTCATCGCGATTGCGATGGCCGTTACCGCGACGACCGCCGCCATCACGAGAATCACTGCGGTCAAAATGCCGCCGGTATTTTTCAAACTCCGGTTCATGGCGAAGCGGGAATCGAATTTGGAATCGCGGCACCGTATTGAATATGCGCCTCCGATTTCCAGGACACCGAGGTGTTCACGACAAAGACATTGTTCACGCCGTCCGAGAGCCTTCGGTCCGACTCGTGGGCTTTGATTTGTAGCAGCAGGCGGACGGAGCGATACGCGGGGTCGAAATTCGCCGCCGGGTCCGCTGGGTTGTGCGGGAGCGCGGGGTTGCCGAGATAGGAAAATGGACGATCTCCGCCCAGATCGCGCCGGAAGTTTGTCGCGAGGATTTCGTATTTTGTCGGATCGGAAAAAGCAGCGTCGGAAGCGGGAAAATAGTTCGGGTAGTAGCGCAATTCCCCACGGTCGGTCGCCGGGTTCCCCACCATCATGAATGCGCTGCGCCGGTAAATGCGCAGCGGAGTTCCGGCCTCCACAAAGTCGGGCTGAGAAAATGTCACCGGCGGTATCGTGTTAGTGCCGACTGGCTGATCCAACGTGATGCTGAGAGTCGAATACGCGCCGCCGGAAAATCCGCCCGGCGAAACAGAAACCACGTTTGCTCGGAAGGCGGGATTTGCGCACTCCGCAATGTCTCCAGCGAGCACCATTCCCAAATACCCGGCGGGCGGCGACGCTGTGAATACGGGGCTGGAGCCGGGCGGCATGTTTTTCAGCGTGAGGCTCGCGGAGTCCGCATTCACCGGCGCACTCACCATCAATGTACCAATGGTGCGATGAAACAAAAGTCCTGCGGATGGCTTGAAGTTTTCGCCCACCGACGCATGGCCATCCGCAAAAATACCAGACGGCGCATCCACTGCCGGATGCGGCACTGCAGCTGCATTCAAAAGCACGGGACGCTCCGCCGCCTCATACAGTTGGCGAGAGATAAACTCCGCGCTGCTTCGCGCCGTGCGCTGCACCGCGTTAATCTGCACGACACGCGAATACATGATGCTCCCGGCGGAGAGAAACGAGTAGGCCACCACCGAGACGATGCCCACGGCGACAGCGGCCACCATTTG
>JANMLS010000135.1:0-6848 GCA_031372675.1 Verrucomicrobiaceae bacterium
TTCCTTTGGTGAGGTTGTCTTCCGCGCTCATGATGATGACGCGCCCCGTCCGCGGGTCGTGCCGCCACGCCACGTCCACGAAGTTTGTGCAGACGACGTTTTTTGTGTCGGGCAGCGCGCCGTTTTCGCCGAGCACGCGGACGAACTTTGCATCGCCGTAGTCCTCGGCGTAGGCGTTGGTAAAATGAAACGGCTCCACGCCATCGGACGGCGCAGAGTAGATCGTCGTGTGGATTCCGCGATTTACCGGAATGAGATGCGGGGTGAAATTGATCATCACTTTCTCACCGGCAGCCAGCGAAAGCTCCTGCTCGATTTCCGAAAGGTGGCGATGCTTTGGGATGCCGTAAGCGCGGACGGATTCGTTACACTCGGCGAAGAGGTATTCGACTTTCGCCGTCCGGCCCGCTCCGCTCACACCGCTCATGCTGAAGACGCAGATGCTCTGCGGCTTGATGAGTTGCCGCCGGACGAGCGGGATGAGCGGGATGAGAATGCTCGTCGGGTAGCAGCCAGGACACGCAATCAGCGACGCTCCGGGAATCTCCGCGTGGTGCGTCTCCGGCAGCCCGTACACTGCGCTGGCGAGAAGCTGCGGGGCGGGATGTTTTTGCGCGTAGAAATCCTCATACACCGCCGGATCGCGGAGCCGGAAATCTGCGCTGAGGTCGATCACTTTCAAGCCCGCAGCGATGAGCGGCACGGCAAACTCGGCGGAGACCCCATGCGGGAGCGCGAGGAAGATGAACTTCGCGCCGGTCGCGATGATGTTCCCCACGCTGGAGTCGGTGAACTTCAAATCCGCATAGCGCATCCCAGCGAATTTCGGGAACACGCTGCCGAGCGTCTGCCCGGCGGATTGGCGCGATGTGACGGCGGCGAGTTCGATATTGGGATGCCGGATCAAAAGGCGGACTAATTCTTCGCCCGCGTATCCGCTGGCTCCTACGACAACTACTTTCTCAATGCTCATTGCCGCGATGTAACGGAGGCCCGCTGTGAATGCCAGCGCGGAAAGGCGTCAGGCGCGATTCGTCGAATAGGCGGCTTCGATTTCCAGCAGCAGAGAGCTGCGGCAAATGTCGGCTTGGAGAAACATCGCGCTGGATATTGCGGAGGGTTTCGCGGCGGCGAAGAGCTTCCGGCAGTCGTCCATGTCTGCGGCGCTGCGCACGAAAACTTTCCACCGGCTTTCTGCATCCGCAGGCAAGGACATCGCTCGCTCCATGATGGCGATGTTGTCCAGCGTGAGCGCCATTTGCTCAGCGCAGTTTTGCCCGATGGTGATATGCCCCTTGATGCTGGCCGTGCCTGCGAGAAACCAGTGCGTGCCGCTCGCCGAGGCGACGCGCGTCCCTCGCGCAAACGCGGGCGGCTGCGGGCCGTAATCCTCCGGGTAATCACACGCGGGGACTTGCTCCGGGTTTTCAAAATGCACTGGCTCTGCGGAACCGGCGATGAATGCGAGCGCCATGCCGCTACCCTGCGTACCAAGCGCGGAGGCGGCTGGCAGGCGATGCCGCAGCTCGTCGCCAAAATGCCGCCGATATGCCTCAAGACGGCCTGCATTAAATTCGCGATAGTTCTCCACGCCGCTCGCACACGCATTGATCTGCGGGACGTAGTTCCAAATGCGATACAGAGCGCGATCACCGATCACTTTGAACAGTGCATCGTACAAAAATACCGCCGCCTCACGCGGCACAAGCTCCGCCGGTGCCACGCACGCTCCCGCTAAAAAGCCCCCGTTTTCCACGAGCTGAAATCCGTCTGAAAAACGTGCGCACTCCCCGCGAAAAACCGTCTCCCGCGCAAGCCCCGCCGCGAGTGGCATCGGCACTTGCAGCACGACCGAGGCGGCATCCACTTCAACAACCGCCCGCGAAGCACCCGGAGCAAAAATCAGTTCTGCGCGCCCGCCCGTCATACCGTGCCGGGTGCCTCCTTCGCCACCGGCAGGGCTTCTGTCTCCACGCTACGGCGCGCTGCGAAGCGGGTGGAAATCTCACATTTTAACCAAAGCCAGACTCCTTTGAAAATCACGCCGCGCACCGCGTAGGAAGGCACGAAGGAACTCGCGAAGACGCAGTGGTTGCGGAGATTTCGCCTGCCCCAGATTCCCTTGCTGCGGCGGAGTTCTGCGAGGGCTGCAAGTCGGCGGTTGTAGAAGCGCATGAACCAGCCCACCGCCGCGCCGATGCGTCCGTTGTAGGGGAGCTTTGCGAACTCCGTCTCCATGTCGCTGTAAATGAGTCGCACCGGGCCGATAAAGTAGCAGCCGATGTCCATGAAGATGCCTGCCCGCATCAATTCCTCGTCGCCGAGATAGCGGTATTTGTCGCGGTAGAGCGCGTCGAACCAGCGCATGTAGCTCGCTTGATAATCTCGCGAATACTCCGCGCCGCGCTGCTTCACGCATTCGCCTTTCAGCGCATCGAGCAGGATCGTTTTTACGGCAAAGACCGTGTTGCCGATGAAGTCAATCCCGTGGCTGTAAAGCGGGTCCATGAATCCCGCCGCATCACCCACGGCGGCCCAACCGTCGCCCATCACATCGGTGCTGCGATACGCGAGTTGGTTGTAATAATGCGCATCTTCCGCCACAGCCGTCGCATTTTCCATGAGCCATGCGCCGAGTGCGTGATCTTTCAGCGCAGCGACGATGCGACTTGGGATGCTGCCTTCTTTTGGCGGTTCATAAAGCCGGCGATCCCAAGTGATTCCCACGCTCGTCTCTCCGCCTTGCAGCGGGATGATCCACGCCCACCAGCCGTAGCCGGTGATGTGATTCGTCCCGGTCGCCCGTGCGCCCCAGTTTCGGTCGCGGTAGCACTCGCTTTTCGCGGCGAGCGTGCCGTCGTCGAGGTCGCGCACATCGCGATAGCGGCACCACATTGAGGAAGTCGGGTGAGCGTCGAGCATCTCCAAAGTGCCGCGCTTGCGGGCGATGACAGCGGCCTTCCCGCTCGCATCAATCACCCAGCCAGCCGTGACCGCTGCCGAAACACCGCCCGCGCTGGAAACCGAGAGCCGGTTTTTCCCCGCGCCGTTCAGCTCAAGCTCGCGGACTGTTGCGGGGCGGCGCACATCGCAGCCTGCCTGCCTCGCAAGCTCCAAAACGTGCGTATCGAGCTTTGAGCGATCCAGTTGGAAAGCCGGGAGCCGCACCTGCATTCGCGGGCCAAACTCCGAACAAGCCGCAGGGTCGGTGTTGCCGGGAGATTGAAACCAGAACCGCAGTCCGTTTTTCGCGATCTGCTCGCGGGCAAGCCATGATCCCAGCCCCAGCACCCGCGTGAGAAAAGCCGCGCCGACCTCCGAAGTGCTCTCCCCAACTTTGAAATCAAACTCCGTGCTCCGCTCTACAATCAGCACACTCGTCGAAGGCCGCTCGCGCTTGAGAAGCAAGCCCATGCTGGCTCCAGCGAGTGCGCCGCCGATGATGACAACGTCGTAGTGTGCCTCCATTCGTGTTTTTTAGGATCAGTAGATTTTGATGTACGCTTTTTTCCGCAGGCGCGTCATCCATGCCTGTTCGAGCTTCTGCCGTTCTTCCTGGCTTATACGTTGCTCGATCTCCGCCCGGACTTCTTTTAGCGGCTTGGTGCTCCCGTTTTTCACAGCCTCGGCGTAGAGGAGGTAAAAAGCGCCGTTCATCGGGAGCACATCGCTCACCTTTTTCGGGCGGAGCATAAAAACAGTCCGCTCCATGTCTCCGCTCAAATCGCCACGCTTTACCCAGCCCCAATCGCCGCCTTGATCCTGCGTGCTATCCTCCGAGTAAATGCGGGCGAGGTCTGCGAAATCCGCGCCGTCCACAACCTTTGCGCGGATGTCCTGAATCATCTTCAGCTTCTTCTGCGGATCGGTGCCGGGATTGATCTTAATCATCCGCAGCTTGATCTCCCCATTCGTCGTCCACTCATCGCTGTGCTTCCGGTAAAAACGCTCCACATCCGAAGCGGGCACGAGCGAATCCGCCTTCACTTCCTTCCCGCGCATATACTTCACGATGATATTTTCCTGCTCCATTTTCCGCAGCTTGTCCTGCGTCATCCCCTGCGCGGCCAGCGTGCGGAGAAACGCACTGCGGTCGCCGCCAAATCGTGTGCGGATTGTCTCCGTGATGCGCTCATCCACCATGTGACCGGGAATCTGCCCCTTCATCTTCTGGAACTCCTGCAAAATGAGCTGGCGATCAATGAGCATATTCACCGCCTTCAGCCGGATTTCCTTAATTTTCTCCGCCAACTCCGCGCCGGAAACCTGCGCACGCACGCTATTTTCCAGCGGTCCTGTGAGTTCCCGCACCTGCGAAAAAGTCACCACATCCATATTCACCGTCGCCGCGACACCATCGAGAAAAGCAGGGTCCTTCGCGCTGCTGGCAGTGGTCTTTGGAGCCGCCGCAGAGACGGGTAGAAGTGGAAAACCGGCGAGAATGGCTAAAGAGCAGAAGATTCGATTGGCAGTGCGCGTCATTTGCGGCGGAGCCTAGGAATCGCGCCGTCAGAGTCAATTCCCATCGCTTCAATTCTCGCTCAAAGCTCACATCAACAAACGAACGGTGCTTCAGACGCGGCACAAAAAGCCCCGCTCTCCATCGAGAGCGGGGCTTTTGTGATTTTGCGATGAGCTTTCCGCTTCGGGCTACGGCTGCGTCAGCTCGATCCGCCCGCCGAGTGTTGTGCCGGGGAACCATCCGAATGCGCTGTTGCTCTTGGGGAGATACACTCCCGAGCCACTTACGCTTTTGAGGTTTGTCGGCGTTTTCACTTTCGCTGTGAATTGGCCGGTTTGGCCTGCTCTGTTGAGGCTGATCCTCCATGATGGGAATACCGTGCTCGCTGTGGGCACTCCGGCGCTTGCTGTCGTCGCTACTGTCAGCGGGGCGACTAGGTTGCCACCGCTTGCTACGAGTTCCACGGCTCCTGCGGGCAGCGTGTCGCCGGATGCAAATAGGCTTCCGTTGGCTGTCAGGATTGTGTCCACTCCGCTTGCGTGCAGTCCGAGGGGTTGCGTTCCCATTGCCCAGGCGAGTTCTCCGGTCATGTCGGTGCGGGTCAGGTCGGCGGCTACGAGTTCGCCTGCGATGATTCCTGTCGATTGGCTTTTGCTCACCGTCGCATAGATCACCATCCCGTCGTTGTCCAATAGTCGGGTTTTGTTGGTGAAGCCGCGGCCATCGGGCAATTTGCCAGACACATAGACTTCTCCTGTCGCACGGACGGTTGCTCGCGCAAATCCTCCGCCGGGATACGCTGTGTCCACCGATGCAAAGGCGATGTTATACTGCCGGGGTGTCGCGCTGCTTTGGGCGGCTCGGAGTGTTCCTGTGTAGGTGTTTGCTCCGCTTACCAAGCTCACCGTCAATTGCTCTGTCGCTGGGTCTTTTGCCAAATTCACTGTGCCCAATGAGAGGGTCTGCGTCGCTTGCCCGCTGGCATTGAGCGTAAAGCGGAATCCTTTCGAGACGCTGCCGAGCTTGATCGATGCCGTACTTCTTCCGGTTGCAGAGCCTGTCGCAGACATGATCCCGGCAATATCTCCGTTTCCATCATAGAGCAGTCCGCTCCAGCGGTTAGGCCCGCTGATTGGCGTGCCGGCGGTAACTACTACGTCGGCGCTCGTACTGGCGTCGGTCACGTAGCTGAGTGTGCCGGTGAATCCTGCCGGGATGATGATGGAGCGCCCGTCGGCGGAGATGGTCGCGCCGGGTGCGCCGGTGACGGCGGTGATGATTGCACCGTTTGTCCCGTCGTTTGCCAGCGGGTAAACGCGGGTGGTGCCGGTGGTTCTGGTGACTGCGTCATTCACTGCGGGCGTGAACGCGATGCCGTTGGAGGTGATCACGATGGTGTAGGTGCCTTCGTCGCTGTCATTGTTGGCGATGGTGAGGGTCGCGGTCTTCAGCCCGGGGCTTGTGGGCGTGAAGTTCACATTGATATATGCGCCCACAGTCGGAGCGATTGTGCCAGTATCCGGTTGTTCTTCGAGGCTGAAGTCCGTGGAACCCGTGAGCTGGACGAATGGCGTGCCGCTGAGGATGAGCGGGGCGTCGCCGTCGTTGCGGATGATGAGCTGTAGCGTGCGGCTCGGCTGACCCACGGGCACATCGAACATCTCTTCCGTAGTCCCGCTGAGGACTTCGTGCCCGAACCCGCGTCCATCGCGGATGAGGGTGATCTCCGGCGCAGCGGTGTTGAAGAGCAGGCGGAAGATGACGCCTCCCCCATTGCCGCCGGATTGTGCCGTGCCGTAGAGGTTGCCATCCGTCCCCTGCACCAGCCCGGCTCTGGGGTAGCCGCCGGTCGTGGAATAGTCAAAGTTCTTGAGCACGGTGAAGCCGGTCCCGTCCGCGTTCATCTTAAAGGCCGTGCCAGCGCCGGAGCTACCGCCGCATTGTGCCGTGCCGTAGATCGCGCCATCCGTCCCCTGCACCAGCCCAGCATAGAGGGTGCCGCCGGTCGTGAAATAGTCAAAGTTCAGGAGCACGGTGAAGCCGCTGCCGTCCGCGTTCAGCTAAAAGGCCGTGCCGTAGCCGAAGCTACCGCCGTATTGTGCCGTGCCGTAGAACGCGCCATCCGTCCCCTGCACCAGCCCCGCATAGGGGTTACTGCCGGTCGTGTCAGTGTCAAAGTTCTTGAGCACGGTGAAGCCGCTCCCGTCCGCGTTCATCTTAAAGGCCGTGCCGTAGCCGGAGCTACCGCCTTTCTGTGCCGTGCCGTAGAACGCGCCATCCGTCCCCTGCACCAGCCCGGCTGTGGGGTTGCTGCCGGTCGTGGAATAGTCAAAGTCCAGGAGCACGGTGAAGACGCTCCCGTCCGCGTTCACCTTAAAGACCGTGC
>JANMLS010000149.1:0-1684 GCA_031372675.1 Verrucomicrobiaceae bacterium
GGCGGATTCGAGCGCGTGCGGGCTGATGTCCAGATCGGTCACGCTGGTCGCGCCGCCGCGCGCCGCGTAGAGGGAGAAGCCGCCGGAGAAGCTGAAGGCATTCAGCACGGCCGCGCCCTTGGCGAAGGTCTCGACGCGACGGCGGTTCTCGCGCTGGTCGAGGAAGAACCCCGTCTTCTGCCCGCGCACCACGTCAGCTTCAAAGCGAAGGCCGGTTTCCGTGAAGATGACGATGTCCTCCGGCCGCGGCGCCGCGGTGGGCCGGGTGTTCCCCGACTCGGTGACGCGCATCCCGTCGAAGACGGAGAAGTCCGGCCCCGCGATCGCCTGAATGTTGCGGCTGAGGCGCACGATGAGTTGCGAGCCGGGCCATTGCTCGCGCACGAGCGCCGCGATCTCGCGCCAGCGCGGCAGCCACGCGGCGGTGTAGAGCTTCATCACGAAGGTGTCCGCGTAGCGGTCGAGCACGAGGCCAGGCCAGCCGTCGCTCTCGCCGCTGATGCAGCGGTAGCCATTCGTGCGCTCATCGAAGAGTCCGTCGCGCCGCGCGACGGTGGCGCGAAAGCGTTCCCGCCACCACGCGGCGTCGAGGGTCGCGGGCTTGCCGAAGTGCAGGATGCGCACGCGCAACGGCGATTCCGGATCGAAGAGGCCGATGGCGAAGAACTTGTCCTGCCGGTCGAAGATCACCGCGAGTTCACCGGCGTCGCCGTCGCGATTCTGTTCGCGCACGCTGTCGGCGAAGACCCAAGGGTGTCCGCCACGAATGGCGCGCTCGGCGGCGGCGGTGACGCGCAGGCGCAAGCGCGGCGGCGTGGGACTGGCGGTGGAGGGAGGTGGCGGCACGTGGGGGGACTCTGCCGCCCGCGCGGGGCGCTGTCGAGCAGAGGACGGAGCGGCTGTGAGTTTTTGGATGGAGGAAATGCCCGCAGCGCGTAGGCTTCGCAGCGTGCTTTTGATCAAACAGGTTCTCGTGATCCTGCTGCTGGCGGTTCTTCCCGCAACGAATGCGGCGGAGAAATCGCCGAAGGCCGCGCCGGGCAAGCCCGCGCTTTCCCTCGTGCCAATGGAGGTGATCAATGACCGCGCCATCGTTCGCGCCTTGGAAGATGCCGGCGGGCGGCTGTTTAACGACGATCGCACGGTGAAGATGAGCACGTTGATCAGCCAGTTGGACCGGGGCAGTTGCGCGGTGAGGCTCGCGCCAGCGGCGAAGAAGAAGCTCACCCCGGCGGAGATTGTGGCGCGCGAGCAAGCCGCCGTGCTGGTGGTGGCGGTGCCGTTCAAGTGCGACAAATGCCCGCGCTATCACTTCAGCGGCGGAACCGGCTTCATGGTCAGCGAGGATGGCGTCTTCGCCACGGCTTATCATGTCGTCGATCAGCCGAAGAATCTCCACATGCTCATCATGACCGGCGATGGCCGCATCGCGCGCGTAACCGAGGTACTGGCGGCCAACCGCCGTTCTGATGTGGCGTTGTTGCGGGCCGAGGGGAGCGGGTTCGCCGCTGCGCCACTCTCCACCAATGCGCCCGTCGGTTCGCCGATCTGGATTCTGAGCCATCCGGACGATCACTTCTACACTCTGAGCGAAGGCATCGTGTCGCGCTACTACGTGCAAAACTTCAATCGCTCCAAAACGAAGGTGGACATGCTGGCCGTGACGGCTGACTTCGCGAAGGGG
>JANMLS010000156.1:0-2991 GCA_031372675.1 Verrucomicrobiaceae bacterium
TGCGCCGCCGCGCTCGGCACAGGACGAACACGCGGCCTGAACTACCGGATCAGCCCGAAGTGCGAGCCGCCTTCGCGTAGGAAGGGCCAGTAAACAAGAAAGCCTGAGCCGCACATATTCTCCTGCGGCACGGTGCCAAAATAGCGGCCATCCTTGCTGTGATAGCTGTTATCCCCGAGCGGGAAATACGTGCGCGGCGGCACTACGAATTTCTGGCGCGGGTCCGACATATTGTAGGGCTGATACTCGTTCTGAATACTGCCGTAACCCATGTATCCACCGCCCACCGGCTTTGTGGGAGTCCCTTCCATCACGCGCTGAAAACCCGCTTCCTCCGCAGGCGCACCATTCACGAAAAGCTGCGGCGGCGCGATGGAAAGCTCGTCTCCGGGAACCCCGGCGAGGCGCTTGATGTAAAACTGCGAATGCTGTCGCGGTGGCGGCCCCGGATTTCCCAGCCCTGCGATGTTTTGCGTGAGGAAAACAATCACCTCGCCGCGACTCGGCTTGCGAAAATGGTAGATGAACTTATTTACAAAAACATGGTCCCCAGTGTCCGTGTATCCACGCAGGATGACCTCGCCTTTCTTAAAATCCCGCCGGACTGAGAGCAGGTTATCTTTTACCGGCTGATCCATCTCGTTCACGAAGTATTCGTTCCCTTTATCCGTCCTGATTCGCGTGTAGGTGAAAAAATTGCGCGGAAATGGCCGACTCGCTGGCGAGACATCCACAATCCGCTCATCATCCTTCGCGATCACCTCGTGCCACGTCCGCCCATGCGTCGCAAATTGAAGCACGCGCTTCGCAATGTTTGGCACCTCGTCTGCGTTTGCACCCGTGATGCCCTTGAGCGTCGGCGACATTGAGGAAGTAGGAATCGTGAACGGCTGCACGATGTAAGTGCGGATGCCCAGCGCGACGATGATCGCCACCAGCACTACCTCCACATTTTCGCAAATCCACGCATTCGGAGCAGTCGGACAATGCACCCCGCAAAACTCCTCAATCGCCTTCTCACAATCAGCCACGCCGGACTTGTCCCTGCTTTTCAACGCACCCTTCAGCGCGGCGATTAAACGCTCCATGTGCGCCACAGAATCCGCCGTCCACACATCGCGATTGTAGGCCAGCTTCTTCTCCGCCGCCTTCACATAAAGACGGCCCTGCTTGATATATTTCGGTGTGAGAAAAAACATGCGGCGCGTGAGTTAGACGGTGCCGCTGCACATGGCAATGCACATGATGTCGCTTGCGAAAGTAGTCAGCGGCTTCAGCCGTCAAAGTGCTGCATACGGGAAGGCATGAGCTTCGCAAAAAAACATCGCCCGCGAGAAAACTGCCGACCTGCTTGCGGAATCGCTACGGCTAAAGCCGCTGACTACTTTTCCGCGCTACTCCGCCAGCGGCGGAAAAATATCGCTCACTGCAAATTCAATCTCCGGCAGCGCGACTGCGTGGAGCGTATCGCCATCGCGGAGTGTCGTGCGACTTGTGTAGCCGTCTGCGCTCGGCTCGCGGTAAAGGTCAATCTCCCGCGCTTCGGGGCGGATGAGCCAGTATTCGGGGATGCCAGCTTCGGCGTAGATGCGGGCTTTTTCTTCGTCGATGGAAACAGAGCTGATCGCGATTTCAGCAACGAGCGCGGCTGTGCCGGGGTGGATGGTGAGCCAGTCCAAGGGCTTCCCTTTTACCACGGAAATGTCAGGTTCCGGCTCGGAATCACCGATGGAAAGCGGTGATTCATGTCGAACCATGAAGCCCGGCGGAACATGGCTGAAAATCAATTCGCGAAGAACGTGTGCGATGTATTCGTGGAGCGGCGACTTTGGCATTTTGCTGATGATGACACCGCGCAGCAGTTCGACGTCTTCATTCAAAAAACCGGCATCCCCAAATGCGTGGTAATCCTCCACGGAAGTGCGGTGAATTTGTCTTAGGATGTCAGAACTATCGAGCACTGATGGCATGGCGGAAGTTAAAGCCACTGTCGCAGAGTGAGCAAGGCTACATTCTTTGAACTCTGCACTAGCGCAACGTGCGGTGCTCACTTAAAAAACGTGCCCATTTTATGCCCAAGACTTCCGCCAAGACACCTACTGAGATTTTACCTGCCAAGAAACTGCTCGTCGCGAACCGTTCTGAGATTGCCATCCGCATCATGCGGGCGGCTACGGAGCTGGGGCTGCGAACCGTCGCCATTTATGCGGAGGAGGATAAATTTTCCATGCACCGCTTTAAGGCCGATGAGGCTTATCGCGTGGGCGAGGGCAAGGGGCCGGTGGGGGCTTATCTCGATATCGAGAGCATCGTGGCGCTCGCGAAGGCGAAGGGCGTGGACATGATTCATCCGGGCTACGGGTTCCTCTCGGAGAATGCGAAGTTTGCCGCGGCGTGTGCGGAGGCGGGCATTGTTTTCGTGGGGCCGAAGCCGGAGTTACTCGACCTCATGGGCGATAAAGTCGCGGCGCGGGCGCTGACTCAGAAGCTGAAAATCCCGACGTTGCCGGGCACGGAAGACCCGGTGTCGGACCGCAAGGCTGCGGTGAAGATCGCGGCGGCGATTGGCTTTCCGCTCATTATTAAAGCGGCGTTTGGCGGCGGTGGGCGCGGGATGCGCGTGGTGCATAAGGCGGGCGACCTCGATGCGCTGCTCGACGAAGCGCAGGGCGAAGCGGGCCGCGCGTTTGGAAATGACGCGGTGTTTTTGGAAAAATACATCCCGCGCGCGAAGCACATCGAAGTGCAGGTGCTCGGCGACAAGCACGGGCACGCGGCGCATTTGCATGAGCGCGATTGCAGTGTGCAGCGGCGGCATCAGAAAGTCGTCGAGATCGCGCCTTCGGTCGGGCTGAAGGAGAAGGTGCGGCATCAGCTGTGCGAGGCGTCGGCGCGGATCGCGAAGGAGATCGGGTATGACAACGCGGGGACGGTGGAATTTTTGTACGACCTCGACCGGCACGAGTGGTTTTTCATCGAGATGAATCCGCG
>JANMLS010000113.1:0-29936 GCA_031372675.1 Verrucomicrobiaceae bacterium
TTTTAACGACGCGAATGAGTCTTGATTAGTTTCATAACCTCGCTAAAAAAGCAGACCTCACGCTCACCCTATGAGTAAATTACCACCCGCCATAAACCCAACTCCCACAAGCACTAACTCGCGAAGCGATTGGTTCAACCAGGCGCTGCAGCGAACCCGGCGGGCGCACCACTGTTCCAATCACACACCCTCGTGCGCCGGGTCGCTGAGCTTGGGTCGTTAGGCGTTGCTACGCGCTCACCATGAACGGAAGCCAAGCCATCCAGACAGCAGGACGCATCGGCAGCTTTTACGCCCGGCATTTCCTCGCGCTGGCCGTCACCGTTGCGGCGGCTTGCGTAGTCTGGACGGTCACTTACTTCGCGCTCCTTCTTTGGGCCATGCTCACCGACGGCGGCATTGGTGGCCCGTTGGCATATCCCGCCGGACTCCTCTTCTTCGTCGTCGCTAGCACAGCCGCCAGTCTCGTTCTGTTATTTCCATCTACCGCGCTTGCGGAGTGGTTCTCCCTTCGTCGTGGCTTCCCCATTCTCGCGCAGATTCCCGTCAGTGTTGCCGTCCTCGCCTTTCTTTGCCTCACCGCTGTCAGCATCGCGTCGGCAGTTGGCTCGCAGCCCACGCTCCACGGCGTTTCAGTCGGCTTCAGCGTTCTCTTTCTCGCGTTGCTCGTGCCGCTCGGCCTTTACTGGTGGGCCGCGCAGAGTATTCCACTGCTGCTCTCGCTCATTCAGTGCCTACGCAGCATCCTACGCTCGTGAGTCTTTCCCAATCAACCGCAACGCCTCTCAAATAACAGGAAAGGTTCGTGTTTCTCTGAGATGGTGATTTGGTTGGGGTGCAAAATAGGAACACAAAATAGCCGTTGCGCTCTTTTTTCAAAAGAACGGCAGCCTTTTCGCGCGGGGGCGAGATGTGGAGCCAAGCACCCGTAACGGCGAACAGAGTTTGCAGTCTCTCAAACGGGGTCTTGCTCAACTTCCCTTGCAGGAAGGAGCTGCCACCAATCTCATTGTCGCGCGGCTACGGTCCCATGCTCCTGCGGGCCGGGTCGTTAAGTTTGGGGTCGTTAGCCATCGCTCGCGCACTTGACTTCGAGTCGGTATCGCCCATCATACCAGTGTGCTCGCCGTGTTCGATACCAACGTCATCATTTCAGCCCTCAAATCCACCGAGGGTGCCTCTTTTCGGCTCATCAGCTTCGTGCGTGCTGGCGTGCTTCGCCCCGCAGTGACCGCGCCGCTGGTGTTCGAGTATGACGATGTCGCCAGTCGCCCCGGATTTTTACCGCATCTCTCGCCATCGGAGATTACCCGCTTTCTCGACTGGTTTGTTTCTGTTTCCAGCCAGCACAAAGTCCATTTCCTTTGGCGACCGTTACTCCGGGACCCTAAGGACGATATGGTGCTGGAGGCGGCGGTTGCGGCCAGCGCCGATTACCTCGTCACGTTTAACACCACCGACTTCAATGGCGCATCTTCTTTGGGCGTCTGTGTCGTCACACCGTCACAACTACTCGCACTGATTCCATCCACACGACTATGAGCACACTGAGCATTCGACTTCCCAACTCAATTCACCAACACGCCAAGCGCCTAGCGCACGACGAGGGCATTTCCGTCAATCAACTCGTCAGCAGCGCTCTCGCCGAAAAGCTCTCTGCGCTCGACGCGGAGCGCTATTTGAGCGAGCGCACCGAACGCGGCAAGAAGGTCGATATTGACGCCATTCTCGCCAAGATTCCGGCGGTTGAACCTGAGTCACACGACCGAATTCCCAAATGACCGCAACGCCTGAACCCGAACGCCGCTGTTGCGCGTCGTGGCTCACGCAGCCCCCTGCGTGAATCTCCTTACGCGAAGCGCACTTTTTTGTTCGCACGCTCTTTTGTTCGCACGCTCTTTTGATCTGCGCTTCGCGTAAGGGGTATCACGCAGGGGGCTACGTGAGCCACGACTCCGGCAATGGCGCTCCTATCGCGGCGTTCGGGCTAAATGGTTCGCCTGCATCCGAGTCACGACACCCGGCGGAGGCCGCCGGGACACACCGCATTGGCGGGGCGCCAATGCCACTACTTTGCCGTCGGCCCGGCTGAGGCTTGGGCGGTGGTGGCGGATTGGGGTATCTCACGATGGTGACTGAAATATGAGACTCAAAGGGTAACAGATTTAGCCGATGGAAATTGTTTACCCGGCTCAATGCGTGCTTAGATTCTCTTTCTTTCACGTAGCTGAAGCCTGAGACGACAGTCCCTTAATTTTACCGCTGTCGGACTCCAAGGCGGCGGCTCGTGAAATATCCCAGTTTTCTCCTCAGTATAAATCCCATGAATTACCCGCAATTTTCCAAGCTGATGTACGGTGTCCTCCGACCTATGGCTTTGGTTCGCTCCCTATTTTTCGCATTTGCTCTCTGCATGGCTGGCCCTGCGATGGCGGCGGCTCCAGACTTGACGGCGGGCGGGGTTCCGAATGACGGCGACCAGTGGAATCTCGGACCGACGGGCATGGCGGGCTGGTGCTTCCGGGAGGGGATCGGTACGCCTAATGCGCGTCAGTTTTTTGTGAGGTCTGTGGCGGCGGGATCGCCGGCGGCGGGAATCATGGCGGTGAGTGATGTCATCCTCGGTGCGAGCGGCACGGGTGCGGACCCGGTGAATTTCACGACGGATGCGCGGATTGCTTTTGCGCAGGCGATTACTGATGCCGAGGAGCGGAACCCGGCGACGCTGAAGATTCTGCGCTGGCGGGCGGGCGTGACTTCGATTGTGTCGCTCACGCTCGAAACGCTCGGTGCTTACACTGCCACGGCTCCTTACGCTTGCCCGAAGTCGGCGGCTATTTTGGAAAAGGGCCTGCAATACATGATGGCGACGAATGCGAGTGACGGGAATTGGCGTTATTCGGCGCTCACGCTGTTGGCAGCGAATGATACGGCCAATCCGAACAACGCTGCCCGCCAAGCGAAGGCCGCTACGGAGATGCGCGGGCTTATCCTGAGTCCGGCGGACATTGCCCTTTTCACTTCCGGTGTATCAATGGCGAAGAGCCAAAAGCCGTGGCACGTCGGCCCGAAGCTGATCGCGCTGTCCGAGTATTACCTGAAAACCGGCGATCCTGATGTCTTGCCCTCCATCCGCGCTTATGCGCATTGCGCGGCAAATGGGCAGAGTATGTTCGGCACTTCCGGCCACTTTTTCAGCGACCCCGGTTTCCGCAACGCTCCGGTCAACGGCCCTTACAACATCGGCTATGGCCCGGTGAATAATGCCGGCATCCCGTGCTACATCGGCCTGGCGCTCGCGCAAAAATGCGGTCTGAATGATCCGGAAATCCTCGCTGGCATTGAGCGGGCGGGCACTTTCTTTGCCCAATACACCCACCTTGGATGCGCTGGCTACGGCGAGCATCCCGCCTACGAAGGGCATGATACGAACGGCAAGGCCGGAATGCAGGCACTCGCTTTTCAGTTTGAGGGCGACCGTCTCGAATCCACTAAATACTACGCCAGAGCCAGCACTGCTGCTGCCATTGCAGAGCGCGACATCGGCCACACCGGTTCGTTTTTCGCATTTCTCTACGCACCGCTCGGCGCGAATGTCGGCGGGCCGGATGCGATGGCTTACTACTTCCGTGAGACGAAATGGATGTATGAGCTGGCTCGGCGTTGGGACGGCAGTTTTGTCTATAACAGCTACTCAAGCGGCGGGGTGGAAGTGGACGCTCTCTCTGGCCCGGCGGGATGCCTGATGGCGACGCCGATGCTGATGACTTATGCGATGCCGCTTCGTCAGACCTACATGACTGGCAAAAATCAGAACCCCGCAAACTGGGTCACGCCTGCGGAAATGCCGGAGGTTTCCGCTGCTTCGGCGCACATTTACAATGCACCATCCCGCACCACTGCGGAGTTGTTGTCGGACCTCGGAAGCTGGTCGCCGAAGGTGCGCCGCTACGCCGCCCGCGAGTTGAAAGCGCGCCCTGCGGAATACGCCAACGTGTTGCCCATCCTGCACGCCGCTGTCGCAAATGAAGCGGGCACATTTCAATCCCGCAATGGAGCCTGCGCCGCTCTCGGTGAAATCGGTGACACAAGTTCGGTGCCCGTGCTCGTTTCGCTGGTGACGCACGCAAATTTCGTGGTGCGCTACGGTGCGTCCAGCGCGTTGGCGGGATACCAATATTCGGGGAACGGTGTGGACCTCAAGCCGCATGTGACGACCCTCATGCAGGCTTGTATCGCCAACCATAAACCGTTGCTGCCGCTCGATCCGCAAGACCCGATGCAGATGGCCAATGGCTTCCTTTGCAGCGCCATATTTTCTCCACACGCAGCGCTTCAAACTCATGATCTCGTGGGCCTCGACCGTAACTTGCTTTACGCGGCCATGCGCGTCTGCGGAGCGAATCCGCAGGCGGGCGTTCGCAGCGCTCTGGCCACCGTTTATCCAAAACTCACCCAGACGGACATTGATAAAGTGGCGGATGTGTTTGTGAATATCGCCTACGAAAATGCGCCCGCCGGCATGGGCGTCACGGGTGCCAGAATGCCCGCGATGTCCTTCCTGCAATCAAAAGGAAAAGCCGAAGGCGTGCCTCTGGCGATCCGCTTTGCCGAAGACATCGGATACGATGGCGGAGGAATCGTGAATCCGCTCGACCTCCTTGCCATTTACGCGGGGTCGAGCAACACGGTGACGCCAAATCCAAATGTGGATCACTTCTGCGAAGTCTTGATCGCCAGCGGTGCAAAATACGGCATCCCCGAAGCGCAGGCGGTGCTCGCTGCGATTGCTGCGGACACGTCGCCGGAGGTGCTGTCTCCTTTCAAAAATATCGAGTGGATTATCCCGGATGATGCCGCGTTTGACCTGCCCAAAAAGTGGACGGTTTTGCGGGTGCATTCCAAAAACAATTCCAACCCCAACTCGATCTACACTTGGCGCAAAGTTCGCGGCGCAGGCGCGGTGAGCTTCTCCCCAAACGGCACGGGCGCGGCCAAGGATGCGACGGTGGTTTTCGACGGCACGCCGGGCGAATACGTGTTTGAAGTCGCGATGTCCGACTCGCACGCGCTGACTGAGGTTTACAAAACTGTCGCCGTGACGTTGCGCAATTCGGGCGGCACGCTTCCGCCAAATTCCCCACCGACGGCAAACGGCCAATCGCTCTCTGCGGCGCAGGGCACGCCGACGCAGGTGATCCTGACTGGTGCTGATCCGGAGGGTAATGCGCTCACTTACTCCGTGACCAGCGGCCCCACGCACGGCTCAGTCTCCGGCACCGCGCCGCATCTCGTTTACACTGCCGCTGCGAACTACACGGGCGCGGACAGCATCGCTTTCAAAGTCGTGGATAGCGAAGGCCAGATCGCCACGGCTGCGGTGAGCATCACGGTGAATGCAGCCACGCCAGTCGGCCTCGCGATTTACGAGCCGTTCAATTACGCGGCTGGCAATCTCCAAGGCAAATCGGGGGCTTCTGAAATCGGCCTCACGGGGACATGGACCGCAGGTTCGCAGCTCACCACCGAAGCGCCTTCGCTTACCTACGGCACGCTGCCCACCAGCGGCAACCGGGTGAGGAGCGTCGGGGTCAACAGCCCCGGCGGATCGCGCCCGATTAGCCCGGCTGCGCTGGCGGACCGTGGGTTGCTGGATGACGGAGCGACGGTTTGGTTCAGCGTGGTGATGGGCGGTTATGGCGGCTGGGATATGGCCGGAAATGTGTTTCACCTCGCTCTCGGCAACAACGGCATTTTCTACACCTTCCCGAATAGCTACAACATCCCCAACGACGGCATCACTCCTGGATCGGGGCTTGGTGTGAGGCTCCACAATAAGGGAGTGTTCGCGACTCAATTTGTTGCTGCGGGACCACAGTTGACTGGCGATTACGATAACACCGTCAACGGCGGGATTATCAACGACCAGCAGCGTCTAGTGGTCGGCAAGATCACTTGGGGCGCGACAAGCGACACGGTGGAAATCTACTTGCCGGGGGAAGACATGATTTTGCCCGCGCCCACCTCGGTGCTGACGGCAAATGTCGATCAATCCACTTTCGACACCCTCACTTTTTCCCGTGGCTCCAATGTGCTGCTCGATGAAATCCGCTTCGGTGCCACGCTGCAATCCGTTCTGCAAGGAACCGCAGCGATGGCCGCCGATGTCACCGCGCCGACGCCCAATCCGATGACCTTTGCGGTGGCTCCGACTCCCGCCAGCTCGACCTCGATCACCATGACGGCGACTCCCGCGCATGATGGCATGGGCGTGGAGTATTTCTTCGCCTGCACCGCCGGTGGCGGAAACTCCAGCGGCTGGCAGTCGAGCAACGTCTTCACCGATACCGGCCTCACTCCCGGCGTCGCTTACAGCTACACCGTCAAAGCGCGCGACCAGCATCCCGCTTTGAACGAAACCGAAGCGTCCGCAGCGGCGACCGCCACAATTCCTGCGCTCGGCACAGTGCCAAATGTGGAAGGCTTGCCGCAAACATTGGCGCAGACTCAGATCGCGCAGGCCGCGCTTGCGGTGGGCACGGTGACGCCGTCGGGCGCTTACAGCATGACGGTCCCCGCCGGGAATGTCGTGAGCCAGTCGCCTTCTGCGGGTGCTTCGGTGGCTTATGGCTCTTCGGTGAATATCGTCATTTCCGTCGGCCAAAATCCGCTGCTGCCCGTCCTCACGCCCGCGAGCATCGTGGATAATCGGGATGGCGCTACGGTCGAAATCGGCACGCCTGTCACCTTCACGCTGACCTTTAGTAAAGACATGGACGACGCGACGATGAGCGCGGGTGATTTCATCAACATCGGCGATGCGCCCATTACCATCGGCACCATCGCCGAAGTGTCGCCCGGCGTCGTCAGCGTGACTGTCACACCCACAGGCGCGGGCCTGCTTCGCTTTGCCGTAGCCGCAGGCGCGGTGATCGAGGACACGCTCGGCAACGACCTGAACACCACGGCTCCGATCATTGATGACACAGTGATCTCGGTAATCCCCATTCAGCCGAAAACGCAGACTTTCACCGGCAACAACAGCGGCTCTACGGACAACTGGAATGTCTTCCTCAACTGGAACATCAACACCGGCCCGATTCCCGGCGGAAATGACAATGTGCTCATCCCCGCTGGTAAGCAGGCGAGTTCCAACACGACCAACACGCCCATTTACACCGGCAACCTCACCCTCGGTGCTGGGGCGCAGTTGCAGATCGGCTACAGCGTCATCAACAGCAACAATTTCAACAGCCTCGGCACCGCCGGGCAGACCACCATTACCTTGGGCGACGGCACGCTGCTCATGATGCGGCAGAAAATCGGCCAGCTATTCCCCAAAATGCCCGCCATCAACTTGTCCGGGAATGCTGAGATCAACATGGGGTCTTCGTCTTCCACCTGCGTGGAACCTGAGTTTAATTATCCGATCTCCGGCCCCTACACTCTCACTTTAAGCGGCAAGGGCGATGCCGTGGCCACTTTGAAAGCCGCCAATAATTTCGGTGAACTGCGCCTCTCCACGCAATACGGCACGCTCTTCACCGTGAACGCCAACGTGGCCGGTGCGCTCGGTGGCGATGTGACGGTCATGGCGGATTTCAACACCGGCGGCAAAGGCGCGAACCTCGTCTTTGCAGCAGCCAACGCCATGTCCGACACCGCGACGCTCACGCTCTTCGGCAACACCGGCACGCTCGTCACGGTGAACGCCAACGACACCATCGGTGCGCTCAAGCTGAACGGCGTGAAACAACTCGGCGGCACCTACAACAGCAGCAATGCCACTTGGCTCGCGGGCACCGGCATGCTCACCGTCGCTGGCGATAGCGTGGCTTACTGGAATCCCTCCGGCGGTCCTGTGGGAATCTGGGACGACACGAACATCTGGAATGATCTCGCGAATTTGACGGGCACGAACAGCGCGTGGAGTCCCGGACAAATCGCGGCGTTTAATGCGGCAGGCACCTACGGCGTGACACTCAGCGGCACGAAAGAAATCGGCGGCCTTGTGGTTTCCAACGGCACCGTGACGCTCGCGGATGGTGAGCTGAATCTTCGCTCGGAAGCGCCCGTGAACATTGCCGCTGGAGCGTCGCTCACACTCGGCACTGTGATCTCGGAAAACTTCGCCGGGCTTGGCCTGCACAAATCCGGCGCGGGCACGCTGGTGCTTTCCGCAGAGAATACTTTTACCGGCCCTGTCGCCATCGGCGCGGGCACGCTCTCGGTCGCTACGATTGATAATGCGGGCGCACCCAGCGCACTCGGACAATATCCCACGGACGGCCCCGGCGGATTGCTGCTTGCGGGCGGCACGCTCCGCTACACGGGCGGCATCGCGACGACCAATCGCGGGTTCACTTTTACCGGCAACAGCAGCATCGAAGTGAGCAACGCGGGCAGCTCGCTCACGCTTGGCAATGTGGAGACTGGCGGGCCGGGAACGCTCACCGTTACAGGCGGCGCAGGCAGCAGCCTCAACCTCGGCAACATCAAAATTATCCAAAGCAACAACATCACGCTCAACCCGACCACTGCCAGCATGAGCGTCGCTTCCGTGGAGGGTTACAGCAACTATCCGCTCAATGCCATCGTCACTCTCGCAGGCAGCAGCACCGGCAACGTCGTCACCGGCAACATCTACGCCGCAGCCTATCCGGGAAGCCCCTATCAACAAGGGACCGCTGTGGTGAAAAACGGCTCCAGCGAATGGCGGCTTGCGGGCGTGTTGTCCTCCCAAGGTGCTGCAAACAACAGCCTCACGATCAACGGCGGCACGATGATTCTCGCCGGAAATAACACCTACACCGGCAACACGATTCTAAACAACAACGCCAAACTGGTGCTCGATTTCGCGGCCACAAACAGCAGCAAAATCGGCGCGATTTATTTCAGCGGCGGCACCCTCGAACTCAAGGGTGGCTCCTTCGTCCAAAGCGCCGCCAGCACCACGCTCAACGGCGGTCCTAGCAGCTTCATCACCCGCAACGGCGGCACTGCAAAGCTGCGCATGAATGCGATCACTCGCAACGCGGGCAGCTCGATTTCTTTCCTCGATGGCACCGTCGCCGACACCGACCGCACGAATACGAACGGCATCCTCGGCGGCTACGCGACCGTCGGCACGAACTGGGCCGCGAACAGCACCAATGCCGCAGACGGCGTGATCACCGCGCTCGCCAGCTACGGCACTTGGACAAACAGCGGAGGCTCTGCCGCTGCGAATTATCTCCTCAGCGGATCGGACGCGCTGACGGGTGTGCTCGCTGCGAACAGCCTCAAAATCGCCAGCACCGCCAGCAACCAATCGCTCAATCTCGGCGCAAATAATCTCACGATCACCACGACCAGCACGACCGCGCTCGGCGGTGTTCTTTACGCGGGCGGATACAACAACAAATACACCATCAGCGGCACCGGCGGCCTGCTTGCTTCCAGCACCACGGGCGAACTCATCATCCACACAAAGATCGGCACTTTGAGCGTGAATGCACCAGTAGTCACAAGCGGCGCAACTGCCGGACTTCTCACCAAGACGGGAAATGGAACGCTGGTTCTCGGCGGCACAAACGTCTTCACCGGCGCGACCCGAATCGCGAGCGGCAAGCTGTTTGTGAACGGCAGCATCTCGAATGTGAACGCGGCGATAACAGTCGATCCCGGCGCCACACTCGGCGGCGCGGGAACCCTCGGTCGCAACGTCACCGTCGCCGACGGCGGGAAGCTCGAATTTAACCTCGGCACTGTTGCCGCCAGCCACGTTCCGCTCACGCGGAGTTCGAGCCGGACTTTTGCATTTAGCGGCGCGTCCGTGCTCACCATTACTTCAAATGGCGGCGCAGCTCCGGGACTCTACACGCTCATCACCGGTGGAAATAATATCACCGGCACTGCGCCGGTTACGGTCGTCCTGCCGCCGGGCTGGACCGCCGATGCGCCGGTGATTTCCGGCAATCAATTACGCATCAACATCACCACCGTCGTCGCGCCTCCGAACTATGCGCCAGTGTGGAGCGACAGCCCGCTTGCCAAAGGCGATGCCACGGAAAATGCGGCTTACAGCGCCACGGTCGCAGGAGACGCCAGCGACCCGGATGAAAACGCGCTGACCTTTGCAAAAGTGAGCGGCCCAGCGTGGTTGAGCGTCGCTGCGAATGGCACAATTTCCGGCACGCCGAGCAACAGCGATGTCGGCGCAAACAGCTTCATCGTGAGCGCCAGCGATGGCATCGCGCCCGCGACGGAAGTGACGCTCAACATCACCGTGATCAACGTCAACGACGCGCCAACCTGGAGCAGCAATCTGCTCGCCGGACCCAATGCCACCGAGGACGCCGCGTATAACCAAAACATCGCGACAGCAGCGGCAGACGTTGATGCCGGTGCTGCGCTCACGTTTGTAAAAGTGAGCGGCCCGGCGTGGTTGAGCGTCGCCGCGAATGGCGCGATTTCGGGCACGCCGTCGAATGTCAATGTGGGCCTGAATGTATTCACGGTGAGCGTGAGCGACGGCATCGCCGCGCCGGTGGAAGTCACGCTGAACATCACCGTGACAAACACTAACGACGCGCCGTTTTGGACGAGCAATCCCGTCGTGGGCGCAAACGCCAACGAGGATTTCGCATACTCCGAAAATCTCGCAGCCAGCGTGGTGGATGTGGATGCGGGAGCGTCGTTGACCTTTGCGAAATTGAGCGGCCCAGCGTGGCTGAACATCGCCGCGAATGGTGCGCTTTCCGGCGTCCCTGCAAACAGCAACGTCGGCGCAAACAGCTTCACGGTCAGCGTCACAGACGGCATCGCCGCGCCGGTTTCCGCGACGCTCAACATCACGGTGATCAACACCAACGACGAGCCTGTCGCTGCGCCGCAGACCGTGATCACCGAGCAGGATCACGCATTGCCCATCACGCTTGCGGGCAGCGATGTGGATGGCGATGCGCTCACATATTCCATCGTCGCACAGCCTGCGCACGGCACCCTCAGCGGCACTGGAACGAGCCGGACCTACACGCCCACCGCAAGCTACAACGGCCCTGACAGCTTCACCTTCAAAGTGAACGACGGCACCGTGGATTCCGCCGTCGCGACGATTTCGATCACGGTGACTGTGCTCAACGATCCGCCCGTGGCGCTGGCGCAATCGGTTAGCACCGATGAAGACATCGCGCTGCCCATCACGCTGACGGGAACCGATCCCGACGAAAACCCGCTCACCTATTTAATCGTCACCCAGCCCACAAAAGGAACTCTCAGCGGCAACGCCCCCAACATTATCTACACGCCGACGGCGAACACGAACGGTGCGGACAGCTTCACTTTCAAAGTGAACGACGGCCTTGAGGATTCACCGCCAGCGACCATTTCGATCACGGTCAATTCGCTGAATGATGATCCCGTTTTCACCGCAAACCCAACTGTGCTCCCCGTCGCTTTTGAAAACATCGCCTACACCGGCCAAACGCTCGCTGGCAAAGCGACCGACGCTGATGCGGGCGACACGCTGACTTACTCGAAAATCAACGGTCCTGCGTGGCTCACCGTCGCCGCAGACGGCGCACTTTCCGGCACGCCGCCGAGCGCCGCTTTGGGCCTGAACTCCTTCACCGTCCGCGTCACCGACAGCGCATCCGCAACTGCGGAAGCCACGCTGGAAATCGTAGTCAGCAAAGTCACGCTCACTTGGGATTCCAACGGCGCAGTCGCAGGCCAGTTCAACGGCGCAGGCGCATGGCTGGGCACCGGACTTTGGCTGAACGGCGCGTCGAACATCAATTGGGCAGCAGGCTCCAACGCGACCTTCGGCGGCCCCAGCACCAGCGGCGGAGCGGTGACGCTTGCCAGCCCGACGACCGCGCACAAGCTCACGTTCAATACCTTCACCGGCACCTACACACTCGGCAGCGCAGGACAGGCGCTCACGATCAACGACGGCATCAACATGACTGCAACTTCGGGAGCCGTCACGTTTGTCAGCCCGATCCTCATCGGCGCGGCGCAGACTTGGACGAACAGCTCCACCGGCATGATTACGATCAGCGACGCCACCACTTCCGCACTCAGCGGGACGGCAAACCTCGCCATCAACAGCGCGGCCCGCATGTCCATCGTGGGCACGGCAACCGGCACGCCCGCATATTCAGGAAACATCACGCTTTCCGGCGGCGGTGAGTTGGAGGCACGCTCGAATGTGACCGCCACGAACGGACCGCTTGGCACTGGAAATATCGCGGTGAATGGCGGCATCGTGGGATTGTATTTCAGCAATTCCCTCAACCGCGCAATCGGCAGCGGCGCGGGGCAAATTCAATTCCCCGGCGGCGTCAGCGGCATCACGAGTAATGGCGCTTCTGGCTCCACTTTCACCATCTCCGGGATGACTTGGGGAAGTGCCACTTTTAACCCCGCCGAGTTTGTTTTCCAAAACGCCACGGCGAATGCGAACGGCAGCGGCACGCTGGTGGGGAACATTGATTTGGGCGGTGCTACGCGCACGATTCGCTCGGATCAATCCATCGCAGACCCGGCAAGTGGTCGCGGTGTTTTCTCCGGTAACATTTCCAATGGCGGCATCATCAAGAGCGGCATCGGCCAGCATATTTTCACCGGCACTAATTCCTATGCCGCAGGAACCACGATCAGCGCGGGCACGCTGCGCTTTGATACGCGCAACTCGATGCCTGCTTCCGGCGCGGTCGCCGTCGCTGATGGAGCGACGCTCGGCGTGACTGTCGCAAGCTCCGGCACGACGTGGGGCGGCGGAAACGGCGTCGCTGGAATCGCCGGGCTTACCGCAGGCTTGGGCGGGCAATCCGGCTCCACTGTTTCCTTCGCTGGAAATGCGAAGCTGCTTTTAAATGTCACCGCAAACACCACGGAGAGCAACGCCATCGCCAACGGCGCAGCGACCAGCCTTGCGCTGATCAAATCCGGCAGCAGCACGCTCACGCTAAACGGCAGCAACAGCTACACCGGCGCGACGACGGTTCTGCAAGGCGGCATCACGACGAGCAGCCTTGCAAATTCGGGGAGCAACAGCGGCATCGGAGCCTTCCCGACTCCCGGCGCGACTGGTCTTTTTCTCAGCGGCACTACGCTCACTTACACCGGCTCCACCGCGAGTACGAATCGCGGCTTCACTTACTCCAGCGGCTCCAATTCCACGCTGAATGTTTCTGGCGCGGGCGTGGCTTTGACGATGGGTGACATCGCCAGCAACTCGACGTCCGGCCTCAATATCACAGGCGGCGCGGGCAGCAGCGTGGTGCTTGGAAATGCAGCGCTGACGAGCAGTGAACTGGTCATCAATCCAAACATCCCGACCAGCATCGGCACCGTCACTTTGAGCAGCAGTCGCCGCGTGGATAACCAATCGGGCACAGCCGCGCTCACCGTCTCCGGCGTGAGTCTCGGAGCTAATTCGATCACGTTTAGCGGAGCGGCATCCGCAGTCGTCATCAACAATGCGACGAACATCACCGGAAGCGGCAACGTGACGAAAAGCAGCACTACGACATGGAACTTGAGCGGCTCTAGTTCCTACACGGGCACAACGAGCGTGCAGCAAGGCACGCTTGTTTTTGATTCCATCGCAAACGTGAGCGGCGGCAGCAGCGCACTCGGCGCACCGACGACGACCGCGAATGGCACCATCGCTTTTGGCAGCGGCGCAAACACCGTCGGCCTGCGCTACACCGGTGCCGGCCACAGCACAAATCGCGTGCTCAATTTAGCCGGAACGACTGGTGCCGCCACGCTCGATATGTCCGGCACGGGGACGCTCACATTTACCAGCGCACTCACTGCGACTGGCGGCGGCGCGAAGACGCTCACGCTCACCGGAGCCACGGCGGGCATCGGCGTGCTCGGCGGCGCAATCGTGAATAACTCCGGCACGAACACGACCTCGCTGACCAAGACTGGCACAGGTTCTTGGGTGCTCGCTGGCGCAAACAGCTACACCGGCACTACCGCAATCAGCGCCGGGACGCTGCTCATCAACGGCAACCAAACAACCGCCAGCGGCAGCGTGAGCGTAGCCGCCAACGCCACGCTCGGCGGCACCGGCACCATTGGCGGAAGCACGACCATCGCTGCTGACGGCAAGCTGGAGTTCAACATCAGTACACCCGCTGCGAGCCACGACCAGCTCGTTCTCGCCAGCGCTCGCAGCCTCACTTTCTCCGGCGCATCCATGCTCACGATCAACTCCGCCAGCGGAGCGGAACCGGGCACTTACACGCTGCTCACCGCACCCGGCGGAATCACCGGCAGCGCACCTGCCACGCTCAATCTGCCCGCTGGCTGGCTGGCTTCCGTTTCCATCTCCGGCAACGATCTGCAACTCATCGTCACCGCCACCAGCTCGCCGGTCGTGGGCTTTGCTGATGACAAAAGCGGCGGGCCGGTTTCTGCGGGCACGCTGGTGACATACACCGTGAGCTTCAGCGAAGACATGGATGCGGGCACCGTGAGCGCGGCGGACTTCGGCAACGCGGGAAGCTCGGCCATCAACTTCGGCGCGATCACCGAGACTTCGCCCGGCATTTTCACCGTGCAGGTGACGCCGACAAACGCGGGAAATCTCCAGCTCAAAATCCTCGCCGGTGCTGCCATTAAGAACGCCGTCGGCAGCGACCTGAATACCACCGCCGCGATTTTGGATGACACGATTCTCACCGTGCAAAGTTCCTTCGCCGGATGGTCTGGCGGCGGGGCATTTGCCGCCGATGCGAATGGCGACGGTATCTCGAATGGCATGGCGTGGGTGCTCGGCGCAGCGGACACCGCAGCCAATGCTGGCGGGCTAAAGCCGGTCTTCGACAACGCGAGCGACGCAAACTACGTCATCTACACCTACCGCCGCAGCGACGTGGCGAGCGCCGACGCCAACACCACCATCGCAGCGGAATACACCAGCACACTCGGCGGCTGGACTACCGCTGTTCACGATGGCGTCAATGTGATCATCACCCCGACGAACGACGGCGGTGGCGTGGGCGTTGATTTGGTGCAGGTAAAAATCAAACGCACGCTCGTAGTCGGCGGACAGATTTTCGTCCGGCTCAAAGCGACCATTTTGCCCTGAGAGATTTTGACCCGCTTTTTTGCTGAAACTTGACGGGCGTAATCGCCGAAAACCCAAAATTCTTTGAAGCCCCAAAAAGTCATTCCGCTCCTCGTTGGCCTGCTGCTTGTGTGCATCATTGCACTGTTCTCGCTGCGCGTGCCCGATGGGTCTTTTTCCGGCGCTGCTTCCGGTGATGCGACGGCTTGGGCTGTCCCCGCGAAGTCCCAAGATCAGTCGGCGACTGCGGCGGAATCGGAGCGTCCCGAGCAAGTTTCCCTCCCGTCCTGGAGGCCGCCCGCGGTGTTTGCGCAAGCGGGGAAAGCTGCGCCGCTGCGCATGTTCCCTCGCGGAGAAAACGCAGAGCGAAGATTTCAGAAAACCGAAGCCAAGGATGTTGCTCCGGGGCTATCGGCAAAGCCGCCGACGGTGCTGGCGAAGTCGCCTGAAGATGGCCGCTTTCACCTGCTTCCTGCGGAGTTGGATGCCCACACTCTTGTCGCCAGACGCATGGTGTTTGATCCCGCCGCGCTGGATCGGATTGTCGCAGGCGAGACTTCCCGTCTGCTTGTGCCCACTCCCTCGGGGAAAGCGGTGAGGCTTGAGTTTAAGAAAATCAAAACCCGCGCTGCCCACACTCACACGCTGCAAGGTCATGTCGTGGGCGAGGAATCTACCAGCCTCGCGCAGATTGTTTATCACGACGGGATCATCCACGGCAGTGTGATGCGCTATCGCACGCATCAGGAAATCGAATACCGCATTCTGCCCGATGGACACATGATGGTGCGGGAATTGGATCACACCGGCATGAACGACCACTGTGCGACATGCCGGGGATTTGAGGCCGACATGGAGCAGGAAAATTTTCCACCGGAACCCTCTCAAAGCGCTCCTCTCAAGGACGGAGGCATCATCGCGCAAGACACTCCCGGCTGGCGGGTGATTGATGTGGTGGTCGGCTATAGTCAGCAGGCGCGCATTGAAGATGGCGGCTACTCGCAGATCGAAGCCCGCATCATGGATTCCTTGGACCGCATGACGCTGGCCTTCGCTAACAGCCAGATTCCCAACACCGAAATGATGCTGGTGGGCACCATCGAGGACCCCGCCTACGTGGCACCGGGAACCAGCTCCACCAGTCTGGGGGATGAACTCATCAACCTGCGAAACGAGAGCGACGGCGTGCTGGATACCGTCACCAATTTGAGCAACCGGCTCGGCGCCGATTTGGTGAGCTTTGTCACCCCCGCAGGGCAGGGAGGGCAGTCCGGCGTCGCCAACGGGGGCAACCGATACACCATCAATTCCCGCACAGCGATGACGGCCAGCCAGATGGTGATGGCTCACGAAATGGGCCACAACATGGGATGCGGCCACGCTTGGGGAGATAGCAGCAAACCTACTGCGGCGAACACCGGTTGGAGATTCAAAACCACCGGCGGCATCCAACTCAGCACCATCATGGCCTATACCGATGGCTGGGGCGCGCGCGTTCCCTACTTTTCCAATCCGAATGTGATGTATGACGGTGCGAAAACCGGAGCCGTCAATGGCTACAACGCGACCGGAGACACGACGGTGGACCAGCGGCTCGTCGTCGGCGGACTGAAGTATGGGCCGACCGATTTCGGCTTTGATGGAAACACGCCCACGCTCGGCGCGAACAATGCCGACATGATTAACACCGGCACGGGCGTCGCCGGGCTGGGCGCGACCGCCGCCTCGAACTGGGCCACCCGCACCGCCTTCGAGGTCATCAGCCCCGCGACCGCCGCGCAATGGGAGCGCGGCACCACGCAGACGATTCAATTCAACGGCGGCGACACGGAGGATGTGGCGACCATCACGCTCTACAAAGGCGGCGTCCTGCACTCCACCCTCGCCAGCGGACTCAATTCCGCGACCAACCGCAATTTCACATGGGTCGTCCCCTTCGCGCTCACCGATGGCGCGGATTACATGATCCGCGTCGAACTCGACCGCAACGGCAGCACGCTCATCGCCGACAGCGGCATTTTCACCATTTTCAGCGACCCGCCGTATGTGACGACGACCTCGGCTCCCGCCGTGCCGGAAAACGTCGGGGTTATCTCCAAAGTCGTGCTCACCTTCAACGTGCCGATGGACACGGCCACGTTTTCCGCTGGCAGCGACATCGTTTCCTTCACCGATCCGATTGGAAACTCGGTCCTGCCATCCATCACGGGGACTTCGTGGTCGGCGGGAAATACGGTGCTGACGATTGATTTCACGCCTTTCTCCCAACCCGGAATCTATCAGCTCATGGTCGGCCCGAACATCGCCGACACCGTGGGCAGCCTCATGGACCAAGATCAGGACGGTGCGTCGGGGGAGGCTCTCGATGACCGCTGCATCGCCCAGTTCACCGTCAACCCGCCGGTGATTTATCAGGCAAACATGGACACCAATCCGGGCTGGAGCTTCAGCCATCCGAGTTGGGCTTATGGCCAGCCCACGGGAGCGAATCAGGACGGCCACGGCGGCCCCGACCCGACATCCGGTTTCAGCGGTGCCAATGTAATCGGCTACCGTCTGGACGGTGACTACGAGGCGAACATTCCTATTAACGACAACCGCTGGGCCACGACTCCGGCCATCAATTGCAGCGCTTACAGCAATGTGAATTTGAGCTTCCAACGCTGGCTCGGTGTGGGGGCGGATTTGGGTGACAACGCCTATCTCGAAGTTTCCAACAACAACAGCACCTGGACCCGCGTTTATGAAAACAACAACTTCAATTTGAGCGACGACGCATGGGTGAAAGTGACCTACGACATCTCGGCGGTCGCGGACGGCCAAGCTACCGTTTTCATTCGCTGGGGCATCGGCAAAACGGACAGCTCGGAAAATTACTGCGGGTGGAACATTGATGATGTGATCGTCTCGGGTGCCTTGTCGGACGCCCTTGCAGTGACACCCGCAGGCGGGCTGGTTTCTAGCGGAGTGAGCGGCGGTCCGTTCACTCCGGCATCCATCGAATACACGCTGCAAAACACTGGCTTGAGCGCGATCCAATGGACTGCCAGAAAAACGAATAACTGGGTGAGCCTCAGCGCCACTTCCGGCACTTTGGCCGGCGGTGCGAGCACGACGGTCACGGTTTCCATCAATACCAACGCGAACGATATGGAAGTGGGCGACTACAGCGACCTCGTCACTTTCACCAACGCGACGAAGGGCGTCGTAACCACAACTCGCAGCGTGGACCTCGATGTCCGCGGCCCCGGCACGCTGGAGGTCGGCCCGGCGGGTGATTTGGCCTCATCGGGAATCTACGGCGGTGCCACCGGGTTTGCGCCGTCTTCCATTGTTTATACGCTGACTAATGGCGGCGTGACTTCCATCAACTGGACAGCAGCCAAATCCCAAGGCTGGGTCAGCCTCAGCGCCGCGTCCGGCACGCTCGCTCCGGCGGCGAGCACGACCGTAACCGTCTCAATCAATAGCAACGCCGATAGTCTAAGTCCGGGCACTCACACCGATACCGTCGCCTTTCTCAACACCACCAACGAAAACGGTAACACGAGCCGCGCCGTTTCCCTGTTGGTGAATCCCTCGCCCGCGAGTTTTTATTGGGATGACAACGCTGGCACCGCCGGAGCGGGCGGCACACCCACCGGCATTTGGGGAACGGACAATAATTGGAACACCAATTCAACCGGCGGCGCGGGCACTTTCACCGCATCCACGGCCAATACTGCGAACCTCTTTTTCGTCGCCGGTCCTGCAAGCAACAGCGGCAGCGGCGGCACCACCATCACGGTGAACGGTGCCCAAGTCGCCAACAGCCTGACTTCCCAGCACTCAGGAAATTTCACCCTGTCCGGCGGCACTTCCATCACCCTCGGCAATGCCAACGCCGGACAAGGCGGAATCAACGTCAGTGAATTCGCCTACGGCTCCAGCGTGCAAGGGAAGCTCACGATTTCCACGCCCGTAATCCTGAATAACTCGCAGACATGGACGAACAACAAAGTGGACGCCAGTGCCCTGCAACAAACCGCAGGGCTTGAGCTAAACGCTGCCAGCACGAACAGCCTAACCCTTAGCCATCCGCTCATCATGGATGGCAAGGGCGTGACCTCTTTTTCCGCCAACGCTGCGGCTACCATCACGGGAACGGGCAGCATCACCAAGAATGGCACCGGCACTTTGATCATCAGCAGTGCGGCGGCCAACAACAGCGGTTGGAGCGGCGGACTCACGATCAATGGCGGCAAAGTTCGTTTTCAGGATGCGCTCAACTTGGGCACGGGCAACATTAACATCGCCGGTGGCGTTCTCGAAAGTCGCAATGGCGGCAATCTCAGTCTTGCCCTCGGTTCGAGCGCCAATCAGCTCCGCATCACCGGCGGCGTCAGCGGATTTTCCGCACAAAGCGCGACAACGACAACCTTCGCCACCGGGACTTCGGTTAGCTGGGGAAGCACCAATTTCAACCCGACTGAGTTCGTGCTTCAGGCGGCGACTGCCAACACGAATAGCGCCGCCACTTTCACCAGCAATATCAACCTCAACGGAGCCGACCGCACCATCCGCTCGGACCAACCGGGTAGCCTGACCAGCGGCGGCGTGGCCACTTTTTCAGGTAGCATCACGGGCACCGGGGGCATCATCAAAACCGGACCCGGTCATGTCTATTTCACGGCCAGCAACAGCTACAACGGAATCACCCGAGTCAATAACGGCACGCTCACCGCAAACTTCTCCAGCTCGGTGCCCGGCAGCGGCACGCCCGGCAGGATTGTCGTCGCCGGAGGAGCCACGCTTGGCATCCTTGGCGGTAGCTATGGCGCCATTGATAACCTGCTCAACAACGCCACTTGGAGCGACAAAACCTCCCGGCTCGGCTTCATGTTTCTTGGTGGAACTAGCAGCACTATCTCGACCGCTATCAACAAAGAGCTTTCGGTTCATAAATACGGCAGCAGCACGGGCGCTCTCACGCTCACTGGCAACAGCTCTTACACCGGCCACACCATCATTAGCCAAGGCATCCTCGCGTTTAATAGCATCGCCAATGTCGGCGGTGGCAACAGTGCTTTGGGTGCTCCTGCGACGGTGGTGTTTGGCACCATCGCCCTTGGTGGCGACAACAACGCCGTCACCCTGCGCTACACCGGAACCGGCCACAGCACGGACCGCGTGATCAACCTTTCCGGCACCACGGGAACCGCCACGCTGGACATGTCCGGCACGGGCACACTCACCTTCACCAGCGCGCTGACAGCTACTGGTGCAAACTCCAAGACGCTCACATTGACCGGATCCACCGCAGGCATCGGCGTGATGGAAGGTGCCATCGTGAACAACTCGGGCACGAACATCACCGCACTCACCAAAACCGGCACCGGCACATGGATGCTTTCGGGAAACAACAGCTACACCGGACTCACCACCGTCAGCGTCGGGACACTCTTCATCAACGGCAACCAATCATCCGCCACGGGCAACGTCAGCGTGGCCGCCAACGCCACGCTCGGCGGCACCGGCACGCTTGGCGGAAATACTAACATCGCCATCGGCGGAAAACTGGAATTCGACCTCAGCACTGCTGCGGGAAGCCACAACCCGCTGGAACTGGTCGCAGGCAAGGCGCTCACCTTCTCCGGCACTTCCGTGCTCACCATTACCTCCACCAGTGGGGCAAGCCCCGGCACCTACACCCTCATCACCGGCGGCAATAACATCGGCGGAGTCGCCCCCGCGACGCTCAACTTGCCGGGTGGTTGGGCGGCCACCGTTTCCATTTCCGGCAACAGCCTGCTGCTGAACGTCACTTCCACAGGCGGCCCCGGCACACTGGATCACTTCGCCATTTCCGCCATCGCCTCGCCGCAGACCGTGGGCACGGCCATCACCGGCATCACCATCACCGCGCAGGACGGCTCGAACAACACCGTCAGCGGCTTCACCGGCACCGTCACCTTTGGCGGCACGGCGGGCTTTTCCGGCACCTCGGCCAATTTTATCGCCGGAGTCCTGAGCGGCGTGAGCGTCACGCCGACGGTTGCTGGCAGCAACCTGACGCTGACGGTGAACGACGGCGCGGGGCACACCGGCTCGACCATCATCGCCACCGTGCAAAGCTCCTTCGCCGGATGGGCTGGCGGCGCGGCCTTTGCCGCCGATGCGAATGGCGACGGTATCTCGAATGGCATGGCATGGGTGCTGGGCGCAGCCGACCCCGCAGCCAACGCTGGCGGACTGCTGCCCGTCTTCGACAACACGAGCGATCCCGATTTCCTCATCTACACCTACCGCCGCAGCGACGCTGCGAGCGCCGCCGCCAACACCACCATCGTCGCCGAATACACCAGCACACTCGGCGGCTGGACCACCGCCGTTCACGATGGGGTAAATGTGATCATCACCCCGACGAACGACGGCGGTGGCGTTGGCGTTGATTTGGTGCAGGTAAAAATCAAAAGCACCCTCGTAGTCGGCGGCAACCTTTTTGCCCGGCTCCGTGTGACGGTCACGCCTTGAGCAATCTACAAAACCGCAACCCAAGCAAAAATTTCCGACAACCAATGAAACCAAGGCTAATCGCGCTCTCCCTATTCTTCAGTTGGTTGATTTTCCCCAACCAACTGCTGGCGGATGTGAACGTGCTGATCATCGGCTCCACGCATTCCTATTCGGAAGGTGGTGAGAGTGGAGTCGTCCATGAAAAGCCCTTCAATCCCGCTGGGATCGCCACTCACCTTCAGGGCATCCTCTCCCAAGACCCTGCCATCACCGAAACCGTGAACGTCGAGTTTGAGGACATCTACAAGACCAAAGCCCTCTCGGTGGTTTACAGTGGCTCGGCGTTTTCGGACTTCACCTCGCATTGCTACAGCTTGGCGCAGCACTACCTATGGCCGGAAGGCAAAGCCGCTCGTCTGGCCAACCTGCGCGGTGAAGGCGCCCGCGTCTGGGACTACATCGTAATTTGCCACGACCCCTACATCACGGCGAACTTTCCCGGCATGGTTGCCGAGGGGACCAAGTTGATCCGGGAAGAAGTCGCCAAGAGCGCCAATCCAGCCCAGGTCGTGCTGCTGGCCCAATGGCCGGAAACCAGCTCGACGTTCACGGCGGCGCAATTCAACGAAATCGCGTATCGGGTGGGTAACTCCGCCGGTATCACGGTGGTGCCAGCCGGGAAAACTTGGAACAGCTACACCTCCAAGGACACCAGCTCCAGCCATCCCACTCCGCGAGGCGCCTACCTCGCCGCCGCGTCCCTTTACAGCAAGTTATACAACCGCAGCGCCAAGACCTCGGCTTATGATTTTCCCTCCGTGGGCGATGCGATAGCCGATCACGCCCTGTCGGAGGTGCAAGCTAATGCCGGAGTGGCGCAATACTCAGGCAACTATACTTCCTTCAATCCCTTCCAGATGAAGTATCTCACCAAGCGGGTGGTGAGCTACCGCGAGACGGGCACCAGCACGGAAGACCGTCTGGCTCAGGCCCTGAATCGCTTGGATGATGTGCACCGAATCACCTTCAACACTTCGGGCTATGCCGGAGTTCCAGGCACGCGCTGGGATTTCAACTACGGTCGCGGCAATGACTGGTGGGAGGACGACAAAGACTACGAAGTGAATCCGAATATCCATGACTGGGTCTACGGCTTCCCGATGCACCATAACAACACGACGGTTTCCCCCACCACGATGCCCTATGGCATAGATAAGCATTACAATAATGGGACAACTTACGAAGACGGCACAGACCTTGGCATCGCCTACAACATGATCCGTCCGGGCACGCGGGAACCCGATATGCCGGAGTCCGTCAGGGCGATCCCGATCCGATTGCTGTGGCAGAAAATGGCTGAGATTTCCCCCGGTTTCAATCCGCTGGGCGATAGCACGCACATGCACCCCAACCTGAACGACGCCTCGGCAGCCTTCATGTACACCCTCCTCTCCGGGCGTAGTCCGGTCGTGGCGGAACCGGCGGTTGTTGGTTCAGCCGAATGGATGCAATGGCTGGGACACAAAATCGGTTATGAAACCGCTTGGCAGATGTCCCATCTTACCACCCGTGCGCCAGCTTTCCGGGTGCTGCCCTCCTCGACAGCGGCGACAAACATCACGCCGACGACCACGGAAACGATGACCGTCCAGTTTGCCAATCCACCGCAGAGCGATGTCACCGTGGATGTTTCGATTTCCAATCCCAATGCGGCGATTGTCGGACCGCTGAAATTATACTTCACCCCACAGAACTACAATGTGCCGCAAAATGTAGTCGTCGCCGGTCTGGCGGGAAGTGCGGCGAGTGAAAGTTTCAATGTGATTTACACCACCACTTCTACCGATGAGGTGTATCACGGACTCAGTGATACTTGGGGCTACCAAATCACCCGCAGTGCGCCCGTGGCTTTGGCCAGAGTGAACAAAGCCACCATCCAAGTTACGGGTTCTGCAAACCTGCCGCTGACGATCAACCTCGATACGGCTGGCTCATCTTCCTCCAGCACCGTTTTAGCCGGGCCAAACAAGGGCACGGTAGCATGGTCAGGTGCGAACATCGTTTACACCCCCGGCAGCGATTATCTTGGCAAAGATGGCGTCGCCTTCGCAGTCAACAATGCAGGAACTCTCACGGTTGGTTATGTCGAGATCACCGTGGTGGATACGGTCCCCATCGGCATGGTTTCCTATCGGGGCAATGGCAGCGATGGCGGATCGGTTCCGATTGATTCCAATACCTATGCGCAAAGCGCCACCGTGACCGTTTTGGGAAACACCGGGAACCTCATCAAAACCGGAAACAATTTCGCCGGCTGGAACACGGCTGCGAACGGAAGCGGCACCGCTTACAACCCTGGCGCGACCTTTTCCATGGGTGCCAGCGGAGTGATTCTCCATGCGCAATGGACGGCTGTGCCCACCTACACCGTCACCTACCTTGGAAACGGAAATAACAGCGGCACGGCTCCACCGAATCAAACGAAGACCGATGGAGTGAATCTGACTTTGGCGACGAATCTTTATGCTCTCGCCAAAACTTCCTACACCTTCGCGGGCTGGAATACGGCGACCAATGGCACCGGGACGGATTACGCAGCAGGAGGCACCTACAGCGGAAACGCCGATCTGACTTTGTATGCGAAATGGACACCGAACAACTACACGGTGACCTTCAACGCCAACGGCGGAAGCACCCCAACTCCAGCGAATAAAGTCGTCACCTTCACTTCAACGTATGGAACTTTGGCGTCCGTTTCTTATGTGGGTTACTCGTTCACCGGTTGGTTCACGGCGGCGACGGGCGGAACCCAGGTTTTATCCACGACGACGGTAACGAATGCGAGTAACCACACGCTCTTTGCGCAGTGGACATCCGCCGCCACTTACACCGTTTCCTATCACGCCAACACGGCAGACTCTGGGACGGTCCCGGCAGACCAAACCAAACTGCATGATGCGCCCTTGGTTTTGGCAACAAACACGGGCAGTTTGACCAAAGCGGGTTTTACGTTTGGAGGTTGGAACACTGCTACCAATGGCTCCGGGACGAACTATCCCGCTGGCGGAAATTACACGGCCAATGTCGCCGTCACCTTGTATGCGCGTTGGAATACGTTGCCCGTCGTCAACGCAGGCTCAGACCAGAGCGTCACCTTATCCCCCGGTTCCGCTTGGAATCCCAGCCAACTAACTCCGCAACTCTGGCTCGATGCGGACGACACCAACACCATCACCCTCAACGGCCCAACGGTTAGCCAATGGACCGACAAAAGCGGTTTCAATCGCCACGCCACCGCCACCGGCACCGCTCAACCCACCGCCACCGCTGCCGGTCTCGATGGAAAGCGCGTGGTCACTTTCGATGGCAGCACCGACGTTCTCAGCGTCAATCTCGACTTCCTCGCCGGAGTTTCCCACTCCGCCTTCGTCGTCACCAAGCCCACGGCCTTTAATAACATCTACGGCGCCGCGAACGGCAGTGCTGGCGCCAACAGTCTGCACGTCGGCTTTAATGGCAGCAACTACCGGATGAACTTTTGGGGCAACGATTACGCCCAGGCCCGCACCGCCAATTTCGTCGCGGCATCTGCCAATATCATGAACTTCATCTGGATTCCCTCGACCAGCAAACAAATCCTGGCCAACGGCAAGTTGGAAGGAACCAGCACCAGTCCAGTCCCCGGCACCATCGGCACCATGTCCGGTGGCGGTCGCATCGGCAGCGCGGTCGGGCAGGGATTTTTCGGCGGCGACATCGCCGAGTTTATCGCGGTCACGGGTGCCGTGAGCGTGTCAGACCGTCAGAAAATGGAAGGTTACCTCGCCCACAAATGGGGCCTTGAAGGCCAACTCGCGGAGGATCATCCCCACAAAAGCGCACCACCGGGAGCTGCAACCGCAGTCGCCACTCTCGATGCCACCGCCACCGATTCTGACCCACTGACCTACTCCTGGACGGTGGTCAGCGGACCCGCTGCCGTGCTTTTCGGAAATGCCACCGCCATAGACACCACCGCTACTTTCAGCGTCGCGGGTGCTTACACCCTTCGTCTCACCGCTGACGACGGCTCCGCTCAAGTCTCCGACGACATCGTGATCACCGTCAGCTCCCCCGGCGCACTGGATCACTTCGCCATTTCCACCATCGCCTCGCCGCAGACCGTGGGCACCGCCATCACCGGCATCACTCTTACCGCGCAGGACGCCTCGAACAACACCGTCAGCGGCTTCACCGGCACCGTCACCTTTGGCGGCACGGCAGGCATCACCGGCACCTCGGCCAATTTTATCGCCGGAGTCCTGAGCGGCGTGAGCGCGACGCCGACCGTCGCGGGCAGCAACCTGTCCTTCACGGTGACTGACGGCGTTTCAGGCAAAACCGGCACGGCCACCATCGCCGCCATCCAGACCCAGTATCAGTCATGGTCCGGCGGCGCGGTGTTTAACGCCGATGCAAATGGCGACGGCATCTCGAATGGCATGGCGTGGGTGCTCGGCGTGGCGGATACCGCAGCCAACGCTGGCGGGCTAATAAAGCCGGTTTTCGACAACACCAGCGACCTCGACTACATCATCTACACCTACCGCCGCAGCGATGTAGCCAGCGCCGACGCCAACACCACCATCGCGGCGGAATACACCAGCGCTCTCGGTGGCTGGACGACCGCTGTTCACGATGGCGTGAATGTGATCATCACCTCGACCAACGACGGCGCGGGCGTGGGCGTTGATTTGGTGCAGGTAAAAATCAAACGCACCCTCGCAGTCAGCGGCCAGATATTCGTCCGGCTCAAGGTAATTTCCATTCTGTGATTACTAAACCCGAGCGCCGCTGCAAATCTGCGGAGCGGCGTTCAGGTTTAGCTTTAGCCGAGGCGGTGGTTGTATTTTGGGAGTGGAACCATGCGTGCGAGCATTTGCGGGCAATCTCCGCCTAAGAAAAAAACACCGCTCCAGTTATTCCAGTCCTATGTTCACTCTAACGAAAAAGTTCGCGGCTATATTTAGCCTCTCACTCATCACTACCACATCGCTCTTCGCAGCGGATTTGCCCGATCCAGACGGCAAGCCAGCGGATATGACCAAGCCCGTAAAAGTCTTCCTCATCTTGGGGCAGTCGAATGCAGTCGGCCTGGGAAAAATCACTGGTGCCCAGCCGGGTGCTTTGGAAACCGCAGTCAAGACCGAGAAGCTTTATCCTTTCCTCGTGGATGACGCGGGTGCATGGACAGAGCGCAAGGATGTCCGCAACGTGCGGGTCATGGTCGGCAGGGGCGGCGGGATGCAGCTTTTCAACAACGAGTTCATGACGGTCAAAGGCAATACGATGGGCGTGGAATACGGCGTCGGGCATCAGCTCGGCAACGCATTGACCGAGCCGGTGATGATCCTGAAAAGCTGCATCGGCAACCGCAGCCTCGGCTGGGACCTTCTCCCTCCGGGCAGCAAGAGCTTTGATTACACCAGCAAGGACAAAACCGGCAAGGAAGTGACTTTCACCTACGCGGGCTACAAAGAATCCCCTCTCAAGTGGGAAAAAGGCACGCAGCCTGTGGCAATCGGCTGGTATGCTGGCAAGCAGTGGGACGACGACATCGCCAACGCAAAGAAAGTGCTCTCCGAGCTTGCTACTCACTACCCGGAAGCCACGAAATTTGAAGTCGCAGGCTTCTTCTGGTGGCAGGGCGAAAAGGACGCAGGCGAAGAAGCTCACGCTGTGAATTATGAAAAAAATCTGGTCACTTTGATCAAGGCACTGCGCCAGGAATTCAACTCGCCGAATGCCAAATTCGTCATGGCCACTTTGGGCGAAGCCACCAAGGGCATGAACAACAACACCGGCAAGATTTTTGACGCCATGATGACCGTGGACGGCAAGAGCGGGAAATACCCTGAGTTCAAAGGCAACGTCTCCGCAGTCTATACGCACGACATGGCTCGCGGCGGCAGCGGCAACGGACACTACGGCGGAGACAGCCGAGTTTACATGGATGTAGGACTCGCGCTCGGCGAAGAGATGGTGAAGCTGCTCAAAAACAAATAAATCGCAGGAGGCGCGAGAAAAGTAGATGCGCCAATTGCAAAGCCACCAAACCGCGATAAGATAGTCGTATCCACGTAAGGTGGTGTTTGGTCAGAACGGCCCGTAACCGAAAGGAAGCGGGCCGTTCTCTTTTTTTGCCAAGGAAAAGATTCTCGCCTCATCCGCGACGCTGGGTTACTTTCCAAGCCATGAAAACGCTCAATATCGCCGAGGTTTCACGCAATTTCAGCTCTGTGATGGCGGAGATGGAGGCTGGGCAGGAGGAGGTTTTACTTGTCCGCAATCGCAAGCCCGTCGCGCGTCTCGTGCCGGAGCCTGCTGCGCAGGATGCTTTGGCGGTTTTTGGTGATATTAGCGATGCTCTTGATGCCGAAACTGCCGATGCACTTTCCGCAGCGGTGAAGGCTGGGAGAGGAACTGGCAAAGGAACCGTTAGCGAATTGCGGAATCCATGGGCTTCTTGATTGATACGAGCATCTGGATCGCCGTCGAGCGCGGGAAGCTCTCGGCAGCGGACATCCACAAACACACGCGGCAGTCGCCCGTCTTTGTCTCACCAATAAACATCGCGGAACTGACCTTTGGTATCGGCCTCATGCGCGATGCGAAGCTAAAGCTGCGGGCCAAATCCATGCTCAAGCGTATCCTCCGCAAACCGCTCCTGCGCATCACAGGTGAAACTGGCGAAGTGTTTGGCGAACTTGCTGCAAAGCTGGAGCGCGAGGGGCGCGGAGCGGACTTCCGAGTGCAGGATTTGTGGCTCGCTGCGCAAGCTATCCAGCGCAGATTCACGATCCTCACGGCGAATGGGAAAGACTTCAAAGACATCCCCGGTTTGAAACTCATCGTCGTCTCCATCCCGTAGCGCTGGGCGAAAAAAGAAACGCTTTGCACAAGATACTACGTGTGCGTAGATACGGGCGCATTTCTCCAAACGCTATGAAACTCGCTATCGCCTGTGCTGCCGTCGTCTCCATTTCCGCCTACGCCGAGGACTGGCCCGCTTGGGGCGGCTCGGACCCCGGACGCAATATGTATTCACCGGCCAAGGGAATCCCGGCGAAGTTCCAACCGGGCAAGTTTAAGAAAAACTCCGAGGAACTCGACATGTCCACGACGCAAAATGTGCGCTGGATTGCGAAGCTCGGCTCGCAGACTTACGGCAACACCATCGTCGGCTACGGCACCGTCTATATCGGCACGAACAACGCCAGCGCACGCGACCCGCGCTTCCGCGACGACAAGTCGGTGCTGCTCGCGCTGGACGAAAAAACGGGCGATTTGAAATGGCAGTTCACCGTGCCCAAGCTGGCGAGCGGCAAGGTGAATGATTGGGAATATCTCGGCTACCTCAGCGCACCGTTCATTGATGGCAACACGCTCTTTTCCGTCACCAGTCGCTGCGAAGTCGTCGCCCTCGACGCTGCCGGACAAGCGAATGGAAACGACGGCGCGTTCAAGGACGAAGGCAAATACATGCCCGGCCCCGCGAAGCCCGCAGTCGAAGCCACGCCGAAGGACGCCGATATTTTGTGGCGCTACGACATGATGGACGAGCTGGGCGTCTTCCCCCACAACGCCTCCAACAGCTCCCCGCTCGTGCTCGATAACAAAGTGTACGTCTGCACCAGCAACGGCCAGGACTGGTCGCACGTCACCATCCCCGCGCCGCAAGCACCGAGCTTTATCGTGCTCGATAAAACCACCGGCGAACTCCTCGGCGAAGACGACGCGAAGATCGGCCCGCGCATTTTTCACGGAATGTGGACATCGCCCAGTGCGGGCAAGGTGGATGGGAAATGGCAGGTCTTTTTCGGCGGCGGCGACGGCGTGCTTTACGCCTTCGATTCCGAGCCGGTGAAAGTGAACGGCGAAGGTGTTTTCAAAACGATGTGGTCCTTCGACTGCGTGCCGCCGGAATACAAAACCAAAGACGGCAAACCCATCAAATACCCCGCCCCGGAAGGCCCGTCCGAAATCATCGCGACGCCTGTGTTTTACAAAGACCGCGTCTATATCGCCATCGGCCAGGACCCCGAACACGGTGAAGGCGTGGGCCGCCTGCTGTGCATCAACCCCAAAGGCGCAAAAGGCGACGTGACGAATACAAAAGGTGCGCTTGTGTGGGACTTCAAAGACATCAAACGCAGCATCAGCACCGTCGGCATTGATCCCGCGACCGACCTGCTCTTTATCGGCGACTACAGCGGCTTCGTCTATTGCCTCGATGCCAACACCGGAAAGCTCCACTGGCAGCACGACATGCAGGCGCACATCTGGGGCAACGCATTCGTGGTGGATGGGAAAGTATTCATCGGCGACGAAG
>JANMLS010000254.1:0-18315 GCA_031372675.1 Verrucomicrobiaceae bacterium
GCCAGCGTGGGTTCGCCGGATTTCTTCATCAATAACCTCAAGTTCATCCTCAGCTACCCTGCGGTGGAGCACAATGGGCAGGTCTGCATTGCACGGATGGACCTCGTGAAACTGATCGAGCCGGTGATGCGTCCGAGCCGGATAAAAAACACGGCCCCTTTCGATACCGTAGTCCTCGATGCCGGCCACGGCGGGCACGACAACGGCGCAGGCTCCATCTACGGCCACGAAAAAACCTACACGCTGGACACCGCGCTCCGTGCGCGAGAGCTGCTCATCGCTGCTGGCTACAAAGTGGTGCTCACGCGGAGCGGCGATTACTTTGTCCCGCTCGACGACCGCGCCGCCCACGCCAACCGCTATAAATCTGCGATCTTTGTCTCCATCCATTTCAATCACGGCGGCATGGGCACTGGTGTCGAGGCGTTCACACTCGCTCCGCGCGGAGTGCCGAGCATGATGTCAGACGGCCCTTCCATCTCCGACTTTCAGGAATGCCCCGGCAATGCCCGCGATGCGGAAAACATCGCGCTCGCCACCGCTTCACACGCCGCGCTGGTGATGAAGACGCGGATGTTTGACCGGGGATTAAAACGCGCACGCTTTGTGGTGATTCGCGACATCAAAATCCCCGGCGTACTGATCGAAGGCGGCTTCCTTAGCAATCCGCAAGACGCGAGGATGATTGCCACGCCGCTTTACCGGCAGACCCTCGCATCGTCTGTGCTTCAAGCCGTGGAAAACTATCGCAAAGCAGTCGGCACGCAGTCCGCCCCCGTCGTGGAAAGCAAGAAACCGCAGCCCGCGCCAAAGCCTACGGGCAGCAAGCCCGCGCCCATCGAGCCGCCAGCTTCGAGCACTAATTGAGCGGGCTGTGCGCTGTAGCAGAGAGCGCGAGTCGCTGCTTGATACTGCCGCACGAAAGGACAATTCTCGACCATGCCTCGGTTCACCGCCCTTCTCGGACTTGTCGTTTTCATTTTGCTCGCATGGGCAATATCGAACAATCGCCGTCGATTCCCGTGGCGCACTGTGGCTGGCGGGCTTGCGCTGCAATTTATCTGCGCGGCTTTTGTGCTGGGGACGCGGCCCGGCCTTGCGCTGTTTGAGGGTGCGCGAAATGCGGTGGGGATGCTCAATGTTTGCTCGGATGAAGGCGTGAAACTCGTCTTCGGACCGCTGGCGAAAGCCGGGGTATTGGAGTCGGCGTTTGGCAAAGACAACGCATTCATTTTCGCCATCAATATCTCCGCGACAATCATCTTCATCGCGGCGCTCTCCGCGCTGCTTTACCACTGGGGAATCCTCCAGCGCGTCGTGCATGTGATGGCTGTCGTGATGCGGCGCGTGATGGGCACCAGCGGCAGCGAGAGCCTCGGTGCTGCGAGCAATATCTTCCTCGGCCAGACCGAAGCAGCGCTCATCGTGAAGCCCTACATCGCCGGTATGACGCGCAGCGAAATCATGGCGCTGATGACCGCAGGCATGGCCACAATCGCCACGGGCGTGATGGTCGTCTATGGCGGCAAGGACATCGGGATGGACGCCGGGCACATCCTCACAGCATCCGTCCTCAGTGCGCCCGCTGCGCTTATGGTTTCAAAAATCATGTTCCCCGAGACGGAGCGGAGCGACACGTTGGCGGAGGCAAAAGTCGCCACGCAGAAGACGGACCAAAACAGCGTGGATGCACTCTGCCGGGGAACCAGCGAAGGCGTGACGATGGCGATCAACGTCATGGCCATGCTCATCGCATTCACCGCCGCCGTCGCGCTGCTGAATATGTGCATCCACGGTGCGCATTGGTTTATCGCGGGCCGCCCGGAGAATTTCCGAGGCATCAATTTGCAGACGATGCTCGGCTATTTGAACGCGCCGTTTGCGTGGCTCATGGGCATCCCGTGGAGCGACTGCAAAATCATCGGGCAAGCACTCGGCGAGCGTGTCGTGCTCAATGAATTTGTCGGCTTCCTTTCGCTCTCGCAGCAAAAAGGAAACGTGGACCCGCGCTCCATGATCATCGCCACCTACGCGCTGTGCGGATTTGCAAACTTCGCGAGCATCGGCATCCAGATTGGTGGAATCGGGGCACTTGCTCCCGAACGCCGGGGCGACCTCGCGAAGCTCGGAATGCGTGCAATGATTGCGGGCCTGCTCGCCTGCTACATCACGGCCACCGTCGTCGGGATTGTGCTGGGGTAGGACGTTTCGCTGCTCTTTCAGTTTTTGGATGATGAAGGGAATGACGAAAAAGTAGCCTGCGAGTCCCTTCGCGGCTGAACACCACTCGCGAAGCGACCATTCAAATGAAGTGTCGCTTCGCGAGTGGCGCAAGACCGCGAAGGGACTCGCGGGCTACTTTTCGCAAGCAACTCGCTTGCGTTTCGTCATTCGTCATTAACAGCCTCAAAAGCATACAGGATTATCACCACCCAAAGCATCCAAACATCGGCACCGTCCTACTGCTTGAGCTGGTGCAGCCCCCACGAGAGCAAGCGGTGCGAATCCGTCCACAGATTATCCCGCTTTCTCACGCCCAGAATTACACAAATCACATGCCGGTCGCCCTCGGTCGCGCTGGAGATGAGGCAGTGCCCGGCGGCCTCGGTGTAGCCGGTCTTCATGCCGTTGCAGAGGCCGAAATACTTCATCAGTTTATTGGAGCTGTCATACGTCGTCGTCTTTCCGTCCGCATTGGTAAAAGTCATCTGCCGCGTGCCCATGATTCCGCGAAGGACGCGATTGCGATAAGCGTGTAGCGCGAGCCGCGCCATGTCGTGTCCGGTGCTAAACTGCCCCGGCTCGGTGAGTCCGTTTGGGTTCACGAAATTACTGTTCCGCATTCCGAGTTCCCGCGCCTTGGTGTTCATCTTTTTTGCAAATGCAGCGACGCTTCCGGCGTTATCGCGTGCGAGGCAACGGGCGACATCGTTCATACTTTTCACCAGCAGCAGGCGGAGGAGATCGTAGCGGCGATAGCGCTCTCCGCCTTTGATTCCCAGCTTCGTCGGCTCGCATTTCCCATCAATTGCCTCGGTGGTGAGATTGGAATAAAGGTCGCCTTCCTCCGCGACGATCAGCGCTGTGAGCAGCTTCTGCGTGCTCGCGACGGCACGCACTTCATGCGCATTGCGCTCGTATAAAACGCGCCCCGTCGCTGCGTCGCACACCACCACGACATCCGCTGAACTCCCCGGAAACACGCTCGGATCATTCTCCTCAAATGGCCGGAAAACTCCCGGCGTCTCCGGCTTTGCGGGCGTGCTCGGTCGCGCGGGCGTCGCCTTCTTCGTAGTCGCCGCAGGCTTCTTCGTGCTGCTCGAAGACTTTGTCGCTGCGTGGAGCGGCGCGAGCGACATGGAGAGGATTGTGAAAAATACGGCGATGAATTTCATGAATCTCACCGACTGGTAAAAGCTCGGCTGCATTCAATCAAGCAGCGTCCTTGCAAGAATTCGGACGCCGCCTTGACGATGCAGCGGAGATTGGTAGCGTCCGCGCCTCTCAAAAACCCTTTTCCTTTTTACCATGAGCGACACCGTCACCAGCCCGCAGGGCGCACCGAAGCAGTCCACCATTGATGAAACCGTCATCCGCATCGCCGGTGATTCGCAGGACGGCATCCAGGCCATCGGCGGCTTCCTCGCCCGGCTGGCAGGCCGCAGCGAGCAGGAGGTGATGACGTTTATGACCATCCCCGCGACCATCTCCGGCGGGCCTTCGATTTTCCAAGTGCGCATCGGCAGCGGCGAAGTCCTCAGCTCCGGCGATGAAGCGGACGTGCTGCTGTGCTTCTACGATCACAGCTACGCAAACCACATCGGCTCGCTGAAAAAAGGCGGCATCGTGCTTTACGACAGCGACCATGTGAAACCGGTCGAGGACAAGCTCACCTCCTATCATCACATCGGCGTGCCCATTTCCTCGCTCACCGTCGAGGCCATCGGCGGCACTGGCAGCGGGCGCGGGAAGAACGTCTATTCGCTCGGCCTCATTGCGAAGATGTTCGATTTGAACACCGAGAAACTGGAGAAGCTCATCCACGAACGCTTCACGGGGAAAGACCCGACCGTCGCCGATAATGCGATCACCTGCTTCCGCTCCGGCTACGGCCACGAAATTCAGGGACTCGTCGAGCAGTTCAAAATCAAACCCGGCCAGAACGTCGGCCACACCCAAGTCGTGATGAGCGGCAACGAAGCGCTCGCGTGGGGAATCCTCGCGGCGGGCGTGCGCTTCGGCGCGGGCTACCCGATTACGCCGTGGAGCGACATCATGGAGCTTCTGCGCCGTGAACTCCCGAAATACGGCGGCACTTTTGTGCAGACCGAGGATGAAATCGCCGCCGTCTCCATGGCCATCGGCGCAAGCTACGGCGGGCGCGTCGCCGTCACCGGCAGTAGCGGCCCCGGCATCTCGCTGAAGACCGAGGCGCTCGGCTGGGCGAGCATGGCGGAGATGCCCGTCGTCATCATAGACGTGCAGCGCGGCGGCCCTTCCACCGGGATGCCGACAAACGTCGAGCAGTCCGACCTCAACATCGCGTGCTTCGGCGGCCACGGCGATTCGCCGCGCGTCGTCCTCGCGCCTGCTTCCGTGGAGGATTGTTTTTACACAGCCATCGAAGCGGTGAACATCGCGCGCAAATACAGCACGCCCGTCATCCTCCTCACCGACCAAGGCATCGCCACGCGCATCGAAGCCTTCGCCGAGCCAAACCTAAAAGCAGTCTGCCAGGACATCTCGCCCGACTTTACCCCCGTCGCAGATCACAAGCCCTACGACCTCTCCGCGCCCGACGGCATCACGCGCCACGTCGCGCCCGGCACCTTCATCGCAAGCGGAAAATACCCCATCGCCACCGGACTTGAGCACGACGAACTCGGCCACCCCACCGGCTCCTCGAAGCTCCACACCCAGATGCAGGCAAAGCGCCGCAACAAATACAAGAAGCTCGCCGCCGAGCTGGCTGTGCCTACCGTCTATGGAGCGCCCGAAGGCAACGTCCTTTTCGTCGGCTGGGGCAGCGCACGCGGCCCGCTTCAAGAAGCCGTCAAAGCCGCACGCGCAGACGGCCAGGCCGTGAGCAGCCTCCATATTAAACACATCCATCCCCTCCCCAACGGGCTGGAAAAAATCTTCGAGGCGTTCAACCACATCCTCGTTGTGGAGCTAAACGACGAAGGCTTCTACGGCAACGGCCAGTTTGCCCAAATCCTCCGCGCCCGCTACGCCGATCCAAAAATCCGCAGCATCACCAAGACCGACGGCCTGACATGGAAAATCAGCGAAATCCTCGCCCGGATGCAGGCCATGGCGAAGTAGGCGAGCTTGTAGTGCGGCGGGAAGCGAGGCACGAGCGCCACGCCGCCTTCGCCAGCCGAAGAACGGTGCGGACTTCCGAGCAACCGCGACCACCGGGAAAAACCACACACGCCCGTAACGCGATGAGGCGCTTACAAGGCGGTGTCGCGCTCGTTCCTCGCTGTGCCACCGTTGCTACAAGTTCGTCGCCTCTACGTCATTACTTCCGCCCGCCAGTCAGCGCTGCACGCGGAATAATCGTGCGTTGCGACACGAGCGCGAAAATTTCGCGACAAACTCCGCAGCGTTTGATACGCACTCGCCCGAACATGAAACGCTTCTTCCTCATCGCTCTCACTCTCGCGACATTCTCCGGCTGCAACAGCTCCCGCGAATACTCATCCCTGTCCGAGCCAGTGAGCGGGCCGCGTCCGCTCGATCCCATCGTCAGCACACCGCGCAATTGGGACAAACCAGTAAAGAGCCAGACGACCGTGCGCGTGGAAGAAGGCGAAGGCTCGCGCACCCAGCAAGGCACTGTCTGGGAGCGGGCTTGGCACGGAGAATAAAGCGCGATTTTTTTGCCGTGAAAGCAGCACTGCTCGGCATCATGTTCCTTCTCGGTGCTTGCGGGATTTCCGTGGCTGCTCCGCCCGAAGTTCCCGCCGCAATCGCCGCTGATTACGCTGCCGCAAAAAGGGCGATGGATGCGGGAGACTTCGCAGCCGCAGCCGCAGGGCTGGAGGAAAAACTAAAACAACTGCCGCCGGAGACGGATGGGATCGCACTGCTCCGCCTCACGCTCGGCACAGCCTATCTTCGCGCTGGCGAGCCGCAGAAAGCCATCGCGCCGCTAGAATCCGCAGCAGCCGCGGACGCCGCAGTTTTCCCCCTACTCGCCGATGCGTTGCGCAAAACCGGACGCACCGAAGACGCCCGCCGCGCCTACGAGCGAACCGCCGATGGAGACACGCTCAACGCACGATACTCCCGCGCAAGAATCTCCGAACTCGCATCAGCGGCGGAAGTGGACGCTCAGGCGGCGCAGGAACTTTTGTTCAACGCCGCAGATGCCTTTGCCGCGCTGGGTGCGGAGGAAGCGGAGTATTTCGACGAAGCGGCAAAGCTCTACGAAAGCATCATCCGCAACCGCAAGTGGCGCGGCGAATCCACGGCGCGGGCGATATTTTCCATGGGAGAAATCGAGCGGCTGCGCAAGCGACACGCCGAAGCAATCGCCTACTACCAGCGCTGCTTTGTGACGTGGATGCGCTACCCGACTTGGTGCGCCCGTTCCTACCTCCGCGCATCCGAGTGCTTCGAGTCGCTGGGCCGCAGACCGGAAGCCATGGCGCATCTCCGCGAAATGATCCGCAAGAGCGACAAATACGGAAAGCTCCCGGAGTTTAACGAAGCGAAGCAGCGTCTCCGCGCCTGGGGCGACAAGGTGCCGTAGCGGAAATGACGAATGACGAATGACGAACCGCAAGCGTGTTTGCTATCGGCTATTTGAAATTGGCCAATCGCAAATAGCCAATTCGTCATTCACTCCACCCCGCTCGTGCGAATGTCCTTTATCTCCACCTGCGCGGACACCGTGCCTTTCCACTCATTGCGCGAAACGGTGAAGGCCACATCCCACGGAAGCGCAGGCAGCGGCGACTCCGCTGCACCCCACCAGACAGCGCGAACGTCGGAACGCCCCTGACGCAGCGTCATGGAATAATGCCGCTCTTTCATCACGCGAGGCTCGCCGTAATTCGCCACATGCTTCGCAAAAAAGATCGGCTGCCGGTTCTCCGCGCCGAAGGGTTGCAGACACTCAAGCTGCTCCAGAAATTTGAAGTTCACCGCCGAGAGCGGAATCTCCGCATCGATCTGGATGCGTGGCTGCATCTGCTCCGGCGCGAGCAACTCGCCCGCTGCCTTCAGAAACGAAGCGCGAAACTCGTCGAACAATTCCTGCCGGATCGAGAGTCCCGCCGCCATCTCGTGCCCGCCGAATTTCTCCAAATGCGTCGCGCATTTTCCAAGTGCAGTGACCAGCGAGAAGCCTTCGATGCTCCGCCCGCTACCCTTCCCCATACCCATCGGATCAAAGCCGACGACGATTGTGGGGCGGTAATACTTTCGCTGAAGTCTCGACGCCACAATGCCCACCACGCCCGGATGCCAGCCCGCGCCGCCTACGACAATCGCCGCATCCGTCTTCGCATCGAAGCGGTTGAGAAGCTGTGCCTCCGCTAGTCCGAGCACTTCTTCCTCCACTTCGCGACGCTCGCGATTTTGCTGATCGAGCAACTTCGCGAGAATCGCCGCACGCGGCGCGTGGTCGGTAAGTAGCACTTCCAGCGAAGCCTCCGCAGAAGCGAGACGACCGGAGGCATTCAAACGCGGGCCGATTCCAAAGCCGATGTGCCCGCTATCAAATGGCGGCTTCAGCGCGGCGACTTCGATCAGCGCACGCAGCCCTGCCCAGCTCGTCTGCTCCATTCTTTCGAGTCCGGCTTTTACAAAGATGCGGTTTTCGCCAATGAGCGGCACGATGTCGGCGACCGTCGCCAGCGCGACTAAATCGAGCACCGTCTTGAGATCAAATCCCGCAACAGGTCGCCGTTTGAGCAGCGCGTGTGCGACTTTGAACGCAATGCCCGCGCTGCACAGATAGCGAAACTCCTCGCCAGCGACCTTCGGATTTACCATCGCCACGACGGGCGGCAGCTCGTCTTTCGGCTCATGGTGATCGAGCACGATGGTATCTATTCCGCGCTCACGCAGCGCGGCGATTTCCGCGATGGCAGTCGTGCCGCAATCAATCGCGATGAGCAACTTGGGCGCGTGGACATCCACACACCGCGCCAGCCCTTCTGCGGAAAGCCCGTATCCTTCATCCACGCGATGCGGCAGAAACGTGGTAGCCACAGCGCCAGATGCCCGCAGCACCCGCGCAAGAATGGTGAGCGAACTCACGCCATCCACATCGTAATCGCCATACAGCGCGATGCGCTCCTGCGCTTCAATTGCGACAATCATCCGCGCAACCGCCGCGTCCATTCCCGGCAGGGAAAATGGATCGCCGAGCGAACGGAGCATCGGCTTTAGAAAACTCCGCGCATCGTCCGGCGAAGATTTGCCGCGCCGGATGAGTAGCTCCGCCACCCACGGCTCCACGCCGACAGCATCAGCAAGTTCGCGAGTGCGCGACGGCTCTATCGGGGGCGGAAAATGCCAGCGCATCGCGCGGAGTTAGCGCGTCAGGATTCCGTTCACCGTGCGCATGATGCCGCGCGAATTTTCATCGCGAAGCTCTACAGGCAGGGCATCGGCGGGGAATCCCTGCCAGCTTACTGGACGCGCCCAACGTAAAATCGCCGCTGTGCCCACGCTGGTAAAACGCGGGTCGGTGCTCGATGGATACGGACCGCCGTGCTGCATCGAAGGACACACCTCCACACCCGTCGGAAACGCATTCACCACCACGCGCCCGGCTCGCCGCTCCAGCGCAGAAATGAGATCGGCAAACTCCGCAAGGTCGCCGCCGTCCGCATGGATTGTCGCCGTGAGCTGGCCGCGCAAAGCACGCACCGCCGCCATCAATTCCGTCACCGTGCGAGCAGTCACCAGCAGCGTGAATGGGCCGAAGATTTCTTCGCGCAGTTCGTGATTGAGGATGAAAGTCTCCGCATCCGTCGTGAATGCCACCGGCTCGCCCTGCGTCTTCGCGGAGTCCGCATCGGCAGCCGCTTCCGCAAGCACCGTCACGCCTTTCACCGCCTGCACGCGATCCACGCCGGAGAAAAAGGAATCGCATATTGAGCGATTCAGCATCGTCGCGGGAACCGCAGTCTGCACTTGCTCACGGAATGCCTGCGCAAAGCTCTCGAAGTCCGGCCCGCCCAGCGCGAAGACGATGCCGGGCTTTGTGCAAAACTGCCCCACGCCCATCGTGAACGAGTTCTTCAAACCCGCCGCAATCGCAGCGCCGCGAGCTTTCAGCGCGTTTGGCAGAATCACCACGGGATTCAGCGAACCCATTTCCGCGAAGACGGGAATCGGCTCCGGGCGGGCGGCGGCTGCGTCAAACAACGCACGTCCTGCGCGCTCCGAGCCTGTGAAACCAAGCCCGCGCACGAGCGGATGCTTCACAAGTCCCTGCGCAACCACCGAGCCTGCGCCGTGCAGCATCGAGAACACACCCGCAGGAAGTCCGCATTTTTCCAGCGCACGATAGATCGCCGTAGCCACTAATTCCGCCGTGCCGGGATGTGAGCCATGCGCTTTCATCACCACCGTGCAACCAGCAGCCAGCGCGGATGCCGTGTCACCGCCCGCTGTGGAAAACGCCAGCGGGAAATTGCTCGCGCCCATCACCACAATCGGCCCCATCGGGACGAGCATCCGGCGCAGGTCTGGCTTGGGGACCGGCGTGCGGTCTGGGTTTGCGTGATCAATGCGGGCGTCCACCCAAGAGCCTTCGCGCACCAGTGCGCCAAATGCTTTGAGCTGCGAGCAAGTCCGCGTGCGCTCGCCGGTGATCCGGTCCACGGGCAGGCCGGATTCCAGATGCGCACGCTGGATGAGTGCATCGCCGAGCGCGACGATTTCATTCGCGATGACATCGAGAAAATCCGCACGAGCCTCCGCGCTGGTGCGGCGATAAATCTCAAACGCATCCTCCGCCGCGCAGACTGCCGCATCAACTTCCGCCGCGCTCGCTTCGTGAAACGCAGGCGCCAGTTCGCTGCCGTCGAGCGGCGATTTTGCGAGGAATGTTTTGGAGGAATCCGCAGCGGATTTCCCCGCGATGAAACTGTGGCCGTGTAGTGTGTGCATGATGTTGGAAAATGGGCCGCGAGACTTCGGAGCAATGCCCGCAAAAACAAGCGAAAAGTAGCCCGCGAGTCCCTTCGCGGCTGAATGCTACTCGCGAAGCGACACTTCATTTGTCTGGTCGCTTCGCGAATGGCGAATTACCGCAAGGGACTCGCGGACTACTTTAAGCTAAAGCGCAAGCTGCTTGTGATTCAAACGCCCCGTCGCGTAGCGTCGCGGCGTGAATTTGGATACGCCACTCGTTGCGCTCGATTTCCTGCCGCAGGTGCGGGCGCGGCAGCTTACTCGTTTTGGACTGCCGACTGTGGGCGATTTGCTCCTGCATTTTCCACGTCGCTACGAAGACCGGCGGCAGTTTGACGAGTTCCCGACTGATACGACGGAGGGCGCGGTGTGCGTGTGCGGGACGGTTGCGCGCTCGCAGTTGCGGCGGATTCGTGGCTCGCAGCGGATGTTTGATGTGATGCTGGAAGATGGTCGCGGCACGGCCATTGGCGGGCGGCTGATGCTGCGCTGGTTTAATTCGCCGTGGGTGGAAAAAATGTTCGCGCACGGCCAGAGCGTTGTCGTGTACGGCAAGCCGAAACGCAGCGGGACGAACATCGTAATCACGCATCCCGACTTTGAAGTTGTGGAGAACGATGCGGACGAAAGCATCCACCTCAAACGCATCGCGCCCATTCACGGAGCGACCGAGGGAATCACGCCGCGCCTCATCCGCTGGATTCTTTGGACGGTGCTGGAGCGGCTCACCGATGCGGAAATCCCGACACTGCTCCCCGCAAAACTCGACCCCACACCACGCGCTTGGGCACTGCGGCAGATGCACTTTCCTGAGAGCTTCGAGGCGTTGGAAAAAGCGCGGCGTCATTTCGTGCTGGAGGAGTTTCTCCGAATGCAACTCGCCGTGGCATCCAGCCGCGCAGAGCATCAGCGCGAGCCGGGCGCGGCGCACTGCGGCAGCGGCGAGCTGATGCGCAGACTGCACGAATCACTCCCCTTCCCGCTCACCGGCGCACAGCAGCGATCCATCGCAGAAATCCGCCACGATCTCGCCGCTTCTCATCCAATGAACCGCCTGCTCCACGGCGATGTCGGATCGGGGAAAACGCTCGTCGCCATGAGTGCGATGCTGCTTTGCGTGGAGGCCGGTTTTCAGGCCGCGCTGATGGCACCCACGCAGATTCTCGCGGAGCAGCATTACCTCAATTTTAAGCGCCTACTCGACCCGCTCGGCATCCGCGTCGCACTGCGCACCGGCTCGCGAAAAGAAAGTAGCACGGGCGTCCCGCCCGATGCGGCAGGCGAGACACTTAGCGCCCACACAGCCGGGACGGCTGTGCCACAGATTTTCATCGGCACGCACGCGCTGCTCTACGAAGGCGCGGGCTTCACGCGGCTCGGCCTCGCGGTGATTGACGAGCAGCACAAGTTCGGCGTCATGCAGCGCGCAAAGCTCCGCGAGCAGGCGGGCGAAATCGCGCCGGATGTGCTCGTGATGACGGCGACGCCCATTCCGCGCACGCTCACGATGACGCTTTACGGCGATCTCGATGTGTCCGTTCTCGATGAGCTTCCCGCAGGTCGTGGCAAAATCATCACGGGCATTCGTCCGCCATCAAAGCTGCCCGACGCTGCGAAGTTCATCCGCTCTGAACTCGAAGCGGGCCGACAATGCTACATCGTCTATCCGCTCGTGGAGGAAAGCGAGAAGCTCGAAGCCAAGGCCGCGACTGCCGAGTTTGCAAAATGGAGCGAGCTACTCGCGCCGATGCGCTGCGAGCTGATTCATGGCCGCGTGCCGCCGGAGGAAAAGGAGGCGATTATGGATCGCTTCCGCAGTGGCGAATCCAAAGCACTCATCGCAACGACGGTGATCGAAGTCGGCGTGGATGTGCCGAACGCGACCGTGATGCTCATCGAGAATGCCGAGCGTTTTGGCCTCGCCCAACTCCACCAGCTTCGCGGACGCATCGGACGCGGCGGGCACAAGAGCTACTGCGTCCTCATCACCAGCGCGGAAGACCCCGAATCCGTCGCAAAACTCCAAGTGCTCGTGGACACCATTGATGGCTTCCGCGTCGCCGAAGAAGACCTCAAGCAACGCGGCTGGGGAAATCTTCTCGGCACTGAGCAAGCGGGAAAAAGCGGCTTCCGCCTCGGCGATCCTGTCGCGCAACTCGACCTCATGCAGCTCGCGCGAAATCACGCATTCCTCATCTTCGAGCACGATGCCGCGCTGGAACGCCCGGAGAATGCAGGTGCCCGCCAACTACTCGCCGACGCACGAAAAGCGACTTTTGCGCAGGTGAGCTGACGCTACTTTTTCACCGTCACACACGCGGTGCCGCAGCCGCTTCCGCAGCAGCCGGGCTTGAGCGCTTTTGCGGAAGGCGTCACCGCGAGTCCGCCTTTTGAGGTGCAGCGCAGCTCCGACGGCATTGCGAGGCCCACGGCATAAACGGCGTCAATCGTCTCATCGAGCGGGATGTAATTTGTGTAGCCGCCGAGTATGAGGTCGGCGTTCACAAACGCATTCGCCGCCGCCGCGCCGTTGCGCGTGTGGCAGGGAATCTCGACCATGCCGTGCAGCAAATCGCACACGGTTCCCATCGTGTTTTGAAATCCAATCGCCGCCGCGTCGCACGCCTGCCGCGCAGTCCCGCCCACGGCGTCCACCACAGCGGCTGCGGCCATCGCGCCGGATGCGCCGATTTCCACCTGACAGCCCGCGACCTCCGCCGCAAAAGTGCCGCGAATTGCGAGAATCATCCCGACTGCACCAGCAGCAAGCAGTGCCTCTGCGATCTGTCTGCGCGTGAGCGAGCGTTCCTCGGCGAGCGTGAGCACGGTGCCGGGAATCACGCCCGCAGAGCCACCCGTCGGCGCGGCGCAGACGACGCCCATCGCGGCATCTACGTGCATCACAGCAAGTGCCCGCGCCGCTGCGCGTGTGTGCAAGCTGCGCACCGAGAGACGCCCCTCGGCTTCCGCTTGGAAAATCGAGCCTGCGCAGCTTGGCAGCAGTTGCAGACCAGTGAACGCTGGGTCCAGCCCGCGCTCCACGGAGCGCACCATCACATCGTAGCGGCGCAGCATTTCCGCGATTACGTCGTCCTCGCTCATGCCGAGTAACTGCGACTCGTGCGTCAGCGCGATTTTGCCGAGCGACCATTTGCGTTCCTCCGCGATGCGCACGATGTCCGCCGAGCTGGAGAAAAGCGGCTGGCCTTTTTGCACAAAATAAACGGGCTTGGATTCCCACACCAGCGGACCGCCCGCGAGCGCGTGCAGACGCTCGCGCACAGACTGCGAGATGCCATGTTTGCGCCGCACGGTGATTCGCGCCAGCCCGTCCACCGGCTGCACTGCCGGGGCTTCCAGCAAGCCTCCATCCTCTCCGAGCAATGCAATCGCCGCCGCAGTTTGCGAGGCGGGCACTTCCACGAGCGTCTCCCACGACGTGCCGTTAAAAAGCACCGGCCTTCCGTCAATGCTCGTAATCTCCACTTCACCGCCGCCAATCGAACGCGCGACGATGTGAAACTTGCGCCCATCCGGTCCCGTAAGAACAAGGTCCGTGGTATTCGGATGGTCCGCGCCGGGCAGCGTGCGCACTTCAAAACTCAAATCCATCCCCGCACCGGGCGCATCCGTGAGCGCGGTGAAAAACGCTTCATCCGTCAGCGGACGATCCATCATCCCCATCGCAAACCCACGGTCCGCGCCCTGTGGCTCGTACGTCGCGGCGTAGGAGCCTTCGGGATCAAATGCCAGCACCGCTTTTTGCGGAGTGCCGCCGACCATCGAGCGCACCATCGAGCCGATGTGAAACGCGCCCGCCGTGTGCGAGCTGGAAGGCCCGCGCATGACGGGACCGAGGACGTGGTTGAAAATGCTGACGGTTTTCATGGGTGTTAAAGTTGGACGACTTGCACGCTGCGGATGTCCGGCTCGGCGAGAAGTTCTTTTACCACAGCTTCGCCGGGAGCGGTATCGAGATTCAGCACCGCGAGCGCGTGTCCGCCGGCCTCGGTGCGTCCGAGACTCATCGTTGCAATGTTCACACCGTGCTTGCCCATGAGCGTCCCGATCCAGCCGACCATGCCGGGGCGATCTTTGTTTTCGTAAATGAGCAGCGCACCTTCGGGACGCGCTTCCACAAAGCGACCGTTGATTTTCACAATGCGCGCCTGACTGCCGAAGAACGTGCCCGCGACGCTCACCCAGCCGCCTTCTCCGGTGGCGGTGAGTTCGATAAGCTCCGCAAAATCTCCGCCCGTGGCTTCGCGGCTCTCGGTGACTTTTACGCCGAGTTGCTGCGCAAATGCGGGAGCGTTGACTTCGTTCACTTCGCCGCCGCTGGCGACGTTGAGGAACGCTTTCAAAATAGCGCGAGTGATCGAGGTGGTGTCCTGCTCGTTCATTTTGCCCGACATGTTGATATTGATGCTGTCGCAACGCTTCGCGGCAATCTGGCTGATGAATTTGCCGAGCTTCGCGCCGAGAGCGATGTGCGGTCCGATGAGCGCGAGCGTTTTTGCATCCACGCTCGGCATGTTCACCGCGTTGCGGACTTCGCCGGTGAGCAGCATGGCGCGGATTTGCTGGGCGACTTCGATGCCCACATTTTCCTGCGCTTCCGCCGTGCTTGCGCCGAGGTGTGGCGTGAGGACGATGTTCGGCGCACCACGCAGCGGGTTGTCGGCGGCAGGCGGTTCGATTTCAAAAACATCAATGGCTGCGGCTGCGACTTGCTTGCTTTTGAGCGCGTCGGCGAGGGCTTGCTCGTTGATGAGTCCGCCGCGTGCGCAATTGATGATGCGCACGCCGCGTTTCGTCTTCGCGAGGCGCTCGGCATTCAGCATGTCGCGCGTCTCGTCGGTGAGCGGCATGTGCATGGTGATGTAGTCGGCGAACGGCAGGATGTCCTCCAGCCGCTCTACCAGCTCCACCTGCATCGCACGGGCGCGGCTTTGGCTCAAATAAGGATCGTAAGCGTGGACGCGCATCCCAAACGCAATCGCACGCCGCGCAATCTCCGTCCCGATGCGGCCCATTCCCAAAATGGCCAGCGTCTTTCCATAAAGCTCCACGCCCTCGAAGCTCTTGCGGTCCCACTTGCCAGCCTTCATCGAAGCATCGGCCTGCGCGATGTTGCGCGAGATGGCCATGAGCAAACTGAATGCGTGCTCGGCTGTGGAGATGGTGTTTCCGGCAGGAGTATTCATCACCACGACGCCAGCTTTCGTCGCAGCTTCGGTGTCCACATTATCCACGCCGACACCGGCGCGGCCCACGCATTTCAGCTTCTTTGCGGCGGCGATGACTTTTGCATTCACCTTTGTCTGCGAGCGCACGACGAGGCCGTCGAACTCGCCGATGATTTCGAGAAGCGCGTCTTCTTTGAGTCCGGTTTTCACCGTCACATCGACAAGACCGCCCTCCATCAACTCCGCCACACCGCGTTCACTGACAGGGTCCGCTACTAAGACTTTTGGTTTGCTCATAAATATAGAAAAAAGGGGGCGCAGTCTGCGCGGAGGAATGATTTCGGCAAATCGAAAGTTGCGGAAATTGCGCGGAGTCGTCTTCACACACGTAAATCCCCCAATTTCGTCCGGGATCATCTGCGCGGTTGCCATTGATTCTGTGTTCTGTTTTCTTCGCGCGCTTATGACGAACGGGCAGCCGATTCCTCCTACTATTCTCGCCGCGATTCCGCTGGGTGCCTCAGCGGCGCTTCACGCGACGATGCAGCATTTTGGCTGTCAGGCGGGGACGGTGCATTTGCTCAAGACGGACGGCATTTTACACCTCGCGGCGCACAGTAATCTGCCGCCGCCGATTGTCGCCATCGTGCAGACGGTGCCGATTGGAAAAGGAATCGCGGGGCTTGCGGCGGAGCGTCGCGAACCTATCTCGCTTTGCAATCTCCAGACGGATACTTCCGGCCAGGCGCGGCCCGCTGCGAAGACAACCGGGATGGAAGGCTCCGTGGCCGTGCCGATACTGGTCGGCGGGGAATTGCGCGGGGTGCTCGGCATTGCAAAAGCGGAGGCGCATGATTGGCCCGATGCGGAAAAAGCGCAGCTCCTCTCCATCGCCGCGCTACTCGGCGAACAATACTCGATTTCACAACCATGAACCCAACCAAACCTGTAACACCAAACAAACGCCCCGCTTCCACCCGTCGCGGACTGTTCTCCGGCAAAGTCTTCATCCCTGCTGCGCTGGTGATTTCCATCACCGCGCTGGCGCAAGCACCGGGCTTCAAATTTCGCGGCAATCTTCCCACGCCGTTGCCTGCTGCCGCTACAAAGACGAGCGCTCCAGCGTCGGTCGAGTTGCCGGAACCCGCACCAGTACTGCCGGGTTCTACGATTATTGATCCGCGACTTTCCACTCCGCCAGCGCCCGCAAAACCAGCGGTGCCGGAAGCCACACCTGCGGAGATCGAGAGGCCGGAGCTGCGCCTACCGCGCCTTGAGGCGAAGCCGCAACCAAACGTCGGCGAGCCTGTCGAGGAAGCCGAGGAACCGCGCCCGACCAAGCGGACCCAGCGCGTGCATCGCACTCGCGCAGAAAGCAAAAGCGGCAAGAGCATCCAGTCGCCGGAGATGCCTGCGACCGACGTGCCGCAGATCGAAAGCGCGAATCTTTTCCCCACTGCGAAACAGCAGATGGAACTCGCCGCCACCCAGCAGGAGAAAGGCTGGGACCTCATCCTCCACGGCGGGCTTCGCGCCACTTGGGATAGCAATATCTTCATCCAGGAACGCGATGAGGAGTCGGACCTGATCTTCACTTTCTCGCCGGGCATCGCCGTCGGCTGGGGTGAGTTTCGCGATGCGTTCCAGCACTCCGGCGACCACCGCGACCGGCTCGAACTCCCCGAAACCGAGCGTGCGCACAGCTACTTCTTCCTCGATTACACGCCGAGCTATCACCTTTACACAAACTACAGCGGCGAGAGCAGCCTGGAGCACGATGTCCGCATCGCGGCGCGGCATACTTTTACCAAACTCACGCTCGCTGCGAATGCACGTTTTCAGACGCTCAACGAAACCGACTCCGACATCGGCGGTCGCGTGGAATGGCGGGAGTTCAATGCTCGCGTCGGCGCGGACTACGCACTCGACGCCGTGACTACGGTGGAAACCGCGCTCGATTATTCCCGCCGCGATTTCGAGAACGCTCGCAACGACATTGCCGAAACCCGCGCAACCGCGTGGCTCGACCGACAAGTCTCCCCGACTACCAACGTCGCGTTCGGCTACACGCACGGCTGGGTGGATGTGGACAGCGGCGCAAATCAGGACTTTGACCAAGCGCAACTCCGCGTCGTCTGGAAGGCCACCGACAAGCTCAGCGCCCGCGCCACCGGCGGCGTGGAATGGCGCTCCGTGGATAATCGCGACGACTCCACCGAGGCCACCTTCGCGCTCGGCCTCGTCTATAATCCATTCGACGCCACGAGCATCTTCCTCAATGGCTTCCGCCGCACCTCGACTTCCGCAGCGGGCCTCAACGAAATGCTCACTACCACAGGCTTCGACGCCCGCATCGTCCACCGCCTCGGCAACAGCTACTACCTCACCGGCGCCGCTGGATTTCAGACCGCAGACTACGATGAAAACCTCATCACCGGCTTCGCTCGCGAGGATGATTACGTGTGGACGCGCCTCAGCCTCGGCTGGGATTTGAACGAGTGGCTCACCGCAGTCCTCGCCTACGAATACCGCGACAACGACTCGAACCAATTCAATCGCAGCTATCAGGAACACCTCCTCTTCCTGCAATTCAGCGTGCTTTTCTAAAAAGAAAAACGCTGGGCAATCGCGCTGCTGCTTTTTGCGTTTCCGCCCTTGCCCCCGCAAGCGGCTCCAGCGAAGCTCCGCGCTCATTTTTTTCCACGCATGGACGCACAACTTTCCACACTTCAAACCGAGGCACTCGCCGCAATCTCCGGCGCTGCCGATGAGACTGCACTTGAACTCGCCCGCGTAAAATACCTCGGTCAGCAAGGCGCAGTCACCGCCCTCAGCAAAGGGATGAAAGATGTCTCGAAGGACGACAAACCGCGCATCGGCAAACTCCTCAACGACCTCCGCACCGCAGTCACCGCCGCCCTCGACGAGCGCAAAGCCGCGCTCCTCGCCGCAGCAGACGCAGCCG
>JANMLS010000275.1:0-22578 GCA_031372675.1 Verrucomicrobiaceae bacterium
TGGAAGGTACGAAGAAAAACCGCACCAAACCCACAACCACCCTCGCTTGTTCCACCCCACCCAAAACCTCACTCACCGCCCCGACTCCACCGCCCCGACTCCACCGCCCCGACTCCACCGCCCCGACTCCACCGCCCCGACTCCACCGCTATCGCGGAGCACAGCAGCAAACGAATTGGAAGAATACTTTTTCAAAGCCTCGCGCTGATACTCATCTACCACATTCTTAGCCAAGCAGAATTTGCGCGGTAACAGAAAATTCACATTCGCCCCGGTGAAATACATACCGGATGACGCGATTGAAGTTCAGCATTGCGAATGGGCGGGAAGGAAACGGGGAGTCATTCGCCGATATGTAAAGCGCGAAGCGCAAACCTTCTCAGCGGGCGTCTTCCATTCGCTATTTGCCTTTGCTGAGTTTCATTTTGAACCTCTCTGACCGAGAGGTGATGTCACCCAGCCGTCATTCGTTAATTTCCGCCGGTTGCCTTTCAGATGCGGCGTGGCAGTGTGGTTTTCATCATGGTTTTTCGCAGTGCGCTCACGATTGTCGCCTTGGCTGCCGCTCTTTGTCGGGCGGAGCCGCTCGACTCGCGAATTGCCGAGCGCTACCGCCAAATGCTGGAATCCAATCCGGTGGAAGGCATCGCGCTGGAGCGGCTGTGGAAGGCGGCGGTCGAGAATGGGAGCACGGAGCAACTCATCGCCAGCTTTGCTGATCCGAAGACGTTTTCCGGCGAGATGGTGCTCGGCCATTTGCTGCGGCGGGGCGGAAGAGAAAACGAAGCGGTCGCCGCATTCAAACGCGCTGCGAATCGCGATGCCGAAAGCCCGCTGCCTCATCTTTCCACGGCGCGTGTGGAAACTGATCGCAGCCACCCTCACGAAGCGGCGCTCGCTTTTGAAAAAGCTGCCGCGCTTTTGAAAAACAGTGATCCACGATTGCCGGACACGCTGCTGCAACTCGGCGCTGCGTGGTCCGCCGCGAACTTGCCCGCAAAGGCTGCGGAGGCGTGGGAGAAAACGATTTTGCTGAACCCAAAAGACCTCGCGCTTCGTCGGCGGTTGGCGGAGAGCTATGCTGGTGTTCTGCTTTACGACGAGGCGCTGGGGCACTTGCGATTCATCTCGGAGAATGGCTCCGCCGCAGAAAAAACAGCGGCGCTCCAGCAGGCAGCGCAGATTCACTCCGCCGCAGGTCGCCCCGGCGAGGCGATGACTGCGCTTGAAAATGCAGCGGCGATGACCGCTCCGGGAAACTGGCTGCGCACGGAAATCAACAGCCGGATTATCCGCCTCGCGCAGCGCCAGCGAGTCGAGGGTGCGCTCGAAGAAAAGTGGAAAAGCGACGCCGAAAAAAATCCGCGCGATCTCGGTGCTGCGCTTCGCATGGTGGAGTTTTACGAGAGGACCGGTGCGCTCGAACAGCAGGCCGCGTGGCTGCAAAAAGTTACTTCGCTCGCCCCGAAAGCCCATGAATACAGACTGAAGCTCACCCGCGCACTTGGGAATCTCGATCAGCCGGAAGCCTCCTCCGCGTTGCTCGACCAACTCATCGCAGCGCAGCCGGGAGACTTCGATCTCGTCTTTGAGCGTGCTCGCATTGATCTTCAGCGCGAGGATGCGGCAACCGCAAAAGCACGCATTTCAAAGCTGCTCGCCGCGCATGGCGCAGACGACGCTCTTCACGCCAAGGCACTTGAGTTTTACCAAGAAAACCGGCTGTTCGATATTGCCGAAGAATCACTGAAAAAATCGGTGGCTACTGGACGCACGGAAACCGTGCAGGCACTTGCAGCATTCTATTTCAGCCAGAAGCGCGAGGCCGACGCGCTGGCCACGCTGGGGCTTCTCGTGCGAGCGGGCGACAGGGCGCAGACAAGGGCTGCGGCGCATTTTCAAATCGCGCAGACGCTGAAATTACAAACCTCGACCAGCAGCGCGGTGGATCAGTTTCGGCAGGCGGTGAATCTCGCGCCGGAGGTTCGGGAATATCAAATCGCGCTCGGCGAGACGCTCACTTCTCTTGGATTGGGAGCCGAAGCGCGGAAGCCGCTGGAAACCGCTTGGGAGCAATCGAAATCAGACGCCGAGCGAATGGAGGTGGACCAAAAACTTTTTACGTCGTTCCGCGCCCGTGCGCTGAAGCCGGATGGATTTACAAATCCCATCCCCGACCGCGCACCTGCGGAAACCGAGGACTACATTCGCCAACTCATGTCGAAGGCAAACTTGGCAGGAACAGCAGCCGCGTGGCTGCGCGTCGCTCGCTGGAAGGCGTGGAATGGGGATAAAGGCGGCGCGATGACCTACGCATCGAAAGCGGCGAGCATGGACCCGAAAGACGCCCGCCCGCTGGAGTTCATGGCGAACCACGCATCGAGCAATGGCGACCACGCCGCAGCCGCGCTGAATCTCCGTGCGCTCATCGCCCTCGGCACGGCTGGGCGCGATGAATATCACCGCCAACTTGGGCAACTGGATGCTTTCACCGGCAATCTCCGCGAGGCGCTGCAAATTTTTGAAGACCTCGCAAAACGCAATCCCGGCAATCCCGATGCGCTCGCCGATCTCGCGGGTGCGCAAGAAAGGCTGGAGCGTCCCGCAGACGCTCTCGCGACTTGGAAAAAAGCGCATTCCATCGCGCCGCCACAACGCAAACGCGAATTCTCCGCGTCGATTCTGCGGGTGCTCCAGCAGTATGAAAAACATCAGGAGGCTGCGGAGATGATGCTCCGCCTCGTGGACGAGAGCGACGACGAGAAAGAGAAAAGCGCACGGTTTGATGAGCTGCTGCTTCACGCGCAGCAGCACAATCAAATCCGCTGGCTGCGCGACGCACTGGAAAAACGGAGGAAGGCTCGTGCGGATGATTATTTCACTGCGATTTCGCTGGGCCGGGTGCTGAAGCTCATGGACGAAAAAGCGGCGGCATTTGATCTGTTTGCGGATGCTGTGTACTCCGCGCCAAACCAAGAGCAGGCTTTGCCGGAGCTGATTCGTGAGGCTGAGGAACTGCGACGCTTCGATACTGCAATACAGCTTCAGGAGCAGTTCACTCGCATCGCGTATCAGTACAAACCGGATGGCTTTTTGAAGCTCGCGACATTGCAGGAAAAGACAGGCGACTTGGAAGGCGCGGAGCGGACTTGGACTCGCGCAGTGGCGAAATTTCCGCGCGAGTTTGATGTGCTGCGCCGCGCCGCAGATTTCCATCTCGCGTGGGGCGAGGCCAGCCGCGCTACCACGCTACTCCGCAAGCTGAGTGCGCTGGACCCGTCGTATCTGCGCGGCCCTGCCGAGCTTGGTGTGATGGAAATGAATAGCGGGAATTTCGCCGCTGCGCTGGAAGCATTTTCGAGCGTGCTGAAGCTCTCCAAATCGCTCACCACGCTCGCGATTTTCCCGACTGAAACCGGCGAGAGTCCTTGGATAGAGCGCGTTTCGTTTGAGCGCGGAGCGAGCGAGGGCGGCGGGATTTTTTCCAGCTCAGGAAGGAGCGATGTTCGCAATCCGTGGATGTCTGCGGAGATGATGGCCATTGCGCCGAGCGGAGCCGCGCGGGAATCTACTGCGCGTTTTCGCCTCACGGCTCCTGCCCGCAGCGGCGCTGCATTGGCCCGCCTCTCGCCAGAAGCAGAGTGGCGGCTCGCTGTGATTCGTGGAGCGGGCATTTGTGTAAAGCGACTTGGCGGCGAGGCGCTGGCAACTTGGCGGCGCGAGTGGATGGAGTCGTCGAAAATTGCGGCGAATGAAGCAGTGTGGGCGCTCTTTTTCTCCGGGCAAAAAAGCGAGGCACTCGACATCGTGGAGCAGACGATGCGGGTCAGCCCGCAGGATGTCTTGCTTGCGCAGGCTTACATTTCGATGGCGCTGGAGACGGAGCAATTTGAGCGACTCTCGCGCTGGCTGGAAGCGGACGATTTACCAGTTTTGCAGCGGCAGTTTTTCTCGATGGCATTTGAGGAATTGCTGCAACGGCGCGGCTTTATCGCGAAGGACGCCATCGCGCGGCTGTTCCCGCAAGGCGCGACGGCGCGGCTTTGGCCAAGCAGTTTGCACCTCGCCCGACAGCGCGAGATGGAACCTGCAATCGCGCTCGGCATGAGGGCTGTTGGGCGTTTCCCGTCGGATGCCGCTTTCGGCTGGCGGGAGATTGCCCGCTGGAATCTCGCTGTCGGTCGTGTGTCGGAAAGCCGGAGACTGCTTGCGCTTTCTGCTGCCGAGATTGCGGATTCGTTTGAGTCGCCCGCGCTCGCTGCACTGCACGAATTACACGCGCTGACGCCGCCAAGCGAACGACGTGCTTTTTTGCAAAAGGAGCTGGCCGCTTTGAAAGGCGATGATCTCCAGACCCGCTTTCGCAGAGTGATTTTGCTTCGTCACTCAGGAAGGAAAAGCGACGCGCTTGCGGAGCTTCAGCGTGTGCTCGCGCATCGCGGTTTGGGTCCGGTCGGATTGGAGCGCAGCAATGTCGTGCATCGTGAATTGCTGTGGCTTGCGGGCGCTGCGGATATGTTCGCGCAGTGGGATATGCCGGAGCTTGCCGCTGCTGTTTGGGAGCACGCGCTGGCGGATTCCGGCCTTGTCGCTGCGAAGTCGCGTCTGCCTGCAAAGGAGCGTGTGGAAGGCTCGCCGTCGGGCTTTCTTTGGTCGCGGATGGATACGGTGGAAGACATTTACACTGCTGGTGCGAACCAGCTTGATGCGCTGCGCTACGCAATGGGCGGGCCGGTCGAGCGTGCGGAGATTCTTGCCGTGCGCAGTCGCGAATCCTCGCGGACGGATCAGCCGCAGTCGGGTCGCGTGACGGCAAATCCTGAGGATGCGAACGAGCCGTTCACGTCGCTCGTCGAGGCGCTGAAAACGCTTCAAGCATGGCCGGCGGCTTTGGAGGTTTGCTTGCACGCTTGGGAGCGGAATTTGGAAAGCCCGCAGTTGCTGCGTGAGGTGCTCGATTTGTGCGAGCGCACAGGCGACGAAGCGACCGCCGAGACTGTGCGACGCCGCTGCGTGGAAGACCGCATCAATCCAGCGAACGATGCATCACTGCGACAATTTGCAATGGACCTTGCGGATCAATTGGAACGTCGCGGCGCGTGCAGCGAGGCACTGCGCGTGATTGCAGGCGCACTCGATGGTTCGCCCGGAGATTTTGTGCTTCTCCGCCGCGAGGCGCAGTTGCTGCAAAGTTCGGGGCGCACGGACGAAGCGGCTGTCGCGCTCGGAAAACTCACGCACATGGACGGGGGCACCGCTGTTGCCCGTGCGCAACTGGCCGCGCTTCTTGAGCAACAGGGCGATCTCGCCGGTTCGCTGGAAGTCCGTCAGCGCGGCGGCGGGCTGGATAATCGCACTCCATTTCTCCTACATAAAACCGGGCGCACCGATGATGCGGTGGCGATGCTGGAAAAGTTCACCGGCATCACTGCGCTGGAGCCAGCGGCAGAACTCGCGACAGCTCTGGCGCTCGCCGGAGACGCCGCAGGAGCGCGGAGCATTCTCATTTCGCAACTGCTGAAAATCGCCGACCCGCGTGCGCAGTTTTCACTTCGTGCGAAATTACTCACGCTTCCCGGCAGCCGTCCCGGAAAAGAGTTTGCGAGCCGCATGAAAGAACGGATGCGTGCGCTCGCAAATTCACGACCAGACTTGGGCGAAAGATATTGCGAATTTTTCGCTCAACACGCAGCGCGACTCGGAATCGCCGATGCGTGGAAATCTGAAATCGAGCGCGATTGGGCCACGCAGAGTGCGCCACTTTCCGCTGGCCTGGCGGTGTTGGATTTCCAATTGGATGCGGGCGATAAAGCGGCGGCGGCAGCCACGATTGCACGGATTCTCGGCGGCCCGTTTTCACCAAGGCTGGCAGCCGCAAAGCTGGCGCAACTTCTTGAGGCTCCCGAGTGCGCAGCGCTGCGGGTTCCCGTGGCAAGGCGCATGGTGGAACTCGCCACGCCGATGACCGCGCCGCTGGAAGAATACATCGCGCTTCTTGAGCAGCTTGGCCGCCGTGAGGATGCACGCGACACGATTGTGGAGTTTGAATGGCTCGCCTCATTTACAGGCAATGCTGCGGTTTTGGGGCGGCTCTGGCTCTCAGTCGGCGAGCCGGAGAGAGCGCGCGGTTATTTTGAAATCGCGATGAAAGAACGCCCGCTCGCTTCGCGCTCCGCCGCGCTCGCAGGGATGGCGCGAGTGCAAGTCGCCACCGGCAATCCCGCTGGCGCACGGATGCTTCTGAAGCGTGCTTACAACGAGCCGTCTTTCCGCGATTTCGAGCCGCTGGTTGATTTCCTCAGCCAGACCGGAGAACTTCCTCAATGGCGTGCTGTGGCCGATGAACTGGGCGTCCGACGGGAACTCCTGCACGATCTCCAACTCGCCCTTTTTCGATACTACGAGAAACGCGGACGCTTCACCGAAGCGCTGGCACTCGCCGTGGCTCACCCGGAGATCATTGCTTCCTCGCCTGTGCCAAACGCGATCTCACTTGCAAGGCTCCGCGCACTCGCGGGAAAGAGCGGCGATTTCAAAAACGCCATCGCTGCTTTTGAAAAACTCAAAGCCGCAAAAGTTCCCGATGCAGCACCTGAGCTTGCCATGCTGAATGCAGATTGGGCTTTGGCGCGTGGCGAAACATCCGCAGCACTCCCGCTGCTGGCTACTGCGGCAAAAATACGCCCGGCAAATTGGGAATACGCCAAGCGTGCTGCGACCGCCTTTCTGGATGCGGGAAAATTGACCGAATCCACCGCGCTTATAGAGCGGTTCCTCGTCGTTTCCCAAAATATCAGGGACCGCGACGAGGCGATTCTTCTCTGGGAAGACGCCAAAAACCGGCTTCGCGGCGGTTTATTGAAAAAAGATTAAACTCATGCTTGCCAAAAAAGATGTGAGCTACCAGACTACGCGCCCTTTTTCTAAAAAACCTTATACGCCTGTATGTCCACTGAATTGATGACGGAATTGCTCGAAGCTGGTGTTCACTTTGGTCACCAGACCAAACGCTGGAACCCAAAAATGAAGCCCTTTATCTTCGAGAAGAAGAACCAGATTTATATCATCAATCTGGGTGAAACCGTAAAGCAGCTTCACAGCGCTTGCGATTTTCTCGCTGGTATCGCCCGCAAAGGCGGCAAAGTTCTCTTTGTCGGCTGCAAGAAGCAGGCGCAGGAAGCAGTGAAGGAAGCCGCAGTCGCCTGCGGACACTTCTACGTGAACCAGCGCTGGCTCGGCGGCACGCTCACCAACCTCAAGACCATCCGGCAGAGCATCGCTCGCCTGAACTGGATCGAGAACATGGAGAGCGACCCGAAATACCCGAAGATGGGCAAACAGGAAATTTCCGCTGTTCGTCGCGAAGGCGCGAAACTCCTCCGCAATCTCGAAGGCATCCGCACGATGGTTCGCTATCCCGATGCTATCGTTATCATTGATCCGACTCGCGAAACCAATGCCGTCGCCGAAGCGCGCCGCCTTGGAATCCCAGTCGTCGCAATCGTTGATACGAACGCAGACCCTAGCCTCATTGATTACCCGATTGCCGGAAACGATGACGCGATTCGCGCTATCCGCATCATCCTTCAGAAGCTCGTGGACGCGCTCGTAAGCAGCAACGCCGCCGGCTCGAAGAAGGCCGAGGCAGAGCTTGCGGCTGTCGCCGAGTAACAAGACTCACTGGCCAAAGACTTCGCCGAAGGGTTGTGAGCTTAGAGACTCTGTCTCGCGGTTCCCGACCCTTCTGCTTTTTTCGACACAACCTCCCCAGAACTTCAAACAACAAACACTCTTAAAAACTACCTATGAATATCGATCCAAAACTAGTCGCCGCGCTCCGTGAAAAAACTGGAACCGGCATGATGGAATGCCGCAAGGCTCTCTTAGAAGCGAATGGCAACCTCGAAGCTGCAGTGGACATCCTCCGCGCAAAAGGCGCAGCCAGCGCTGCGAAGAAAGCCGACCGCGCAGCTAACCAAGGCGTCATCGCCCAAGCCATCCTCGCAGGCGGAAAAGTCGGCCTTCTCGTCGAAGTGAACTGCGAAACTGACTTCGTCGCCAAGAACGACAGCTTTCTCGCCACGACGGCTGATTGGGCAAAGACGCTCGCGGAGAATCCCGCCACCGACCTCGAACCACGCCGCGTTGAAGCGATCCAGAAAATCGGCGAAAACATCCAAATTCGCCGCAACATCCGTTTTGAAGTTACCGGAAACGGCGCAGTCGCATCCTACATCCATCTCGGTGGAAAAATCGGCGTCCTTCTCGAAGTCGCTGCTGGCAAACCCGAAACCGCGAGCGCAGAGGACTTCAAGCAATTTGTCCGCGACGTGACGCTGCACATCGCAGCCGCAAGCCCTGTCTGCCTCAACCGCGATCAAGTTCCCGCAGACCTCGCCGAGCGCGAGCGCGGAATTTGCGTGGAAAAAGCACCGAAGGACAAACCGCCGCAAGTCGTGGAAGGCATCGTGAAAGGCATGATGAACAAGTTCTTCGCCGGCGCATGTCTGCTGGAGCAGGGATTCGTCAAGAACCCGGACCAGACCATCACCGCGCTTACAGACGAAAAATCGAAGACCCTCGGCGACAAAATCGAAATCCTTCGCTTCGCCCGCTTCCAAGTTGGCGAAGAAATTTAGTCTCCGGCAAGGAGTTCCAGTTTGCTGTGCACTGCATGGCAAAACGAGAAGCAGCCAGCCGGGTCTGTTTTCTTGCGGGAAATTTGATCGCCATTTCTGAAGTGCGCTTTGCCGTGCTTGCGATGCGCGGTTGCCGTCGTTAGCGTCCGCGCCCTTTTACTAATATGAGCCAGCAGCAAAACGCCATTTCACCACGCCGCACCGAAGACTTCCCGGAGTGGTATCAGCAAGTCGTCAAAGCCGCAGACCTTGCGGAAAATTCCGATGTCCGCGGGTGCATGGTGATCAAGCCGTGGGGCTATGGAATCTGGGAGGCGATGCAGCGCGGGCTGGATGGGCTTTTCAAAGCGACGGGGCATAAAAATGCGTATTTCCCGCTCTTTATCCCGCTCTCCTACATGGCGAAAGAGGCGGAGCACGTAGATGGATTCGCGAAGGAATGCGCGGTGGTGACGCATCATCGGCTGGAGTCGGATGGCAAAGGCGGGCTGCGGCCTGCGCCAAGCGCAGAGCTGACGGAACCGCTCATCGTGCGGCCCACAAGCGAGACGATCATCGGCGCGACGTATGCGAAGTGGGTGCAGAGTTATCGCGACCTTCCGATTTTGATCAATCAGTGGGCGAATGTCGTCCGCTGGGAAATGCGTCCGCGCGTTTTCCTGCGCACTGCGGAGTTTCTTTGGCAAGAAGGGCACACGGCGCACGAGACAAGTGCGGAGGCCGTCGCGGAGACGGAGCAGATGTTGCGCGTGTATGAGCAGTTTGCCCGCGAGTGGCTGGCGTTGCCCGTTTTTACAGGTGAGAAGAGCGCGGGCGAGCGCTTCCCCGGCGCGGTGAATACGCTGTGCATCGAGGCGATGGTGCAGGACCGGAAGGCGATTCAGGCGGGCACGTCGCATTTCCTCGGACAAAATTTCGCGAAGGCGAGCGGCATCCAGTTTGTATCCCGCGAGAACAAACAGGAGTTTGCGTGGACGACTTCGTGGGGCGTCAGCACGCGGCTCATCGGCACCGTCATCATGGCCCATGCGGACGACGACGGCGTCATCCTCCCGCCGCGTGTCGCGCCGTCGCAAATCGTCATCGTCCCCGTCGCGCCAAAGCCAGAGACGCGCGACGCCGTGTTTGCCGCGTGCGAAGACCTCGCTGCGAAACTCCGCGCCTGCAGCTACGGCGGCGAAGCCATCCGCGTGGAAGTGGACAAGCGTGACATCGGCGGCGGTGAGAAAAGCTGGGGCTGGATCAAGCGCGGCGTCCCCGTGCGCGTGGAAATCGGGCCGCGTGATTTGGAAAAAGGAACCGTCGCCGTCGCACGCCGCGACCGTGGGCACAAGGAAAAGACCTTCCCCACCGCAGCGGAGTTCGTCGCCAGCATCGGCACGACGCTCCAGGAAATCCACGACACCCTGCTCGCCCGCGCCACCTCGCTGCGCAACGAACACACGGTGAAGCTCCACACAAAGGAAGAGTTCATCGCTTTCTTCACGCCCAAGAATAAAGACAAGGCCGAGATTCACGGTGGCTTCGCATTGGCGCACTGGGACGGCACGCCGGAGGTCGAGGCAGAGATCAAAGAAGCGCTGAAAGTGACCATCCGCTGCATCCCGTTCAACTCCCCGGAGGAAAGCGGAACATGCGTCTGGAGCGGGCGTCCGAGCAACAAGCGCGTGCTTTTTGCAAAGAGCTACTAATTTTCCGCCATCGTGCGGCGTTGAAGTTCAAGCCACCTTTTCTGCTCCATCCACACTCGCGCCAACGCTCATGCACCTCATTCGCACACTCACCATCACCGCACTGCTTTGCACCGCAGCCTTCGCGCAAAACGAAGACGCTCCCGCGTCCATTGATAATTCGCCAGACATCTCGCTAAACACTCCAAACACCCTCAGCCCCGAAGAAAAAGCGCAGGGCTGGCGTCTGCTTTTTGACGGCACGAAGCTCATCGGGATGCGTGGTGTGCAGCGCAGCGACCCGATTTCTTCGGGATGGAAAATCAAGGACGGCGAGCTGAACCTCCCAAAAGAAATCCGGCAAATGGACCGCGTGACTGGCGGTGACCTCATGACCAGCGAGCAATACTTCGATTTTGAATTTCGCTTCGAGTGGAAGACCGCCGCTTCGTCCGAAAGCGGAGTGCGCTACCTCGTCGCCGAGCAAATTGGCCGCTCGCCCGAAGGACTCGAATACCAAATCATAGACGACATTCACAACTCACGCGGGTTGAAAGGTGGCCCCATCGTGCGCTCCGGCTCGCTCGAAGGAGTCCTCCCTCCCGGCGCAAACGGAAAACTGCGCAACGCCGACCCGCTTCAGGGAATCCGCGAAGCGTGGAATGAAGGCCGCATCGTCGTGCAAGGCACGAAAGTGCAGCACTGGATGAATGGCGAAATGGTCCTCGAATTTGAACTCGGCAATGAGCTTCGAAAAACTGCCGCCGCAGCGCGTGCGCGAATCGGCATGACGTGGGGCAGCAAGCGCCTCACCCGAATCGCCATCCTCGATCAAGGCACCGAGGTCGCTTATCGAAATCTCAAAATCCGCGTTTTGAACCCCGCCGCAGCCGCAACTCCAACGCCAAAGACAGCCGTGCCAACAGCCGTTCCCGCAATTCCCGCAATCCCGGCAACCCCACGCCCACCGACTCCACCAGTCGCCCCGCTGAATCCATACCTCCTCCCAAAAACGCCACCGAAGTAGCCGGAATAAAGAGCGCGAAGTTGCACAGTGGACAAACTGCGCTGCGCCCGCTACGCCGCTGCGCAATGGTCAGCGTGCTCATACTTTTCGCCCATCCGGCGATGCACAAATCGCGCGTGAATCGCGCACTGGTTGATGCTGTGTCCAAGCTGGATGGCGTGACATTTCATGATCTCTACGAGGCGTATCCAGATTTGCACATCGCTGTGGAGAAAGAGCAGAAGCTGCTTCTCAGCCACGAAGTCGTCGTTTTCCAGCACCCGATGTTTTGGTATTCGAGTCCTGCGATTTTGAAGGAATGGCAGGACTTGGTGCTTGAGTGGGGATTCGCTTATGGCGAGGGCGGCGATTCGCTTCGCGGGAAAAAGCTGCTCTCCGCAATCACCACGGGCGGCCCTGCGGAGGCGTATCAGCGCGGCGGCTCAAATCATTTTACGATTCGTGAATTGCTCGCGCCATTTGAGCAGACCGCGCGGCTTTGCGGGATGGATTACCTTGAGCCTTTTGTGGTTCAGGGAGTCTCCCGCCTTTCCGATGCGGAGCTTGCAGCGGAGGCGGCGCGATACCGTGTGCAGATCGAGTTGCTGCGCGATGGAGGTCAAAACGCATGAGTCTTTTCCAAATCTTCGTTTACCTACTCTCGGCGATCATCGCTGTGCCTATCGCGAAGCGGCTCGGTCTTGGCACGGTCCTGGGCTACATCATCGCGGGAATCATCATCGGCCCGACGCTGCTTGGCGTCGTCGCTGCGGGCGAGGATGTCGCTCACATCGCCGAGTTTGGCGTGGTGATGATGCTCTTTCTCATCGGGCTGGAATTGCGGCCATCTTTGCTTTGGCGGCTGCGCGTCCCGATTATCGGGCTTGGCGGTCTGCAAGTCGCGGGAGTGACTCTCGCGGTGATGGGCGTCGCCGTGGCATCGGGCATCGCGAGCAAGCCTGCGCTCGCAATCGGCCTCATCCTCGCTATGTCCAGCACGGCCATCGTGCTGCAATCGCTCGCGGAGCGAAATCAACTCAAGCTCACCGCCGGGCAATCCTGCTTCTCGGTCCTGCTTTTTCAAGACATCGCCGTCATCCCGATTCTCGCAGTGCTTCCATTGCTCGGCACCGGTGCAGCGACTGCGGTCGGGCACGGGATGATTGCGCATCTTCTTCCGTGGCAGCGTGCGCTCGCGACGCTCGGAGCCGTCGCAGCGCTGATTCTCGCAGGCCGGTTTCTGCTGCATCCCGTTTTGCGATACGTCGCGGCGACGCGGATGCGCGAGGTGTTTACTGAAACGACGCTGCTGCTCGTGATCGGCGTCACACTGCTGATGGGCGCAGTCGGCCTGAGCGCTGCGCTTGGCGCATTTGTCGCCGGAGTGATGCTTGCGGATAGCGAGTATCGCCATCAACTCGAAGCAGACATCGAGCCGTTCAAAGGACTGCTTCTCGGCCTCTTTTTCATCACCGTCGGCGCGGGGATCGACTTTGCGCTCATCGCTGCGAAACCTTGGATCATCGCCGCAATGGTCGGGGGACTTGTGTTCGTGAAATTTCTCATCCAGTTCCCGCTCGCGCGCCTCTTCCGCCTCGACCGTGCGCAGAGCACACTCTTCGCACTGGCGCTGGCGCAAGGCGGCGAGTTTTGCTTCGTGTTGCTCGCATTTGCGCAAGGTGCCGGAGTGCTCGGCCCGGAGCTGGTAAAACCGCTCACCGCCACCGTCGCACTCAGCATGGCGCTCACACCGCTGATGTTCACGATCAACGACCGTGTGATGCAGCGGTCCTTTCATCGCGGCAAAAAAACCAACGAGCGCGAGCCAGACGAGATTCCCGCGCACGATAACCCCGTAATCCTTGTCGGCTTCGGGCGCTTTGGCCACATCGTTGGCCGCCTGCTTCGTGCGAATGGAATCGGCTGCACCGTCCTCGAAAATGATCCCGATCAAATAGACATGCTCGCTCGCTTCGGGCTGAAGGCATACTACGGCGACGCCACCCGCGCCGACCTCCTGCACGCTGCCGGAGCAAGCCGCGCGAAGCTCTTTATCTGCACACTCGCCGACGAGCAGAAGACCGTTGAAATTGTCCGCATGGTGCAGCGCGAATTCCCCAATCTCCGCATCCTCGCCCGCGCGGTGAGTCGCCAGCACGCCTACGAACTCATCCGCGCCGGCGTGGACGAAGTGTATCGCGAAACGCTCGGCAGTGCGCTGGACCTCGGCACCACAGCCCTGCGCGGACTCGGCATGGGCGGCGTGCAGGCGCTGCACGCAGTGAGGATTTTCAAGAAACTCGACGAAGAATCCGTGCACGATTTAGCGAGCTTTGAGGGCGATGAAATTGGCTACGCCTCCCGCGCACGCCAGCACATCGCCAACCTCGAATCCGTCCTCAGTCGCGATTCAGCGCACCGCGCAACGAATCGCGATAACGCTTGGGATAAACCAAAGTAAGCCCGCGCAATCGCCGCTCTGCTTTCCGCTGGACGGGCGGCGGCACGGCGTGGACTTTCCAGACCATGCAAAAACTAAAATCAGCCGCCGAACTTTCCGACATTCGCTCCGCGCTCGGCACGGCAGGCAAGTCGCTCGTTTTCACAAACGGTTGCTTCGATATTTTGCACGTCGGCCATGTCCGCTACCTGCGGCAGGCGCGGGCGCTGGGCGATGCGCTAGTCGTCGCTGTGAATGGCGATGAAAGCGTCCGCTCGCTCAAAGGGCCAACGCGCCCGATTAACTCCGAGGCCGACCGCGCCGAAGTGCTCGCTGGGCTGGAGTGCGTGGATTTTGTGGTGATTTTTCACACCGAGCGCGTGACGGAACTCGTTGGCGAAATCCGCCCGCAAATTTACGCTAAAGGCGGCGACTACACGATTGCAACGCTCGACCCCAGCGAGCGCGCCGCGCTGGAAAATGCGCACACTCGGATCGAAATTTTGCCACTCGTGCCGGGAAAAAGCACGACGGCGACTTTGGTAAGAGCGGCGGCGACGTAGCCGAAATCGCCATCCGTCGTGTGAACAGAACACGGTTGCTCTTTTCCGAGCGGCGTGGATTTATCGGCAGATGCACACAGTCATCGCCATTGATGGGCCAGCAGCGAGCGGGAAGAGCAGCGTCGCCCGGATTCTTGCGAGAAAAATCGGGTTCCTTTACGTCAACAGCGGCGCGATGTACCGCGCCGTGACGTGGCTGGTGACTAGCCGCAGCATCTCCGCCACTGACGCCGGGCGCGTGTTGGGGCTGCTCGATGTGACGAAGTTTGAATGCGGCATGGCAAACAAGCAGAGCACGATTCTCATTGATGGCGTGGACCCCGAACCACACCTCACTGAAGCCGCTGTAAATGCAAACGTCTCCGCAATCGCATCCATTCCGGAAGTCCGCAGAATCCTTGTGGACCGGCAGCGCCAGTTTGCCGAAACGAACGATCTCGTGATGGAAGGCCGCGACATCGGCAGCGTGGTGTTCCCCGAAACGCCGTACAAATTTTATGTGGATGCCAGCCCCGAAGTCCGCGCCGCACGCCGCGCAAAACAGGGCCTCGCCGATACGATTGCCGAGCGCGATAAAGTGGACACCACTCGCCGCACTAGCCCGCTCGTGATCGCGGAGGATGCGCATGTGATCGAAAGCTCGCATCTCACGATTGACGGCGTCGTCGGCGAAATCATCGGGCGGCTCAAACTCAAGGGACTCACTCTGCCCGAAGGTGTGTAATTTCGGATGGGCCTGATTTACCAACTCTGCTCCACGCTCGCGCGCTACACGGCGCTGAACGCTTTTGGGCTACAGATTTTCGGGCGCGAAAACATCATCGAGGAAGGCCCGGCGATCCTTGCATCGAATCACCAGAGCTTCCTCGATCCGCCGCTCGTCGGCAGCAATCTGCATCGCCAGATTCACTACCTCGCGCGGAAGACGCTCTTCGATATTCCCGTGCTCGGAAAACTCCTGCCGCATCTCAACGTCATCGGCGTGGACCGCGACGGCGCGGACATGAGCGCGCTGAAATCCGTCATCCGTCTGATCAAAGACGGCGGCTGCACCATCGTCTTCCCCGAAGGCACGCGCAGCCCCGATGGCTCGCTGCTTCCCGCCCGCGCTGGCCTCGGGCTGATCGTCGCAAAAACGCTCGCGCCCGTCGTGCCCGTCCGCATTTTCGGCGCATACGACGCATTTCCGCGCAGTGCAAAACTCCCGCGCTCCGCACCGCTCACCGTCGTCTTCGGCGAGCCGATGCGATTTACCAAAGCGGACACCGCAGGCGATCCGCGTGATGTCTACCAGCAACTCAGCGACCGCGTGATGGCCCGCATCGCGTCCATCGAAAATCCCCGGCAGCACTGATTCCAAAGAACACAGACGCTCTCCATGCCACAGCCCAACGCCACCCGCGCCAACGTCGCCGCGCTGATCCCGTGCTACTACGAGGAGAAGCACATCCGCGAAGTCGCGTCCGCCGCGAAGCAGCAGCTCGACCTCGTGCTCGTCGTGGACGACGGCTCTTCGGACCGCACTTCCGATGAAGCCCGCGCGTCCGGCGCAGAAGTCATCCGCCACGAAAAAAACTCCGGCAAAGGCGCGTCAATCAAGACCGGCCTCAGCGCACTGCTTGCGCGGGAAAGCGTGGAATTTGTGCTCATCCTCGATGGCGACGGGCAGCATTTACCCGCAGAGATTCCCGCCTTTCTCGTATCCGCAAATGAAACTGGCGCACCGATGGTCGTGGGAAATCGCATGGGCGATGTGCGTGACATGCCTTTCGTCCGCAAATGCACGAACCGCTACATGAGCTGGACCATCAGCCGCGTCATCGGCCAGCGCGTCCCGGATACGCAGTGCGGCTTCCGCATGTTCCACCGCTCGCTTGCTGCGGAGTTTCTCAGCACGGAAAGCGCAGGCTTTGATTTCGAGACCGAGATGCTCGCCATCGCCGCACGAAAAGGCTGCAAAATCGCCGCCGCAAAAGTGAGCACGATCTACGGCGACGAAGTGAGCAAAATAAACCCCATCCGCGACACGCTAAAGTTTTTCAAACTGCTGAACCGGCTCAAGAAAGCACGCGCAAGTTGAGGGGACCCCACGCAGTATGATCCTCAGCGTTTCCGTTTTGGCGGGCGGGCGTTTTCACCCGCAGCGCGACGGAGGAGAAACTGTGCGCGGTTGTTTTCCGTGACGATGTTCAGGTAGTCGAGCCGGGCGCGAGTGAGGTCCTGCTCGGCTTGTAGGTTTTCCAGCACTTCTCCGACGGCAAAAGCCTTCCGTTCGCGTGCGAGCTTCAGTGCTTGCTCGGCTGCGGAGAGCGCGGCGCGGGCGTGAATGAGCTGGTCTGCGAGGCTGTGGACGCGCGTGTGTGCTTCGACGACTTGGCGTGTGATTTCATCGCGCAGTTTGTCGCGTTCGATGGTGACGCCGCGTTGTTTGGAGTTCGCGATTTGCTCGCGCGAGCGGTCAAACAATCCGCCGGGACCGATGCGCCAAGTCAGGCCGATACTATAGTCCGCAGTGTCGTTGAAATGGCGTGGTCCGTCATCGTGAGTGCCGCCGCCGAGTCCGCCGTGAAAGACTTCTGCGCGGAGTGCCGGGACGAGAGGTGCCCATTTTGCGCCTTCGCCAGCGGTGATTGCGGCTGCAAGTTGCTCGGCGTTCATCGCCATTTCCGGGCGCCGCTCGATTGCGATTGCTGCAAGGGAGGAAAGCGGGCGGCTTCCCTCGCTAAATGTCATCGGTGCAGGTGAGCGGTCATCAGGCATTAGTTCTACGACTGGTGAAATGCGCAGCACTTGTGCGAGCCGCGCCGATGCGATGCGCTGCTGCTCGCGGGCCTGACGCTGGACGAGCCGGTTGCGCTCCACTTGTGCCGTCGCACGGAATGCGTCGCCTTTGAATGCGATGCCCGCATCCACTGCCTGCTTCACTTGCCCTGCGTAGTCGGCGGAGACTTTCACAGCCTCGGCTGCGACGCCTACTGCGGCTTGTGCTCGGACAACTTCAAAATACGCACTGACGCCCTGCCAGATGCTCTCCTGCCGCTGCACTTCGACCGCGAATTCAGCAGCACGCACGAGCTTTTTTGCGACGAGGTTTTTGTAATACGTCTCGCCTGCTTCGAGCTGCATGGTCACGGCGGCACCGAGCGTGAGCGACTGCTTGTCGGCATCAATAATCTGGCCGTCCACGGTTTGGATATTTCCTTCGTGACGGCGGAATGAAATGCCCGGCGTGACATACGGAAACCACTGCATCCATGCGGCTTCGTGCTGCGCCTGCGCTTCGGAGACGCGCTCGGCGGCGAGCTTCACATCGAGATTATTTGCGCCTGCGAGCCGGAGGACTGTGGGCAGCGAAATGGGTTGCTCGGCGGCGACAAGAGGGACGCAGAGGACTGAAAGGAGGTAAAGGGCTGCTTTCATTTTGCGACCTCCGGCTTCACGGCTTGGCCGTCGGTGAATGTTGTTTTTCCAACGATGATGACTTGCTCGCCTTCCGCGAGTCCTTCGAGCACTTCGGCGTTTGTGCCGTCGTTGAAGCCGAGTTTCACCGCTGTCTTTTTCGCTTTCCCATCGGTATGTTTGAAAAGGAACGCGCTCGTTTTTTCCATCGCCAACGCTTCGACCGGGACGACGAGTGCGCCGGTGTGTTTCTCCACGGCGACCTTGATGTTTGCATACATTCCCGGTCGCAGCGTGCCTTCGGTGTTTGGCAGGTCGGCTTCGACCAGCATCGTGCGGGTGGCTTCATCGAGTGCGCCGGAAAAGCGCGACACAGTCGCGTCAAACGATTTCCCCTGCAGTGCTTCGAGCGCGATTTTCACCGGCAATCCGGCGCGGATAAACGGTGTCTCCATTTCCGGCACCGCGACCTGTGCGCGGACCGTGGTGAAATCCATGAGCGTAAAAAGGGCCGCATTTTGCGCAGCGCTTCCGCTGGTGGCGGAGGGGACGAATGCGCCGTTGTCCACAAACCGCGCGGTGATCACGCCGGGAAATGGCGCGGTGATTTTTGCGAAATCGAGCAGTGTCTTAGTGCGCTCCATATTTGCACGGGCGACATCCGCAGCACCACGCGCTTTGTCGAGCATCTGCGGGAGCACGAGGTCTGGTGCTTTTTTCTGTGCGTCGGTGAGGCGGCCTAACTCGATTTCCGCAACCTTCACGTCGGCCTCAAACTTTTTCAAATCGGCGAGCAATTCCGGCACTTCGAGTTCTCCGAGCGGCTGGTCGGCTTTGACGGTGTCGCCTTTATCTACGGCGACTTTCGTGAGGTAGCCCGCGACTTTTGCGTAGAGCGTCGCTTGCTGGTTTGCCTTCAGTGTGCCGGGCAGCGTCACCCAGCGGTGGATGTCGGCGCGTTTGGGCGCGGTCAATTTTACGGGCGTCTGTGCTGAGGCGGATATGGCAATTCCGACGAATAGAACTGCGAGGGCGGATGGAATTTTCATTTGGCGAAATTTTAACGACTGCAATGTTGGGTGAAATTTGATTGTTGGATCACATGGAAAAAATTTTTGCGCTCATCAATCAGATGGAAGCAGACGGCATCATCGGGCGATACGCCATCGGTGGCGCAGTTGGCGCGATCTTCTGGCTGGAGCCGTTCACAACCAAGGATATCGACGTGTTCGTGGTTCTGCCGACTTCGCCCGGTGGAGCGTTGCTCACGCTTGGGCCAATCTATGACTATTTGCTCAAGCGCGGGCACAAGCCGGACGGGCAGTTTATTGTGATCGAGAATTGGGCGGTTGAATTCATCCCGCCGGGCACGCCGTTGGTTGAGGAGGCGCTGGCGACCGCCGTAGAGCGGGATGTGAACGGTGTTGCGACGCGCGTTTTCTCTGCGGAGCATCTGGCGGCGATCTCGCTGCAAGTTGGACGCACACGCGATCACGACCGGATCTCGCGGTTCATCGAGCAAGGTGCGCTTGATGCGGAACGTTTCGATGAAATTATCCGCCGACATGAGCTTCTTGAAAAGTGGCGCGAATTTGAGCAGCGTTACCATTAGCCGTGACTGAACTAATGCGAAATATTTTGGAGCGTAAGCTCGCCCGACGAAAGCAACTCGCCGCACTGCCTGTCGGCGAGAAATTGCGAATGCTCGCGGAGATGCGCGAAGCGGTGGAGGCGATTTCTGCGAGCCGCACGCCAAAGCCTGCAAATCCAGTCCGCTTGCGTCGGTGAAGTTGCATTTTCATTTTGCGTAGTGTGCGCTCTCCGGGTCTTCCGGGTCGAGCGAGTGGCGTTTTACTTTGATCGTGGTGAGGGTGGCGAAGACGGCGGGGAGGATGAAAAGCGTGGCGACTGTCGCGGCAGCAAGTCCGCCGATGACGGCGCGGCCCAGCGGCGCGGCTTGCTCGCCGCCTTCGCCGAAGCCAAGTGCCATCGGCACCATACCGGCGAGCATGGCGAAACTAGTCATCAAAATCGCGCGCGCGCGGCTGCTGACACCGGCGAGCGCGGCATCGCGAGGTGACTGCCCCTCACGGCGTGCGCGCTCGGCGAAGGTGACGAGCAGAATGGCGTTTGCGACGGCGACACCGACGGCCATGATCGCGCCGATGGCACTCTGGATATTCAGCGTGGTGCGCGTAATCCAAAGCGCGAGCACGACGCCAGCAAGCACGGCAGGCACGGTGCTGATGACGGCGAGCGCGAGGCGGAAGCTCTGGAAATTCGCAGCAAGCATGAGGAATACGACGACGACTGCGATGAGCAGTCCGCCGGAAAAACCTTCGAGTAACTCCGTAAGTGCGGGTGCCTGACCGCGAATGTTCACGCGAGTTTTTGCGGGCCACGTTTTTGCGTCGGCGACTTCGGGGATGCGTTCGATTTCGCGCAGCACGGTGCCGAGATCGCTGTCGTGGATGTTTGCGGTGATGCTCACGACGCGCTGCATGTTGTATCGCTCGTAGCTGCCGGGGACGGTGCCGGGCGTGAGCGTGGCGACATTGCGAAGCAGCGATGTTTTTCCGCCGGGCGCTGCGATGGGGATATTCTTCAAATCTTCGAGCGACTTCATCTCTTTTTGCGGCACCTGCACTTGCACGCTGAGGCTCACGCCAGTCTTCGGATCGTTCCAATACATCGGCTGTGTAAAGCGCGAGGATGTGGTGGCGGGAATGAGCGAGCGGGCGACATCCGTGATGCGCGGTCCGAGTAGCCCGCTGCGCTCGCGGTTTACGTCCACGGTGATGCTTGGGTAGTCGAGTGATTGTGCGATTTGCACATCGCGCAGCGCGGGGATGGCTTTGAGCTTGGGTAGGATTTTTTCTGCGAAAGCGCGGCTTGTGGCGAGGTCGGCACCGTCCACCGCAATCTCGACTGGCGTGGGGCTGCCAAAGCTCATCACACGCGAGACGATGTCGCTAGGCTCGAACGAAACGCGCACGCCGGGCAGTTCGGCGGCGAAGGCAGCGCGTAGTTTTTCGCGCAGCGGTGCAGCGCGGAAGCCGGGGCGAAATTGCACTGCAAACCAACCTTCTTCGGGGCCGCTGTTCCATTGGTGGATGAGGTTCACGGGGTAGTTCGAGGCGTGGACGCCCGCGAGGCCGATGGTGAGCGCGACGTTATCCGCGCTGGCTTCGCGCTTCACGAGATCGAGTGCGCGGAGGCAAAGCTGCTCGGTCACGTCGAGCTTCGTGCCCGGTTCGGCGCGAAGACGGAAGGCGAGCTGGCCGGAATCCGTCTGCGGGAAAATCTCTGTGCCGAGCCGCGATCCGACGAGCCACACGCACGCGAGCGCGGCGGCTAGGTAGCCGGGGATGAGCAGCCAGCGTGAGGCGACAAAGGGACGGAAAATCGCGGTGAGGCGAGAAGGCGCGGTGCTGGGGTGCTCGACGTGGGTTTTTCCGCGCAGCAGCCACACGCACAGCACCGGCACGAGCGTGCTGCTGAGAAAATACGATGCCACCATCGAGAAGCCGACTGCCAAGGCGAGCGGTGTGAAGAGCGCCTTCGCCGCGCCTGTCATAAATAGCGCGGGCGTGAACACCGCCAGCACACAGAGCATCGCCAGCAAGCGCGGCACCGCCGTCTCGCGTGTGGCGTCGAGCGCGGCCCTCGCCACGGTCGCGCCGCGCTGGATGTGCGCGTGGATGTTTTCTATCGCGACTGTCGCTTCATCCACGAGGATGCCGACTGCAAGTGCGAGGCCACCGAGCGTCATCAGGTGGATGCCCTGTCCGCAGACCCACAGCGCAAATGTCGCCGCCGCGAGCGCTGGACGAGATTCATGAAAAAGCGGGGGGAAAATCAATAACACCGCTGTCTAAAAGTATGACTGCTATTTTCAAAAGATGTGAAAATAGAGAAATGCCGCCCCGCAAAGACGATGCAGGCGATGTCGCCTGCGCCACTACCCTTACCTCACAATGGGCGCGGCACTGGACCGATAAACTAGACCGCCCAGACGCTCTTTCCGCCGACGATGGTGCGGACGGCGCGGCCTTTGAGTTCCCAGCCGTGGAATGGGTTGTTGCGGCTTTTGGAGAGGCTGGCGTCTTTATCCACAGTCCATTCGAGGCCGGGATTGATGATTGTTACATCCGCTGCTGCGCCTTCGCTCAAAGTGCCGCGGTCGAGGCCGAGGAGTCGGGCGGGATTGATGGTGTAAAGCTCGATGAGGCGCGCGAGATCGATGGCTTTCTTTTTGTGAACGAGGATGTCGATGAAAAGCCCGAGTTCCGTTTCCAGACCCAGGATGCCGAAGGGCGCGAAGTCGAATTCCACTTCCTTTTCAAATCCGCAATGCGGCGCGTGGTCGCTGGCGAGCACTGTGATGGTGCCGTCGGCGACGCCTTCGATGAGCGCATCCACATGCTCTTGCGAGCGGAGCGGCGGGTTCATTTTGAAGTTCGTGTTGAAGCCGCGAATGGACTCATCGGTGAGCGCGATGTGGTGCGGGCAGATTTCGCCGCTGAGTGGGATTCCACGGCTGCGCGCTTCTCGCAAAATGCGGACGCTGCCAGCGGCGGAGAGGTGCTGGCAGTGAATCGGCGTGCCGGTGAGTTCGGCGAGCAGGCTGTTGCGGGCGACGATGATTTCCTCGCCAACTGCAGGCCAGCCGGGCAGCCCAAGCTCGGCGGAGACGCGGCCTTCATTCATCACGCCCTTGCCCACGAGATTGTAGTCCTGGCAGTGGTCCATGACCGTGAGGCCAAACATCCGCGCATACTCGCAGACGCGGCGCATGATTTCGTGGTTTTGGATGCAGTGTCCGTCGTCGGTGAGCGCGACGATGCCCGCTTTTTTCATC
>JANMLS010000343.1:0-2697 GCA_031372675.1 Verrucomicrobiaceae bacterium
AGGGTCTGGCCGGAGGGCGTTTCGCGGAGATTCGCGACGACGAAATACGGGGCGTCTTGCACGACGCTTTCGCGCACGAGCTGGCCTGCACGCTCGTCGGTGAGGTCGCAGGCGGGCTTGCCGGGTTCGCGACGTTTGGCGAGTTGATCGACGAAGCCGGCCATGAGGCAACGCAGCAGGGCTTCGTCGCTTTTTGCAGGCGCAGCGGCGCGGTCGTAGAGGCGCTGCTGGTGGGCGGCGTGGAGGATTTGCTGTGCGGTCTGCTCCACTTGCCGGGCGACGTGGGCGTTGATGCCGTAGTTGCGGCATCGCTCGAAGCTGAAGCCATTTGCTTTTGCAAAATCGTAGGCGCGGATGAGCGTGATGAAATCGGAATCGGTGCTGTCTTCGAACAGCTCGCGGGCGGCTTTGGTTTGCGAATCATCGCGGTCGAGTCGGGCGAGTAAATCGCGACCGCTCACAAGCGCTGCGCACAAGGCGGCATCGGGCACGCAGCCGCGATGGCTGGCCTCGATGAGCATGCGCGAATAGCGCGGGTGCATGGGCAGACGGAGCATTTGGCGACCGATGGGCGTGAGCTGCGCATCGAGCAAAGCGCCGAGCATCGTGAGCAGTCGCTCGGCGCGTTCAACGGCTTGCGGCTCGGGTTTATCCAGCCAGTCAAACGTGGCGGCTTCGCGGATGCCGAGCGAGTGGAGCAGCAGCACGACTTCGGCGAGGTCGCTGCGCTGAATCTCGGGCGTGTTGCGTTCGTCGCGGTCTTTGTGGCTGCTCGGGGTCCAAAGGCGATGACACGTCCCCGGCGCGGTGCGTCCCGCGCGGCCTTTGCGCTGGTCGGCGCTGGCGCGGCTGATGGGCTCCAGCAAGAGCGTGCCGATGCCGCGTTCCGCATCGTAGCGGGCCACGCGGGCGACGCCGCTATCCACGACGTGGCGGATGCCATCAATGGTGATGCTCGTCTCCGCGACGTTCGTAGCGACGATCACTTTGCGCAGCGAGTTCGGAGCAAAAGCGCGGTCTTGCTCCTGCGGTTCGAGCTCGCCGTGCAACGGGATGCAGGCCACGCGCTCCCGCGTTTTCAGACTGCGCAGCGCGTCGAGCGTGCCGTTGATTTCGCCGCGTCCCGGCATGAAGACGAGGATATCGCCGGGCGCACCGCCATTGAGGATGCGCTCGACGGTCTCCGCTGCTTGCGCGGTGATCGGGCCGTAGTCGGGCACGGACAGATAGCCCACTTCCACCGGATAACTTTGCCCTTCGGAAACAAGGATCGGGCATCGGTCCAAATACGCGGCGACCGGCTCGGCATCGAGCGTCGCAGACATCACCACCATCGCCAAATCCGGCCGCTGCGTTTGCTGCAAATGCTTCACCAAAGCGAGCGCGACATCGCTGAGCAAATTGCGCTCGTGAAACTCATCGAACACCACCGCGCCGATATTCGCCAGCGTGCGATCATCCTGCAGCCAGCGCAGCAAAAGGCCCTCCGTGACAAAACAAATACGAGTGCCGACGCTCGTGTGATCATCAAAGCGAATCTGATACCCGACTTCCGCGCCCAACTTCCCCTCCCGCTCCCAAGCCACCCGCGTCGCCACCGTGCGAGCCGCAACGCGTCGAGGCTGCAAAACGACAATCATCTTGTCGCCCGCGATCCCCGCATCGAGCAACATCTGCGGCACCTGCGTCGTCTTGCCCGACCCCGTGGGAGCGACGAGCACCAAGCGATTTCCCTCCCGCAGCGTGCGCAGGATGTCAGCGTGGATTTTCCAGATTGGTAGCGCGGTCGAGGCAGGCATGAAGTCGGCGCGTGATAGGGCGCGGGATGGGGAATGACAATGCGAAGGAGATGGAAAGCGAGCAGGGTTGCGACTCTGAAGTGGCTCGATTTTTACCGCCGCATGGGAATCGAAGTGACACCCGAGATGACGCTGCTGAAGAAGGAACCCGTCGCCGAGGCGGAGCACTGATGTTTTGCTTTCGCTTCGCGGCCTCCCCGCTACACCGTTTGCCATGAAACGCCCTGCGGCCCAATCTGTCAGCCCACAACGAGTGCTTATCTTTGTGGATGAATCCAATGTCACCAGCTCGGCGAAGGTCTCGAATCGGAAGCTCGATTGGATCAAACTGCGCGATTTCCTCGTCGGCGAACGAGCACTTTTGGAGATGGTCGTTTATGCGGGGCTGCCCCCAGCGATGACGGAGTGGCAGGCGGAGCGCGACCGCAAGAATAAGTTCCTGCACTGGCTGCGTTCGCACGGCTTTCTCGTGGTGACTAAAGAGGGCGCGCCTGCGGATGATTCGCACTACAAGGCCAATGTGGATGTGCTGATGGCGATTGATGGCGTGGAACTCTCCACCGCGATGACGCCGGACGTGGTGGTGCTCGTCACCGGCGACGCCGACTTCGCGCATCTCGCGCTGCAACTGCGGCGACGCGGCATCCGCGTGGAAGCAGCGTCGCTACCGCAAACGCTCGGTGCCGGGCTGAAGACTGCGGTGAACGAAGCGATAGACCTTGCGCCTTTGATGAAGACCTTCGAGCCGCTGGATTGAAAACCCAAACGCGGCGATTGTTGCCCGCAGATTGCGCAGATTTACAGAAATCGAAGTCTTCCTGTTTTGTGAAGCATTTGTCCCAAACTCAAACATCATACAGCCCACAGCATCTGCGAAATCTGCGCAATCTGCGGGCGA
>JANMLS010000400.1:0-1961 GCA_031372675.1 Verrucomicrobiaceae bacterium
CGCTTTTTTCATCGCGCCGATGGGAGCGAGTTCCTCGCCGGAGATGCCCTTTGTGAGTGCGCCGGTGGGGAAGACGTTCACGACGGCGTCGGTCTTCGCCTTTTCCAAAATCCACGTTACTACGCTCGCATTATCCACCGAGGGTGAAGTGTTCGGCATGCAAACAACGCTCGTGAATCCGCCAGCAGCGGCGCACGCGGTTCCCGTCGCGATGGTTTCTTTTGAAGACTGCCCCGGCTCACGGAGATGGACGTGTAAATCAATCAGCCCCGGTGTTACGACGAGGCCGGTACAATCAATGGTCTGCGGCTTTTCAGCAAGACGCGGCAATTCGGAAAGTGCCGCGATTTTTCCATCCACGAGAAGTACATCGCCCACGCTATCGCGCTTGTTTGCAGGGTCGATTACGCGGCCATTTTTAAGAAGGAGACTGGTCATTGGTAGATAACGCGGCGGAACGTATGCGGGGAAAAGCGACTTGGGAAGCCGCCGGATTGGGCGCTGAAATTTTGTCTAACTTTTCGCCGCCGCCCAGCAAGACGGACACAATCAGTGCGGCAATCTCGTCCCCGCGTTGCGATGAGGTAAAACTACGCTTTTCACTGTTTGGAAACCAAGTTACACCAAGCGCATGAAAACGAACCAAACCCGCCGCCAGTCCATCGCAACCCTCCTTGCTACCGCAGCATTCGCCGCGCTTTCGCCCTCCGCTTTTGCGCAATCCGCAAAGCCGGTGCTGAATCTTTTTTGCTGGTCGGAGTATGTGCCGGAAGCCGTCATCAAGGGCTTTGAAAAAGAGACGGGGATCAAGGTGAACGTGGAGAACTACGACTCCAACGAGAAGATGCTGGCAAAGCTCCTCGCGGGCAGTGCGAAATACGATCTCATCCAGCCGAGCGAATACGTCGTCGAATCGCTCATCAAAATGGATAAGCTGGAGCCGATTGATCCGGCGGCGATTGATGGCTTCAAAAATCTCGATCCGAAGGCGCTGAATTTGCCGCACGATCCGGGCAATAAGTTTTCGGTGCCGTGGATGCTCGGCACGGTCGGCATCGTGGTGAACACCGCGAAGATCAAAGACGATGTGAAGGGCTACGCCGACATGTTTAGCGGGAAGTATAAAAAGCGCATCGTAGTGCTCGACGACAATCGCGAGATCGTGACGTGGGCATTTGCCACGCAGGGAATCAGCGCAAATGACGTGACGCCCGAAAACCTCGCGAAAGTGAAGCCTATCGTCAAAGGCTGGCTCAAGCAGGTGAAAGCCTACGATTCCGATAGCCCGAAGACGAAGTTCCTCAAAGGCGACGTGGATATTGGCATCGTGTGGAGCGGCGAGGCGGCGACGCTTTGGAAGGAAAGCAAGGGAAGCGGCAAATTCAAATACGTGCTGCCCGTGGAGGGTGCGCATCAATTTGTGGACAGCCTGTGCATCCCGAAAGGCACGCCGCGCAAGGAAGCCGCGCTGAAGTTCATCAGCTACATTTTGCGCCCCGAAGTGAGCAAACTCATCTCGGAGGATTTCCCGTACACGAATCCAAATCTCGAAGCCCGCAAACTTCTCTCGAAAGAGGACCAGGAAAACCCCGCGAGCTATCCGCAGGGCGAGTCGAAGCTGGAGACCTTTAAGGACATCGGCAAAGCGGCGCGGGACATTGACAAAATGATGACCGACCTGCGCAGTCAGTAATCCTCGATGCAAGTCCCCGCCGCCGCAAAATCGCGCCGCACGTCGGGAAAAAAGCCGGGCTTGGTCGGCTGGCTTTTGCTCGCGCCGATGGTGCTTTGGTTGCTGGCTTTCGTCGTCGCGCCGACGGGGATATTGATGATCGCGAGCTTCACCGCAGCGGACGACAACACCGGCTTCCCCGTCTATCGCCAAAAGCCTGCGGAGGCTGGCGAGATCACGAAGCCGACGCACTCGCTTTCCAACTACAAGCGCATCGTCGTGGATGATG
>JANMLS010000401.1:0-4455 GCA_031372675.1 Verrucomicrobiaceae bacterium
CAGCGCGAGATGGATCAGCGGGGGAATCTCGACAGAGTTCCGGTTTCTGCAAAAGCAGACGCGGAGACGATTGCCGGGCAGGTAAAGATGGCGCTCGATATACTACGCCCGCACATGGACGAAGCTCGCAAGCGGCTCCAGAAGCTCTCGCCCGCAATCTCGGAGCTGGCGAGTGCGATTGCGAAAGAGCAGGAGAAGCTCAAGCAGGAGACTGCCGCGCAAACGAAAGCCGAGGTAAAGCTGGAGGATGCTACTGCGAAAGCAGCGGAACTTTCTGCGCAGCAAAAGCAGCTCAACAACAAGGTGGAGACGCTCAAGGATTTGATCCGCGCGGAGGCGAACAAGCAGGATATTTTGAAAGCAGACGAGCGTGAGGCGATGCGGGATGCGGATGATTCGCTCGCAATGCTCAAGGAGCCTCCGCCAAAGGCAGAGCAGGCGCTGGAGGATGCTGCGAGTGATTCCGGCGCACAGCAAAAAGCGGATTTGGAACGTGCGAAAGAGCAGCAGCAGAAGTTGCAAAGCGCGCTGGAGCAAATCGCGAAACACTACGATGCGGTGGAAAAAGGAAAGGATGTCGCGGATACGCGAAACGCGCTGCGGGAGGCAGAGAAGGAAAAGGGAATGAAATCCGAGATGGACGAAAAAGCAGCGCAGGCACAGGCGCTCGCAGATTTGGCAAAGAAAGAGCCGGATGCACTTTTGAAGGAGCTGGAGGCGAAACTTCCCGAAAATCCGCACATGCAAAAAGAGCTTGGCGACATCACCAAAGACGCGCTCGCCAATGCCTCGCAGAAGCTGGAGCAGGCGGCAAAGCAGGAGAGTGAAATCGCATCAAAAACCGCATCGCAAAAAGGCGAGAATTCGGAAAGCGCAGCGCAAGCCGCAAAGCAGGCGCAGGAATCCGCTCAGGCTGCCCAGCAAGCCGCCGAAAATGCGGAGAAGCAGGCGGAGGCAGTGCAAAATAAAAAAGCCGAGAATCTCGCTAAAAAAGCATCCGAAGCCGCGAAGGATGCGGCGAAGGAAGCAGGGAAAGCTGCCGAGGCTGCGGAGAAAATGGCTGCGAGTTCCAATCCTTCGGAGTCCGCTCAGGCCGCGCAACGTACCGCTGAAAAGGCAGCAAAGGCTGCTGAGAATGCGAATAAAGCAGCCGCTTTGGCAGAACAGGCACAGGCGGCATCCAAGCAGGCCGCGCAGGAAGGTGGCGATAAACAAGCCGGGAACAACGAGGCGGCAAAGGAGGCCAACGAAGCAACCACGCAGGCGAAGAAAGCTGCGGAGTCTGCGCAGAAGGCGGCAGCGCTTGCAAAGCAGGCTGCGCAAGAGCAGCAGTCGGTTGCGAAAAATTCGCAAAGCCAGCAGGCATCGAAGTCCGCAGAGCAAGCGGCGCAGTCGGCGGAGAAAGCTGCGCAAGCAGCAGAGAGTGCGCAGAAAGCTGCGGAGTCTGCGCAGGCTCAAGCGAGCCAAGCGGGAAATCAGGATGCCGCGAAGTCGGCGGAGAGCGCGGGAAAGCAAGCTGGGCAAGCCGCGCAGTCTGCAAAGCAGGCAGCAGCGAAGGCGAAAGAAGCCGCCGCTTCCGGCAATCCGCAGAAGGCTGCGCAAGCCGCAGAAAATGCCGCGCAGAAGGCTGGCGAAGCTGCGCAGGCTGCGACTCAAGCTGCGGGCGCGGCGGAGTCTGCGCAAAATAGTTCGCAACAAGCCGCGCAGGGTGGGGGAGAAAAGCAGAGTGAAAACCAGCAGGCTGCGCAGCAATCAGGCGAAGCAAAGCAGCAGGCGCAGGCCGCCGCACAAGCTGCAAAACAAGCGCAGGCGCAGGCGCAGCAGGCTGCCAATTCTGCAAAAGCCGCAGCCGCGCAGCAGAGTCAGCAATTAGCGCAGGCAGCCCAGCAGCAGCAGGCCATCGCGCAGAATGCGAACGAGGCAGGACAGGAAGCAGCCCGCGCAGGTCGCCACGAAATGCGGCTTGGAAATCAGAACGGCGAAGAGCTTTCACAACTCGGAAATGAAATCCAGGAGACAGCGCAAAACGAGATCGCCGCCGCGCAGCAAGCACTCCAAAACGCCGCACAAGGCGTGGATGCAAATCCCGCAGTGCAAAGTGCTGCAAGCGAACTCGGAGCGGAGTTGTCGCAACTCAAGTCGGTGCAACAAGGCGGACAACAGCCGCAGCAAGTTGGTTCGCAGCAGGGCGGACAGCCTTCCTCGCCTGCCGCGCAGCAGGCGATGGCGCGTGCGCTGGATGCGCTGGATCAGCAAATGAATGCTCCGTCGCAATCGCCATCCGTAAGCCAGCAGGGTTCGCAGCCCGGACAGCCATCTTCTTCGCAAAGCCAGCAGCCGGGATCGCCGTCCGCCTCGCAAGCGGCATTGGCGCAGGCTTCGCAGGCGGCGCAGGCTTCGATGCGTCAAGGTCGTGCGCAAAAAGGAATGGCGCAGACACCGGGCAGCATCGTCAGCCAATCGCCCGCCGAAAAATCCGAAGGCGGCGCACAAGCAAATGCGGAAGGGCTTGATTACAAACTCTCCACCAACGCCGACGGATTGAAAAAAGGCGATTGGGGTAGGCTGCCCAAGAAGCTCGCCGAGCAGCTTACGAAAGGCCAGCAGGAGGCGATTGCGGGGGATTACCGGCAGGCTGTGGAGACGTATTACAAAGTGATCGCTGAGAAGGCGAAGGAGCAAAAAAAATGAAGAATCTTTTCGGAACCGCCATTTCCACATCACTGCTGCTTTTGTTTTCGGCAGCGTCACTTTTCGCGCAAGACCCGCAAAAGCAGCGAGTGGATGCCGCTTTGAAAAAAGCGACGGACTATCTCATTAGCCAGCAGCAGGAAAATGGCGCGATTGCGGGAGTTCGTCCCGATGTGACGATGACCTCGCTGGCGATTCTTGCGATGAGCGCAGTGGGGCATCAGCCAGCCGACCCGACTGCCGAGGGCCGTGCGATGAAGAAGGCGCTCGATTTTGTGCTGAAGCCCGGAAATCAAGAGCCAGACGGCTACTTCGGGAAAGCGGACGGCTCGTGGATGTATGGGCACGGAATCATCTCGCTGATGCTCGCCGAGTTGCTCGGAATGGGCGCGGACGAGAAACAGGATGCTGCAATCCGCGTGCAATGCCGCAAGGCGATGGACTTGATTTTACGCTCCCAGCAGATGCCCAAAAACGAGCACAATCGGGGCGGTTGGCGCTACACGCCGGATTCGACGGATAGCGATATGTCCGTGACTTGCTGGCAGGTGATGGCACTCCGCGCAGCGCGAAATGCGGGCATGGATGTGCCGAAGGAATCCATTGATCTCGCCGTGCGTTATATCAAAAGCCTCTACGCGGAAAACGACGGGAAAGGACGTGCTGGCGGATTCGGATATGCGAGCAGGGGCAGGGAGCTTTCCACCACAGCCGAGGGTCTTCTCGCGCTTCAAGTCTGCGGAGAATACGAAGCCGAGGAGACAAAAGGCGCGAGCGAGCGGCTTCTAGAAAAGCGTCTGCACTCCGGCGAAAAGTGGTTTTACTACACCGCCTACTACATGGCGCAGGGCATGTATCAGCGCGGTGATAAATTCGCCACGGAAGGACGCCGGATCATTTACGAAGCAGTGCTTCCGCTCCAGCACGGCGATGGCTCGTGGGAAGCCGATGGCGGTGAGGAAAGGCAGGGCGGGAGAGTCTATGCCACCTCGCTCGCGATGCTTTCCCTCGCGGTAAAAAACCATCTTCTGCCGATTTATCAGCGATAGCATTTACTGGAATCGCTTTCCTTGCATTTGCGAAAGCGACTGGCTTTGGAAAAATCAGCGCGCCCGTCGCGGCTCGAACGCGAAACCTGCGGTTTAGAAGACCGCTGCTCTATCCAGTTGAGCTACGGGCGCAATACCCGGGACTCTAATCCCGGAACGATCTGCATCGCAAGGAAACAACTGAACATCCTGTATATTCACGCATCATCGCTACTGTTCAAAAATCACTTCTCTTCCGATTGCTCGGACAATGACAGAGTGCCCATGAGCAAAGCCGCCTTCGAGAATCGCACGCGCCAGCGGCTGCGCGATGAGCGATTCGATGGCCCGCTCCATCGGGCGCGCGCCGAGTTCGGGCGAGTAGCCGCGCTCCATCAGCAGCGCATACACCGAGTCATCGAGCGTGAGCCGGATGCCCTGCTCGGCGAGCCGCGCGTTCAGACGGGCGATGAATTTTTCCGCCACGGCGCGGACGTGCTCGCGGGTGAGCGGATTGAAGACCACCGTGCGCGAAATCCGGTTCAGCAACTCCGGGCGCAACTGCCGCCGCACCGCCTCGGCGACGCGCGCTTGCAAATCGTCGCTCTCGTTGCCGCCGCCGAATCCCATCTTCTTCCGCACCGGCGCGGCGCTGCCGAGATTGCTCGTGAGGATAATCACCGCCTCGCGGAAACTCGCCTTCCGCCCGCGCGAATCCGTCAGCGTGCCCTCGTCG
>JANMLS010000432.1:0-16482 GCA_031372675.1 Verrucomicrobiaceae bacterium
GGGGGTTTTTTTACCCCCTTTTAACCACCAAACGGGGGGCAAAAAAACCCCCCGCTCCTGCATCTTCTTTCGCGCAGCTTTTTTACTTTTTCCGAAACCACGGGATGAAGGCGCTGACGGTGCGCTGATACTCGCGGTAGGCTTCGCCCTTGCTCTTCACGGCGTATTCTTCCGTGAGCGGAATGCCGGTCACTTTCCACAGAAAATAGAGCATCAACAGCGGGCAAATGAGCGTCACCCAGCCATAAGGCGAACCGAGCGCGGTGAGAAAAAATGCCCACCAGATCAGGCTCTCGAAAAAGTAATTTGGATGCCGCGAATACGCCCACAGCCCGGCTTGGCAGACGCGGCCTCGATTTGCCGGGTCCGCTTTGAACTGCGCAAGCTGGCGATCTGCCAGCGCCTCACCGCACAGCGAGATAAAGGCGAGCGCCAGGCCCGCGATTTCGAGCGCACCGAGCGTCGGCGCGGGGTTCCAGGCGATGATGAGGAATGGCAGCGAGAAGATGACCACGAGCACCGCCTGCATTTGGAAAAAGAGGTAAAACATCCCCGTTCCCGGCCAGCGTTTACGGAGCGCTTCGTAGCGCGAATCTTCGACAGGATGGTGCCTCAAGACGCGGAGCAAAATATAAGTGCCGAGACGCAAACTCCAAATCACTCCCACCGCCACGACCGGCCATTTTCGCTCCGGCGAGGCAGGCCCGCACAATGCGTAGAGCGGCGCAAGAATCGCTACGCCGTAGGACCACGCGACATCGAGAAAGCCGTAGTTTTTTACCCGCACGCTGATGGCCCATGTCGCGGAGAAATACGCGACTGCGATTGCAAGGCCGATGAGGAGTTGTGTGAGCATACGGAGTTTAAGAAACGCGCAACGCGGCGCGACGGAGCGCAGGGCGGAGGATGAAATAAATCGCCGCTGTCGCCAAGGGCGCGATGAGCAGCCAGACGATGATTCCGCGCACAGCGATCATCCCGAACTTTGCAAAAAACATCCCCGCATCCGCTCGGAATTGTTCGAGGATAAATGTGATGGAAAGTGGAATGTGCGGAATGCTGAAGAGGTCGCTGCCGGCGCGGTAGAGCGGGATGAGAAGCGCGAGCTGCGCTGGGTAGGCGAGGTAATTTACAATCTGAATCACCGGCTGATTCAGCCGCAGCGCCCAAGCTGCGACCGCACACAAAAGCGTGGCAGAACCGAGAAGCGGAAACACGCCCAGCACAAATCCCAACGCTACAGTCAGCGCGAGTTTTTCCGGCGTCACGCCCTGCTTGAGCTGCGCTAAAACTGGAGCCACGATGCGCCGCTTCCACCATGATTCCGCCGGAGGAGCCTCGGTCATTTGCGCCGGAGCAAAAGGGCCTCCATTTTCGCATCGAGCGGGAGACGGAAAAGCTGGATGAGCATGTAAGTCGCCATCGCGATATTCCCCAGCAAGAGCACGCCAAGGAGCCACCCAATGCGTGCGCCAATCCCCGTTTCCTTGTAAGCGACCCACGCATAAAAAGTGAGGAAGCCAAAGTAGCAGTCAAACAGCGTCGCGATGAACCAAGGATGAGTGAACACCTCCCGAGGCGTCCTCCAAAGCGCCACCTCCAAACTCGCCCACCCCGTGACGGCAAACATGCTAATCAAAACAACAATAAACGCAGCGCGCAGGAAAAGGATCATGATAGTGGCAAGCAATACGCCCACGCTGGGAAAAAAGAAACCCTCGGAGCAAAGGCTGGAGCCGATGCTAAATCCCCACAACAATCGCTGTCTTAATGACTGTCTCAATAATACGTAGGCGTCACACGAAACACAGTTGCTCCGATAGCTGCGAATGCGCAACCTTACACTATGAAATGCCGAATCTGTAACAACGATGCACCTCACTTTGCCAGAGCGACGGTGCTTCAGCGGCATGTGGTAGAGTATTTTCGCTGTGGGGCGTGCGGGTTTATGCAAACACAGGAACCAACTTGGCTCGCGGAGGCTTATGGCGACGCGATCACGGCGAGCGATATAGGGCTGGTGGGGCGGAATCTATTTCTGCGCGATGTGACATGCGCGGTGCTGTCGCGCTGCTTCGACGCGGGTGCGCACTTCCTCGACTACGGAGGTGGCTACGGGCTTTTCACGCGGCTGATGCGCGATCGTGGGTTTGATTTCCGCTGGGAGGATCCGTTTTGCAAAAACATCTTCGCGCAGGAGCATGTGCATGTGCCAGATGAACGCTACGAAGTGGCGACGGCGTTCGAGGTGTTTGAGCACCTGCCCGATCCCGTCGCAGGTGTCGCGGAGATGGCTAAGCGGGCGGATAGTATTTTCTTTAGCACCGAGCTTCAACCGCCCGGCCCGCCGAAGCCTGACGATTGGTGGTACTACGCGCTCGACAGCGGGCAGCACATCGCTTTTTACACACGCACCGCGTTGTCAAAACTCGGTGAACGCCACGGGATGCGGCTGCTGACAAACGGACGCAACTTGCACCTGCTCACGAAGCGCAGCGTATCGCCGTTTTGGTTCCGCCTCGCGTGCTCGGGCCGCCTTGCGCCATTGCTTGCGCGCTGGGGTCGCCGCTCCTCGCTGGTGGCGAAGGATCACGAAGCACTAATGGAAAAACTACGCGGCTAGAACTTCGCGAATTGCCGCCGCAATTCTGGAGGGAGGGATTTCCTGTACGCAGAGCGGACGCGGGTGGATGCAGAGCCATTCGCAGCCGTAGCAGTCCATTTTCTCATGCACCCAGCGCAGGCGCGGGCTTTCTCCCCACGGGCCGAATTCGCCGAACTGCCCGCCGCCGAAAATGCACACGCACGGCGTGCCGAGCGCGGCAGCGATGTGGACGTGGCAGGAGTCCATCGAGACGACTAGGCGCGCACTCGCAAGGAGCGCGAGGTGTTGAGGCAGGGGGAAAATGCCCGTCGCATCCACGGCGCGGATTTTACCGGCGAGCGCAGCGATGAGCGGCTTTGTCGTTCGCATATCCTCGGAGGTTCCGGCGATCAGCAGCGGCAGTTCGCAGTCTTTGAAACCGTCAAGTAGCGCGTCTGCGAGTTTCGCGGTGGGGTATTCTTTGATTGAGCTGGAAGTGCCAGGGCAGATAACGACGTAATGTGATTCGGGCGCAATGCCGCAGCGTTCGTGCAGCAGTTTTGCGGCGGCTTTCGCCTCAGCGTGGGGGAGGACGAGGCGCGGGAGTGCAGGCTCCGGTGAAGTGCCGAGCACGGCATTGCGGAGGGCGCGTTGGTTTGCGAGGTCGCGAGCTTCTACCGGCAGTGCGGAGATTCGCGGGAGCAGGAGGTCGTAGATTTGCGCTTCATGCGGGAATGTGACGCTGGCGAGCGCGGCGGGAAATGCGTTCTCGATCGCGATGCGGCAAGCGGCGGGCACCCAACTCGCGATGACGGCGTCACTGTAATCTCGGTAAGCGCGTAAATCCACGAGCAGGTCGGCATTTTCGAGGCCGGAAAGTTGGGTGCGCGCACCCTGACGGAAGATATTGCGCCATGCGGTTTCGCGCGCGGGTAGCTCGATTATTTTCCAGCCGGGGAATTGCTGCTTTGCGATGGAGCCATTTGGTTTTCGCACGATGAGAGTAACCGCCGCACTCATCTGTTCAGCGAGCGGGCGCAGAAAAGCTGTCGCGAAGATGAAGTCACCGATGCGATCCAGCTTTAGCACCGTAATGTGCCGGATATTGTCGCGCGAGGGCATCGCCGCCGCCGGTCCGGTGCGTAACTTAGCCACGCGACGCGCAAGCCAGAGTGCGAGGCGGCGCTTCATAAGCCGAGACGTTGAAGGTAAGCCTTAAAGTTTGCGCCAAATGCACGCGGCGTGTGCAGTTGCTCATATCGCTCAAGTGTTTCGCGCGAAGCTTGTCTGCACCAATCCGCAGATTTCTGAGAGGCACGCCGGGCGGCATCCATGATGGTTTCGATTTCAAATGAGTTCACAAGAACGCTGTTGGTGTCCTGTGCTTCGATGTCGATGTAGCCTACGGGAATCAAACCAAGGCCCAAGCTGCCAAGCATTGCCGTACCAGGGCCGGAGTCCATTGGGGCGCTGATTGTAAAATTGATCTTTCGCAAAAGGCTGCGCATCCGTTTGCGGAGAACGCCTTTTGAGTAGTGATAAACATAGTGGATGTTTGGAAGCACGAGTTCCCTTGCGTATGCGTCGGATACCTCTTTCTCCACCTTGCAGTAAATGTAGAGATGAAGCTCCGGCATCCGGGCGAACGCCTCAATGAGCAGGTCCATGCCTTTTTGAATGTTTCCACCAGTGCCCGCGACATAGATAAAATTGCGGCGCCCCGCCTCAAAATCGCGGTCACCGACGAGTAAATCGCGCTGCACGTAGGCACCGAGGTAAAGCAGCGGTGTATTTTTGCTTACGCCGCTAAAAGTTGCCAATGTCCTCGGTCCGGAGCAAAAGGACGCATCAGCACGTCGGGCTAAATAGTCTTCTCCATCCTCCAAACCTTGCAGGGAGCGAATAAATCGCTTAGTTGGAGGAAGGTTGCGGCGACTGCAAAAATTATCGTACCGCTCTTTCGACATTCGGTTAAACTCAGTTAAATATGCGCCCGACGGGTAATGCATCACGAAAGTCCCTAGCGCGAGACTGTCGAGAATGCTGCGGCAGTTGCCACCGTGGCCCAAGTAAAAATCGTATGATTTCTGCACCTTGAATGATTTGTCCCGCAAGTCTGCTATATCCACGATGTAGCCTTTTTCGTTCAACGCCTTAACGACCTCGTAGCTGAATCCATCTGTGTTAAAACATTGGATGTCGGGGGCATTTGCCACAGCTCTCGAAAAGGCAGACGGAGTGAGGGAAATTAAAGCACGTTTGCTGGGGCTTCCTTCGTTACAGAATAGGCGGATGTCTTCGATGGGTGATTCCATCCCACCAATTTTTTTCGGGCGTGCCGCGCGCCATTTGTCGGCAAGTTGGTTGGCTCGGATGAGCAGGAGGTTTATCAAAGGCATTGCGGGGTTCTTCGGTTGGCTGATGATTGGTCGGCTTGGCTAGATTTACGGTCAGATGGTGCTGCCCGCGTCCACCTTTATATCGACACCTGTCATGTTTACACCTGAAGGAGATAGTAATAATGCCACAACGCCGGCCACATCTGCCGGCTCAACCAGACGACCAAGCGGCGAACGATTTTGGATGCGCTTGAGGTTTTCTTCGTCGATGCCCGCCGACATGTCGGTTCTCATGTAGCCGGGCGAAATGCTGTTTACTGTGATTCCAGCACGGCCCACTTCACGTCCGAGCGAGCGGGTAAATCCGAGTAATGCACTTTTCGAAGCACCATAAACCGACAGCCCGTTGAAGCCCGTAGTTGCGATGATGGAGGCGATATTGATCACTCGCCCTTCGCCGTGCGGCAACATGGAGCGGACCGCGTATTTTGTGAGCACAATCGTGCCGGTGACATTTACACCAATTACTGTCTCGATGTCCTTTTCGTGCATCGTCGCAAGGATGCCGTCTTTGCCGAGGGCCGCATTATTGATCAGGCCATAAAGCGGCCCGAACTCAGCCTGAAGTTGCTTCATGAAATTGTGATGGCCATCCCACTGCTCAAGGTGAAGCTCCCTGTAAGCTAGATTTTGAGAATCCGGCCAGTCAGAGGGCGGAGTTGATGAGCGTCCAGTTCCGATGACACGGTAGCCTCCCTCAAGCAAATGCTGCGCGATACCACGGCCAAGGCCGCGCGTTGCTCCGGTGACGAGAATGTTTTTCATTTCAGATAAAATATGGGTTCGTTTTCAAGATTGTCTCACGATTTTACCCGCCGGAGTTAGTGGAATCTCATCCACAATTTTAATGGAGGCGGGGACTTTGTAAGCATCAAGGCCGCTCATACACGCCGCCATCACACGCTCGTCTAGCGCCACAGGGTCATAGCCTTTCGCTGGAACGATGAGTGCCTCGACAAGGCTTCCCATGATCGGATTTCGCCTGCCGCGCACAGCCACCATTGCGACGCCTTCTACGGATTGAATAATACGTTCGATTTCGGTTGGATGCACTTTCTGCCCGCCGACGTTGATCGTCCCGCTGGAACGCCCCAGAAACAGCCAACGGTCGCCACGCCGCTCGACGAGATCGCCTGTATCAATCCAACCCTCGTCATCAGTGATTGAAGCGTCGCTCGCAATATAGTGTCCGCCCGTAATATTTTTACGGACGAAAAGCCGCCCTTGCTCATCCACTCGGAGCGTGACACCGCCGGGCAGCTCGCCATTAAGGTATGCGGCGGGGAAACCAGCGCGTCCGTCGGTCACGGAAAAACCAACACCCGCCTCGGTGGACGCGTAGATATGCGTGATGCGTGCATTAGGAAAACGTGAGCGAAGTTCACCAAGAATCATATCGTCTGCTGTCTCGCCGCCAAGCGTGACAAAACGAATATCCAGCCCGTCGAGCAAGCCAGCCATGACGAGTTTGCGCCACATGCTCGGAGTGGCCGAAAGTGCATTGACGCCAGCCGCCGCAAAGTCGCGCTGCATCGTTATTGCATCGGTAATGTCTGATGCGATCGCGAGTGCGGATCCTCCAATGATTGCCTGAAGCAACACCTGAATTCCCGCAAACCGAGTTACGTCGTAGAGCAACCCCCAGACCAGCCCCTCGCCACGAGTGGCGTCGCGCTTCACTGAACCTGAAAGCGATTCCAGCGAGTGCTCGACGAGTTTTGGGCCACCAGTCGTTCCAGATGTTGGAATAATCCACGCGGTATCGAGTTCTTGAATGGGCGGGTTTTCAGATTCCCGTCCGCTTTCGCTGAAAAGTGAGTCATTCCAGCTATCACAAAAGACTGTGTGTTCTGTTTCAGCCTGGAGGGCAAAGCCCTTGCGCGTTTCCTCCGTATGAGTAGCAGCAGCCAGAAGCAGCCTGCTCACGAAGCCATCCATTGCAAGCATACCCAACACCGCTTCCGCCGCATTGCCAGCTACCAGCATCGCGCTGCTTCGCTGCACTTCTGGCATCTTGGAGCGAAGCTGTCGCGCCAAGCGGCGCACTTCGTCCACCGTGAACCAGCGATCTTTCAGAAAGAATAATCGCGCGTCTCCCCGTCGCGTGTCGAGATGTGCGAGTAGTGACACGTCAGCCGGCAAATTGATCCGCAAACTTTAGATAAATGCTGGTGAATTCTCCAAAAGTGCGGGGATAGACAGGCTCATCCATCAGAGTGAATGGGTCGTAGCCTAGTTTGTCCTCCAATGTCGTCACAAGTATGGCGAAACCCAAGGAGGTCAACCCACTTTCCAGCAAGACAAGGTCGTCGCGAAATTCGGTTGGCGGCGAGCCTCCACGCCGAGTGATGGCGGTGCAAAACTCGGCGATAATGATTTCTCTGATTTTTGATTCTGAATCCATAAAGTTAATTTTGAGCGGAGGTCTGATGAGATGTACGTGGATTGGGCATCAGCCTGTGCATCTTGGGAAGCGGATAATATCCCATTACCTGCATTCCGCTCTTCAAATTATCCGCAATCGTGGAGCCTGCGGAAATAAATACTTCGCTACCGATAATGGTGCGCGGGCACACGGTCGAATTTCCTCCCACATAGGTTCTTTCACCAATTTTCACGCAGCCTAGTACAAGAGAACGTGGGGCAAGAATTGTGGACTGTCCTACTTCGTTGTCATGGCCCACGAAGGCTTCAAAATTCACGAAGCAGTTTGGTGCCATACGGGTGCGGTCAGAGACGTAAGCTCCCGGCATGACGACGCATCCTTCCCCAAATTCAGCCAACGGTGAGACATCGCTCAGAATCAGCTTACCGAACGTAAATCCCTCCGCTTTATAGTGTCGGTAAAGACGGTCACGCACGTTACAGTCATCCACTGCAATCACTAACTCGCAGTCTAGGTATCGCTCTTTGTTTTCGAGGAGATGCTGGTCATCGCCAAGCACGGGCGCACCGGCATGAACAGAAAGGTCACGGTCAATTACACCAAAGATTTCGATATTCTTCCGCGTGGCTGAGGTGACTACCTCGATATTTGCACCTATGAGCAGAATCTTGCGCTTCATTTTTCGATAGAATCCTAGCTCGTGCGTTTTCCAACAGGTAGCGCAGGGCGGGCTGCGACAGAGGTTTCGGCTGGCACGTCTGTAACTACTACGGCACCGAGGCCCACAAGTGCTCTGTCGCCGATATTCACAAGATTAGAAACAACAGCATTCGGGCTAACCCAAACATTTTTTCCAATACGGCAACTTCCGCAAAGAACGGCACCTGATGCAATCCGAGTACCCGCATCGACCGTGACGTTATGACCAACATGAACGCGGTCGTCTATTTTGACCTGATTTCCAATCACAGTGTCATTCAGCGAACCGCGTGAGATCGAGGCATTCGCGCCAACCTCTACACCGTCACCGAGAATTACCCGTCCAAAATGAGGGAAGCGAACAGATGTATCATCCTCCATAGTTTCAAAACCAAAGCCCGGCTGACCGATTACACTGCCCGGACCAATACTCACTCCTCTACCGATTGTAGCTGGACCCTGAATCGTCACACGTTCACCGATTTGCGATCCCTCACCTATTTCCACAATTCCTTCAATCAACGTCCAAGGTCCGATGCTCACACCTTCGCCAAGGATAACTTCCGGCCCGATAATCGCGCTGGAAGCCACACCAGACGGAATGCGCGCTGGTATCAGACAGTTTGCGACTTTGCAAAATCCCAGTCGGGGCTTTGCCATAAAGAAAAACATCTGTGGCAAATCGTGGGCCTCTGCCTCCTTGCCCGTGGGTGCGATTACGACAACATCCGCCGGTGCGTTCTGGAATAATGCGCAAAGGTTTTCCTCTGTTCTCGTAACCATTGTTACGCTGTTGGCGCGAACGTTGTCTGGCGCACAACCCTGCGTGACAATGAAATCCCGTGGATTGACGGGTTCAATCCCAAGTATTTTTGATAACGCGCTAGATTTCAGTGACATGAAAGTGGAAACACTTTGCGGTGAGCATCATTACTGCATCAGCCATTTGTAGGTGACGAAACCCTCGGCGCGTTCAGTTCCAATTTGAAGGCCAAACATCATGCTCAATGATTCCTGATGGCGTGCGTATTTTTCGCCAGAACGCGCGTGCTCACTCTGGAAGCAGCGAAAAGCACGCATCTTTCGCTCAAAATGGATTTTAGAAATACCGACAAAAAACGATGGCTGAAATGGCTGTGAGCCGATGTGCCAGTTTACTGGGAAACCGAGCAGTCGCGGCACAGTGCGACTCGCGTGAACAGCCAACCGATGCACACTAAGGTGCGGTGGGTGGGTATCTCCATGCCAGTGGGTAAGGATGGTGTCGATCTTGCGCTCGCGCACGATGCTGAGGATTCGGCAGACGTTTTCATCCGTCACCGCGATGTCATTTGTAGAGCAGTCTCCAGCGATCAGATCGTAGCCGAGAAGCTTGCTCGCCCGTCGCGCCTCCTTGAGCGCAACGCCGGAATCCCTGCATATGGTTCCGTCGGGCGCGGTAAAACCGGAATGTGTCATTACGTAGCCAGTGACATTGTGGCCATCTTCCGCCCAGCGCGCGACCGTGGCACCGCAGCCCAGTTCAATGTCATCGTGATGCGCAGCCACCACGAGCACATTCATTTTTGAGGGTTGCGATGCTTTCGATGGTGTTAGTTTTGGCATTTGAATGATGTTTGCCTGCTAATTTTGAATCCCATCATTGAGCGCATCGCAAATGGCATCAACTTCATTTGTCTTCAAGCCGCCGTGCATAGGTAAAGTGATCAGCGAGTCCGCAACGGCTTCGGTTTTCGGAAGTTCCGCACCAAATTCCCGATAGATAGAGAAACGGTGAACGGGAGGGTAATGAACGCTGGTCTGGATGCCACGGCGATGGAGCGTATCCCGCAGATTGTCTCGTTTTACTGCATTCGCTCCTCGGAGAATGATCGGGAAAATATAGTTCGATACATAGCCGGTGTGTTTGTGAAAGGGCACTATCACATCTTCTGATGAAGCAAGACGTTTGAGATAGTGTGCGCGAATTTGCGCACGATTTTCGTAATCAGCTTTGAGGCGGGACAACTGAACTAGCGCCAGTGCAGAGCGTAGGTCGTCCATGCGGAAGTTGTAGCCGTGCGCGACCACATCGTAGCTGACAGCATGACCCTTTGCTCGGTCGTAAGAAAGCGTAGTCATACCGTGTGAGCGCATCAGCTTTGCCCGCTCGAAGTGTGCTGGATTATTCATTACCATGATCCCGCCTTCCCCGGTGCTGATGTTCTTATTTGAGAAAAAACTGAAGCAGCCGATGTCGCCAATGGTACCAAGTTTTTTGCCCCGGTATTCGCTGAATGGGCCGTGGCAGGCGTCTTCGACGACGGCAAGACCATGCCGTTTCGCAAGCGTCATGATGGCATCCATATCACACGGGAAGCCGGCATAGTGCATGACGATGATGGCTTTGGTTCGTGGTGTGATGAGCGACTCAACGTGCTGTGGATCGAGGTGGAGATTCTCCGGCCCAGCGATGTCGCAAAAGACAGGCGTTGCGCCGACGTAGCGAACACAGTTTGCAGTAGCAACAAAGGTGAGCGATGGAAGGATGACTTCGTCTCCCGGGCCGATCCCAAGCACCATCATGGCAATGTGTAGCGCGGCAGTGCAATTCGTGACAGCCAATGCATGGGGGCTGGCTGTCATTTCGGCAAATGTCTTCTCCAATTCCGCCGTTTTCGGCCCCATTGAAATCCACTTTGACCGAATTACAGAAAGAAGCGCTTCTTCTTCTTCTATACCGTAGTTGAGCGCAAAGAGAGGGATGTCGTAGTCCATGATTCAGCTTTACGCGGGTTGTGTTTTCAAGTGGCCGAAGTGTTCTTTGTAAACTTCCTGTGCCTGCTGGAAATCTGCGATCTGGCCGATGTCCAGCCAGTATTCTTCCATGAGGTATTTGCCGACCTTCATCTTCGCGGCGAGCATGTCCTTGATAAGCATATCGATGCCATAGGGGATATTTTTCGGAATACGCGGCATGAGGGTGGGCTTGATAACGTAAATACCAGCAAGAATCTCGAAGCGAAAATTCGGCTTTTCTTCTACGTCAATAATGCAGTCGCCTTCGGAGCGGACGTTTCCAAAACTGAATGGCGTGCGAATCTCCTTTGTTAGCACAACAAGTTCGGCAGGGTGTTTGCAGGCGAATTCGTATGCTTTCCCAAAATCGAGCGTGGTGAGGATGTCGCCGTTCATCAGAAAAAATGGCTCATCCAGTTCATCGGCAAGCAGAGTGACAGGGCCGCAGGTGCCGAGTGGTTTTTCCTCCCTGCTAAACCCAAGCCGGACACCGTATTTGCTGCCATCTCCAAGGAATGCCTGCACGTAGTCGGCCATATAATTGGTGGCGATGAAGATGTCGGTGATGCCGTGTTTTTTGAGGCTGAGAATTTGGATTTCGAGCACCGAGCTTTCCCCGACTGGTAGAAGCGGCTTGGGGATGATTTCGGTGAAGGGCTTTAGGCGGGTTCCCAGACCGCCGGCGAGGATGACGGCTTTCATACGTTGTAAAGATCGGCTTTGTAGGCGTGGTGATGTTTTTCCAGCCATTCAATAGTTTCCTTCAGTCCGCGATCTAGATCGTATTCGGGAGTCCATCCCGTGGCGCTGCGCAGTTTGGATGCGTCGGCAAGCAGGCGTTCGACTTCGCTTGTTTCTGCCCTCTGTCGCTCTGCTGCTGCGGCAATCGTTACTTTCACACCCATGAGGCTCGCGATTTTATGAACAAGGTCGCCAACCGAGATTTCATTGCCCATCCCAATGTTCACAGGCTCTCCGAACAGGCCGTTATGGCTCGCAATAGCTAGGAATCCCGCTGCGGTATCGCGAGCAAATGTGAGGTCGCGAGTTGGGGTGAGGTTGCCAAGTTTTAGCTCCCGTTTGCCCGCGAGGATTTGGGTAATGACTGTCGGTATAATTGCGCGGGCACTCTGTCGTGGACCGTAGGTGTTGAATGGGCGGACAATTTTGACGGGGAGATTAAAGGACCGATGGTAGCTGGTCGCGAGTTGGTCGGCGGCGATTTTTGTCGCAGAATACGGCGACTGGCCGACGGCCGGGTGCTTTTCATCAATCGGCACGTACTGCGCCGTGCCATAGGTTTCACTTGTGGAGGTGACTAGGATGTTTGGAGTACCAAGGGTCCGGCAGGCTTGAAGCACATTGTAAGTGCCCTCGACGTTTGTGCGAATGTAGGCCAGCGGAGAAATGTATGAGTAAGGGATGCCAATCAAGGCGGCGAGGTGGAACACGGTTTTGCAGCCTTCGGCGGCTGCGAGAACCGAATCATAATCGCGAATATCGCCAGTTACGATTTCAAGATCGGTATAGCATGGCGAAGCTTCGAGCCAACCATGAAAATTTCGCGCATTGTAATGCACAAATGCACGGACTTTATGCCCAGCCTCCACGCATCGCTCAACAAGGTGCGATCCCAAAAAACCACCGGCTCCGGTGATGAGGACTCTAGTTTGCTCAGGCGATGACATTGTTTTAATTTATTAAGCCAACAGGTTGAGTATATCAATTATGTTGAAGCAGGGGTCGCTTTGCGAAATAGGATTTGCAGGATTGCCTGCCGCTCCTTGGTATCAAGACCTTGCAACCAATAGAACCCTGTCACCCCAAGTGTCCAGCAAAAGGTCCAAGCGATAAGCTCTGATATTGAACGAACTTCTGGATTAGGAAGCATGTATGCCAGTGCTCCTGCGGCGCAGACTCCGGGAATCAGCATTTTTAAGGCGGCATGGATCATGAGTTTGCTTTTGCATCCGCTGAGTTTTGCCATCAAGACCAACCCGGGTATCAGTGAACCGACAAAGAGACTGGCTATATTGGCAATTAGAATACCCTTTAGCCCATAAGCTCGGCCAAGGAGAAAACCGAGTCCGATATAAACGATAAGTTCCGTCAACATTGCGGTGCGAATCCTATGGACTGCTTTGAACATGGTGGGAGAAATTACGTAAACCATCTGCGCCATGTATCGGAGTGGCATGAGTGCTACAAGAAGCAGTTCTAATCCGGTCAAGGTATCCTGTTTTGAGGTCCAAAGCGCAACCACTGTTCCGGCCCAAAGGTAGGAAACTCCTGAACTTAAGGCCGTAAGTCCAATTGATATCTTTGAAATAAGGAACCATTTTTCACGAAACTTTGTAATATCATTCACCGCAATCATACGGGAAAGTATTGGGTCTGCAGTTCCGGGAATGCGCTGCAATGCCTGAATAAGCAGTTGAACAAACTTTAAGTTCACCGCCAGCACCGAAACCATTGCTAGAGGTAGAAATATTCCGGCAAAGAGCAGTGTCGCATTACCTAGCGCAAGATTGTAAAGTGCTACAAGAAACAGGTCAAAACCGAGAGAAAATATCTTGCGCATTTCTCCGCCAGAAACATACGAAAAAGAGAATTTGCGAGTTAGTTGGGCTTTGCGGGTTGCTGCTGGGTAAATAAAACATGTCAGACATATTCCTGGGGCTGAAAGAATAACGTATGACCAAAGTCCAAACCCCGAACGAATGCCCCACCAGAAAAGCAACGCACCAACCAAAGACGCCAGAGTCGCGGAATTATTTAGAAAAGCGAACCGCTGAGTGGCCATCAACGCTACACTATGATGAGACAGCCCATATTGGAGTCCCGTCAAAACAGCCTGCACAATAAAAATTTTCCGCCCAATCTCTGCCGTAGCTGGTGGAATTGAGAACCAAACCGAAAGAAAAGGCACACAAACTAACGCTGCCGCTAAAATGAGGATTGTTTGAAATGCAAAGACCACCACCGTCGAACACCAGAATCGCCGATAGACGGATTCTACATCACCGATGGCATCAATTAGCAGCCTTGCAAATGCGTTTCGAATACCAAATTCAGCAATCATGAGCGAGGCTATGAGGCTTGAAATCAGGCCAAAAACCGCAAATTCATCGGAAGGCAGATTTTCTCGTGCCAGCTTAACCTGCCAAATCTGAACAACCGCTAGAGTGCCTAGGGACACCCAGCCTGTGGAAATGCCGCTGAACAAGCGTGCACGGGCACTCATACTACCGCCGGGAGATGGGGTCGTTCGACTTTAATCGGCTGAGAGGCAGGTAATTCTAAACTGGCCTGCGCGGAATGATGTAACGACAAGCTGTTTTCGATGAGTTTCATCATGCCAAGGCTTAGACCGGCAAACGGGATTACCCCAGGATGGCCGCCGAAGACAAATGTATACCAAAACGGCTCAAACACGATAGGCGCACAGAAGAATAGAGTCGGCTCAAAGAGTGGTGTGTTTTTTGTTTTGCGAATCAATCTCGCTGCATGAATGGCTAGAGGAATGTATAGCAAATAAACGAATACTAAGCCGACGATTCCCACCACTCGTATTGCAGAAACAGGCCCGCTGTGGAAGTCGCCGGAAATAGCCATTTGCTCTTGAGATTCTTGGTTTGAAATCGGTCCCATTGCGATTGCCCGCTGGTAAACGCCAATTTGGGCGCGGGTCATGCCGAATCCATCACCCAGAATTTTATCCGAAATATAACGATTCGTGGTGAGCGCCTGTATCCACATTTCTACACGCCAGTTTGTCGATGATTCGCCCGATAATATCGCACGCTCATCTAGTTGAACTGGCAGCATAAAACTAGGGACGATTGCTAGTGCCCGTTGTGCAGCAAATGGAAGTTCGTAAAACGTCCCATGACCAAGCAGGACAATGAACATGGTCAGCGTTGCTGTAATTATTGAACGCAAGACAGTACCCCAGCCTCCTCGATAGTAGCTGCCGATGAGAAAGATCGCTCCGGCATATGCCAAAAAACTGCGGAAACCAGAGAGCAGAAGACCAAGTATGGTGGCAAAAAAACCTGTGAAACGCTTCCACTTCATGGGATTCAGCAGCGATGGTGGGTAAAAATATGCGCAGAGGAAAACGCAGGCATACTTGCCAATATCGCGAAACATTTCAATTCGCACCGTCCCATCGTCCACGGCCCGCTGGCCAGCACCCGAGCCAGCGGCAAGCGTCACCGCATCATCAATAAAATAAAAATCAAAGCCGGTATAGAGCTGGGAGGTAAATCTGCCAAATGCCGGCACTGCCACCATGATTATGTTAATGAACAGGAAAACGGACAATAAACCAAGAATGTAGAATGGTATCCGCCTTAACCTCTCGGGAGAAACATTCGCTCGTGAGATCACCCAGTAGGCTAGAAAACCAAAAATTGCCGAAACGTAGGGCCTTCCCCCTACACGTTCACTGTCCGATACTAGGAATCCAACTGGGTTGCGAATCAGTGCAACCAACAACCAGACTACATTCAGATAAAATAAAGCATCAAGAAATGTAAAACGCGGACGAAGCCGAATGAGCTTTAAGGCAATACAAATGAACGTCGCGATAAATGCGAGTATGACTCCGATGTCTTTTAGGGAGAATGGGATCGGAAGGATGGGAATACTGCCCCAAAATGGCCAGAGTACCGGGACAATGACCCAAACCCGTTCGCGAAAATGGACTAGGGACGCGATTGCTATGACTCCAAATCCAATGATCGCCAGCATCCCTGTCTGCCCTTGAGCGGTCATTTTTCCGAGCGCGATGGCACCGAAAATACCGATGATCACCGTCACGGTGGCTGCGATTCGCTCTTGGAATCTAGGGTCTAGTTGCATGTTTGGAAAGTGGGACGGTAGGAAAGCGCAGGACGGACTAAGAGGCAATCTCGGATAAATTTGTTCAATCTTTGCCTAAAATTGGGAGTTGTTCGCATGTCGCCAGCGCCGAGGCTACGACTTGGTCCATGTTGTAGTAGCGGTAGGTTGCTAGGCGGCCTACGAAGGTTACGCCTTTTTCGGCGGCGGCGCGTTCGGCGTAGCGGGCGTATTGGGCGCGGGCGTCGGGGGCGGGGATGGGGTAGTAGGGTTCTAGGCCGGGGGCGTAGTCTTGGGGGTATTCGCGGACGATTGTGGTGTGGGGGAGTTTTTGGCCGGTGGCGTGTTTGATTTCTACGACGCGCGTGTAGTCGTGGTCGTTGGGGTAGTTCACTTGCATGGCGGGTTGGTGGTATTCGACGGGGAGTGTCTCGGCCTCGAATCGCAGCGAGCGATACGGCAGTGCGCCGTAGCAGCGGTCGAAGTATTCGTCCACGGGGCCGGTGTAGATGAGGTGGCGAAATTGGACAGCCTGCCGAGCTTCGCGGTAGTCGGTCTTGAGGCGGACTTCGATGTTTGGATGCGCGAGCATTTTGGCAAACATCGCTGCGTAGCCGTCGCGTGGGAGCGCTTGGAATTTCTCGTCGCAAAAGCGGTCGTCGCGATTGGTGCGGATGGGGATTCTGCCGCACACGCTGGGGTCGAGTTCGCTGGGGTCGCGCTGCCATTGTTTGCGCGTGTAGTTGCGGAAGAACATTTCGTAGAGCGGGCGTCCGACTTGGCTGATGATG
>JANMLS010000015.1:0-1889 GCA_031372675.1 Verrucomicrobiaceae bacterium
CCCCGAGAGCAGAGCTTTCTTCGACTTGTCCGGCGCGTTCGCCTGCACCGTACCATTCGCCACCGAATCCGACACGAGCACGGTGCCGCCCGGCAATTCCATCATGTACCGCGGCTTCTGAAAGCCCTCGGCGAATTCTACACGGCCTATTGGTATCCGTTGTATGCCTTTGCTCGGCGTAAAGGTTGGCGTGAAGAGGACGCGAGGGACCAAACCCAGACCTTTTTTGAGCGCCTCATGGAGGATGACCTCCTCAGCGGCGCCGACCAGACGCGAGGGCGTCTGCGCACCTTTTTGCTGATGACTTTCCAAAGCCAACTCTCCCATGCAGCGGAGGCTGCGGCTGCAAAAAAGCGTGGAGGAGGCAAAACCATCGTCTCGCTCGACTTAGAGTCAGCGGAAGGCCGTTACTCTCTGGAAGCCCCCGATCCCGCGGCTACCCCAGAAGTCTTTTTCGATCAAATCTGGGCCAAACTGATGATCCAAGCCGCCATCGACCGTGCAGGCGCTGAGAGTGATCCCGCTGAATTTCAAGTACTGCGGCCATTCATCGGTGGCAACGCCGCCAAAGAGCATTCCTACGCTGAGGTAGCTCGCATCCTCGAAATCTCCGAGGACAACGCTCGGCAGAGAGTTTCACGCATCTCCAAACGCCTCCCCCAGGCACTTCGCGATGTAGTGCGCGAATCGCTCGACAATCCGACTCCCGAGGCTGTGAACGAGGAAATCCAGAGCTTACGCAGTGCGCTACGCTCTTGATCGACACGGAACCTCACGACTCCCAGCCCACACGCTAGCGATTCGCCACATAAAGCAGGCCGATGAGCCGCGCGTGGGCGATCAGGAAAAAGGCGGCGACGGCGCCAGAAATCAAGGCATGGACTGAAGGGCTTTCCAGACGGTTTCGTTAAACATTTTACCAGTCTGGTGGCTAAGAAATAAGAAAAAAGTCATAAATCTAAATGAACTCTCCTTTCCACATCACAGGCGAAGCCGAAGCCATCCTCCCAGCCCGCAACAACGCTGGAAAACCCATCACCGTCATCGGGACAGAGGCGATCCGCTCCGGCTTCGATCCGTCCTGCATCGAGCAGGCGCTGAACTCGCGCTCCGCACCGGGCGTTACCGATCTCGTGCTCAATCCCGATGCACACTCCGGTTACGGAGCGCCGGTGGGGTGCGTGATGGTTTCGCCGACGCACATTTATCCAGGTCCCGTCGGCGTGGACATCAAGTGCTCCATGTCCCTGCTCCAGATGAACATTCCCGCCGACGCAATCGTGGACAAAGCGATCCGCCGTCAGCTAATCGATGCCATTTTACTGCGCACGCCGACGGGCGCGGGTCGTGGTCAGCGCGAGGCGAAAAAGTCCCGCCGCGTCTCCGCCGATCTCGGCGTGCAAGTTTGCACCGAAGGCGCGAGCCGCAGCGTTTGCGAAGCCCTCGGCATCCCACCCGAGTGGGCTCTGCGTTGCGAGGATAGCGCTCACTTCGGCCACGATGGAAACGTCTCCACGCTCAACGAGCGCCTCGACAAAATGCGTGCTTTCAACGGCTTCGCTGGCTTTGAAAACAAGATGATGCAGCTCGGCTCCTATGGTGGTGGAAACCACTTCGGTGAGTGCGAGATCGTGCAGCTCGCCGATGACGCCGCGATGCGCCGCACCGCCGAAGTATTCGGTCTGCGGGACAATCACGTCGCCTTTCTGAGCCACTGCGGATCTCGCGGGTTCGGAAACATCCTAGCGCAGCGCCAATTCAAGTCGCTGGAAGGCTTCTTCTGCACCTGGGGTCTGCCGTTTCCTGCCGATGACAAACAGCTCGTCTATGCCCCGCTCGGAACTCCCGAAGCGGACGCGTATCTCGACGACATGGCGCTCGGCGCAAAC
>JANMLS010000052.1:0-2181 GCA_031372675.1 Verrucomicrobiaceae bacterium
TTGCCGGGGGATTGCGTGCTGCTCTTCAGCGCGGGCGACGTGATGAAGCAGCGCAAGTTCATAGAGGAGAAGCCGGACCCGCAGTCCAAGCGCATCGCGGAGGAGCAGTTGCAGCAGATGGTCCACTACGCCGAAGACGGCGCGTGCCGGCGTGCGGTGTTGCTGGAGTATTTCGGCGAAGTGCTGGAGGGCGACAATTGCGGCGGCTGCGATAATTGCCTCCAGCCGCGCGAGTCGTGGGATGGCACGCTGGCGGCGCAGAAACTTCTCTCGTGCATTTATCGCATCCGTGAGCGCGGCGGTTTCGGCGTGGGGCTGAATCATGTCGTTGAGGTGCTGACGGGCGCGGACACGGACAAGGTGCGCAAGTGGGGGCACGACACGGTGTCCACCTACGGCATCGGCAAGGAGCACGGGCGTCCCGAATGGTCGGCCATCGGACGCGAGTTGATCCGGATGGGCTTCGTGAAACAGGACGCGGAGAAGTTCAACGTGCTGGAGCTGACCGACGAGGGCAGGGCGGTGTTACGCGAGCGGCGCAGCGTGTCGCTCACCAAGCCGATGAAGGCGGTCGAGCCGCAGGCGCATCGCGCGGGGGAAATCGCCTGCGACGCGGCGTTGTTCGAGCATTTGCGCAGCCTGCGCAAGCGTCTGGCGGATGAGCGCGGCGTGCCGCCCTACATCATCTTCGGCGACGTTTCGCTGCGGCACATGGCGCGGGAATATCCGGTGACGAAGGCGGAGTTCCGGCGCATCAGCGGCGTGGGCGAGAAGAAGTTGGAGGAGTTCGGAGCGCTCTTCGCCGCGGAGGTGGCGGCGTTTCTTCACGAGAATCCACGGCAGATCTTCGCGGACGATTCGTTCACCACGCCTCCGCCTCCGCCGCCCTCGCGCGGGTCGAAGCTCACGGGGACGGTGGTGGCGAGCTTGCAAATGTTTCGCGCCGGCCAGTCGGTGGAAGATATCGCCAGCCGGCGGAACCTCGTCCTGAGCACGATTCTCGGTCATCTCGCCGCGGCGGCGGAGGCGGGTGAGGCGATTGACCTCGGGCTGGTGGTCAGTGAGGAGGATCAGCGGAACATCGAGGCAGCGCTCGATGCGCATCCGGGCATCGCCCTGAGTCCGGCGTTCCAGGTGCTGGGAGGGAAGTTTGATTTCGGCGTGCTGCGCCTTGTGCGCGCGGTGCGCGGGCAGGCGAGGCGGGTGTAGAAGGGGCTTTAACGCACCACGCATCGGCAAACGCGCCGCTCGCGCCCGCCCCGAGTCTTGACGGACCTTCCTTCGCTTCTATGATGCGCGCTCATTTTGAAATTCTGACTAATTGAAATCCTACCATGAGCACCATCATTGATATTCACGCCCGCGAAATCCTCGACTCGCGCGGCAATCCCACGGTTGAAGTTGACGTCGTCCTCGCTGGCGGCGCCATTGGGCGCGCGGCCGTGCCCTCCGGCGCGAGCACCGGCGAACACGAAGCCCTCGAACTGCGCGACGGCGACAAGAAGCGCTACCTCGGCAAGGGCGTGGCCAAGGCGGTGAAGAACGTCGTGCAGACGATTCGCCCCGCTCTGGAAGGCCTCGACGCGCTGGATCAACTCACAGTGGACCAGACGATGCTCGACCTCGACGGCACCGGCTTCAAGAAATCCAAGCTGGGAGCCAACGCCATTCTCGCGGTCTCGCTGGCCACGGCCAAGGCTGCGTCCGAGGCTTTGGGCATGCCGCTCTTCAAATATCTCGGCGGACCCAACGCCAAAGTTCTGCCGGTGCCGATGGCCAACGTCATCAATGGCGGCGCCCACTCCGACGCGCCGATTGATTTCCAGGAATTCATGATCATGCCCCACGGCTTCCCGACATTCAGCCGAGGGCTCCAGGCGATCACGGAAATTTTCCATGCACTCAAGGCCGTGCTGAAGAAGAAGGGTCTCAGCACCGCGGTCGGTGATGAAGGAGGCTTCGCGCCGAAGCTCGCAAGCGCGGAGGCTGCGCTCGACGTCATCGCGCTGGCGGTCAAGAAGGCTGGTTACAAACTGGGCAAGGACATCTTCCTCGCTCTCGATGTCGCGGCGTCCGAGTTCGCAAACAAGACCAAGGATGGCGAGCCCGACGGCACATACACCTTAAAGAAGAGCACCGGTCGCAAGCTGACAGGCGACGAGATGGTCGAGTTCTACGCTG
>JANMLS010000079.1:0-10617 GCA_031372675.1 Verrucomicrobiaceae bacterium
GCACGAAATCGAAGTGCGCCTTCGGCGTATGATTGTTGCCGGACGGGGCGTCCGGGACACGGACACGGGCGGGGCGCCCGTGCCACGCCGCCTAGAGCCCCTGCGCTTCCAGCCACGCCAGCGCTTTCGCGTAGCTGGCGCGGTGGAGATAGTGGGCGAAATCGCCGTCCACGGGCTTCGGGAGCGCGGCTGCGTGGGCTGTGATTTGCGCGGATGCCGACTTCAGCTTTTCCAGATGCCCGGCGGGATCGCGCTGGTAAAGATCGCGATCTGCGATCACCGCGATTCGTTCGCGGAGCGCGTCGGCCAGCAGCTTGTAGTGTTCATTCATGATCATTTCGCGGCGGGGGCATTCACGGGCGGATTCTGCTTCCAGTCATCGCTCCGAAACGGGCTTGCGGGAAGCTCCGCTGCGTTCACGAGATTGCAATCCGGGTTATCCGCCCAGCCGTAGCGCACGGCGATAGGCGAGGGGACTTTTGCGCTGGAGACGACGATATGATCGCCCTCGATCTCCACCTCCGCCCAATGAAAAACCTTATCCTCCCCCGCGATGGCAAAGCCCTTTACCTTGCCACCGTCCTTCGCCTTCATGCCCTCGGCGTGGCTGAAATTGAGCCGCATCTTCCCATCCTCTACCTGCATCCCCGCGTAGATCGGCCCGCTATACACGATCTCCTCAAAGTAAGTGCCAGCCAGCGCTGCGAGGGCGAGCCGTCTGCCGACTTCCTGCTTGTTCTTCGGGTGAATGTCGTCTGCCTCACCGATGTCTATGGCCACCGCCATTTCCGTGCGTGGGATTTCCAGCGTGTTGAGCTGCGCCTCCCGAATCTGCGCCCAATAGCTATCCGTGGGCTGCTCATGCCGCTGCATGAAGTTTGCGAGCTGCACATACAAAAAGCTGAACTCCCCATCCTCGCGCGGAATCGCCTGCGCCCTCGCAAACTCAAACCTCCACGCCATGATCATCGTACTAAAGAGCTTCGGATAAAGCTCCATGCTGCCTTGCTTCGTCGGCCCCGCATTTGCCTCGCCCTGATACCAGATCACCCCGCGAATCGTGTAGGGCGCGAGCGGCGCGATCATGCCGTTAAAAAGCGACATCGGCGCGGAGTGCGGTTGCGCCTTTTGCTGCGGCACCTTTGGCTCATCAGCCTTTGCAGAAGACTCCTTCCGCTTCTCCTCCCACCGATCATCGAAAGCCGGATTCGACTTCATCCCGCTCTCCGGCATCCAGCTTTCCACCGGCGTCCCGCCCCATGAGCTGTGGATGAAACCCACCGGCACCTTCCGCTTTTGATGCAGCTCCCGCACAAAGAAATACCCCACCGCGCTAAACTTCCCCGCATTCTCCGGCGTGGCCACGCTCCATGTTCCCGTCACGTCTTCGAGCGGTTTGCCGCTCGTCTTTCTCGCCACGGTGAAAACGCGGATGTCGGGGAAATTGCACGCGGCGATTTCCTTCTCCGCGTCCTTCGATTTCGCCACCGGCCACTCCATATTACTCTGCCCGCTCCCCAGCCACACTTCGCCGACGGCCACATTCTTCACCGTGAGCGTATTCTTCCCCGCGATGCTCATATCGCCTGCGACTCCGGGCTTTAGCCCCTCCAGCTTCGCGGACCACGCGCCCGTCCCATCCGCAGTCGTGAAAAAAGAACGCTCGCCCAGCTTCACCGTCACGGCCTCACCCGCATCCGCCCAGCCCCAGACATTCGCCTTCGCGTCCTGAAGCAGCACCATGTTATCGCTAATGATGGACGGAAGCCGAACATCCGCCAGTGCTGCTGCGGTCGTGGCGATGAGGAGAAAAGGAGTCAATTTCATGCTGCGAGAATGCGGAGCGAGCCGCGTCTGTCCAGCGTGGTTTTCCCGAAAAGACTGACGCGGGGTAGTCCCGACCTTGTAGTGCGGTGGCAAGCGAGGAACGAGCGCGACACCGCCTTGTAAGCGCCGCGCTGTGCTACGGGCGCGTGTATGTTTCTCGGTAGTCGCGGGCGTTTGTTCGCCCCATCGTTCGGCTGGCCAAGGCGGCGTGGCACTCGTTCCTCGCTTCCCGCCGCACAAGGTCGTTCGCTTCGCCCTCTCCATCTCGGTGTCGTCTATGGGGGTTGAAGGCGTCAACCATGCTGGCGCTGTGTGCCTGACGGGGCTATAAAAGCCTCGCTCCTATGCGCTACTTCGCCAGCGACTTCGCCATTTCCATCTCGGCGGCGGGGACGTGGTATTTATGGCAGTCGAGGCAGTCGGCGAAGACTCCGCCTTCTTTGCGCTGTTGCTTGGCGATCTTGGCGTCGGCTTTACCGAAGGTGGGCGCGATTTTGAGGAGAGGGTCGTATTCGACTACGGCGTAGTCGCGGGGGCGGTGGCATTCGGCGCAGCTCTTTTGTGTGGGTAGGAGAATGTCGGTGGTTTCCTTGCTGTCCTTCGCTGCGCCGTGACACTCGGTGCAGGCGATATGGGTGTGGGAGCCGTGGGCGAATGGGCCGCGGGTGAGCCATTGGTCGGGGATGCGCGGGTCGGCGATTTCCGGGGATGGTTTGGCGTCGCGCACGTCGTGGCATTTTGCGCAGGCGGGGAGGGTCTGGCCTTTGTCGTTGCCGGTGGCTTTTGGCTCGCCCTCGAAGAATATCTTTTTCACCGCGCCGTCCATTCCGCCGGGCCAGCGGGCGAGAATTTCGGAGCCGCGCTGCTGGACGAATGCGTTCAGCTCCGCGCCATCGAGTCCTTTCACGTTTTCCTTTGCCCACTGCGCCCAGCGGTCGTTGAGGGCGTTGAGGAAGTCGCGGATTTGCGTGGGGTTTCCGTGCGGGAGGAGGAAGCCGGGGAGCTTCGGGTCAATGCCGAGGCTGTGGCACTGCTGGCAGTGCTGCTCGTATTTCACGCGCTGGATGCCGATGCCGTCGGCGTCGGGCTTGTGGCAGTCGGCGCAGTCGAGCTTTTTTCCGTTCACCGCCGGGATGTCGGCGGCGAAATGGCGGGCGTGGTTAAACTTGATGGCAGCGTTGTCTTTCGCGCCCTTCGCTTCGTAGAGGAAAGCGGGGTGCCCGTCTTGAAAACCACGGACGATCTTCGGTTTCTCGCCCGTCGTGGCGGCGGGAATCCACTGCACGAGGTCGCCGCCATTGAGCCGGATATTCTGGCTGTGGGCAGCGGCGAGCTTGCCGTCGTAGGCGGAGCGTTTGAGGGAATCGGCCATCATCTTTTCGCTGCTATGGCACTCGATGCAGACGTTGCTTTTTGGTAGCACCATCTTCTGCGAGCCGACGTGTTCTTTATGGCAGGTGGAGCACGCGCTGGAGGCGACCCAATTTAGCTCCTTGCTCGTCTCGCGGAACATGAGCGCTTTGCTGCCGGGCTGGTGGAGCGCCATGCCGTCGTGGCATTTGAGGCAGGCGTTATCAATGTTGCTGAGGTTCAGCGAAGCGAGCGCGGAGTGCGCGGCGGCGGCGAGTTTGTCCTTGTCCTGCACGGTGGACTTAATGCCGGAGAGGCCGGACATCGCTTTCTCGCCGGAGGCTTTGAGCCGCTCGGTAAGCGGCGTGGTTTTGTCGAGCAGCGCGCGCTTGGCGTGATCGAGCGGAAGCATGGCGAAGACATCGGTCGTCGCGCCCTCGTGGCAGACTTCGCAGCGGTCGGTGAACTTCGCGTGATTCGAGGAAATGGGGCCGGTGTTGAAGAACTCATTCGACCCGCCGAAGTGCTTGTATCCAAACGCCCAGACGAGTCCGCCCACGACGGCGAGCACACTGAGCCAGAAGCGCCAGCGGCGGAGGTAATGCCCGGCTTTATAGTACGTGAGGTTGTCCTTGTACTTCTGCGCGATTTGCTTTTGCGTGTTCTCAGGCATGGGAGTTGGGGAATGACGAATGACGAATGACGAATGACGAAACGCAAGCGTGGCTGCTGCGTTTCATGCAGTTCGTTCCATCATTCATTTCGAGCAAAATTACTGTCCTAAGCGTATTCATTCGTGATTCGTAGTTCGTCATTCGTCATTTCACAATAAACAGCCTCACCGCCACGACCGCGTGCCATAGCGTGAGGATGATGAGGAGCAGCGAGATAGGGACGTGGATGAGCAGCCAGCCGTGGAGCCAGTGCTGGAGCTTGGTCTGCAAATCCGTGCGGCGGCGCTCGTCGCAGCAGCCCTGCAATTCCTCCACACGCGGCAGCCATTTCGGGATGACGTTCAATTTCAAAAGGCGGAAGGCTTCGTCGCCATTGCGCTGCTTGCCAAGGCGGTGCTTCTCGCCGCGTTTCAAGCGCAGATAGCTGATGGCATCATGCTCCAGAAACTCGCGGATGGCCTCCACGCTGTCCTTGTCTTCTGGCGTAATGACGATGGCCTTCGGGTCGGGCTTCTCGCCTTCTTTCAAAACGGTCGGCGTGCAGTCTTTCATCAGCGTCTCCGCGAGATCGAGCGCCCGCTTTCGGATGTGTGGGATTTGCTCAAAGACCACTTCGCGCGGCAGACGTTCCTTTAGCAAAACGGGAATGACGTTCTGCATCGCGATGCCGAAAAAGCCCGTGCCCATCACGATGAAATACAGCCACATGATGACCGACGTATGCGGGCTTCCCATCGCAAACCCGCTGTGGAAGAGCACCAGCGGGATGGTGAAGATCGTGAACCACACATGCGCCTTCAGCCACAACTCCACGCGCCCAATCCGCCAAAGCCGTTTCTTTTTCCGCACCCCCAGCGCGGCGGCGAATAGGAATATCAAGAAGGCCAGCGTGCCAAATAGCAGCCCGATGCGCGTGCCGCCATAGGTGTTCTTCTGCGGCCCAGCGTCCTTGAGGACCTCGGGAAGCTCAAACGCAAACGGCAACGAAGCCGGATGAAAGCGCGCAATATAAAGCAGCGCCGCCCCCGCCGTAGCGAGCAGCGTGAGGATGAACCACGGGATGTGTGTGCGGTTAATGACCATCGGTAAAAAGATGCTGATTTACAGGTGCAGCGTAGTGAGTGCCGCGAGGCTTTGGAGTGCGGCGGCTTGACGCCGCTTTTCCTTTCGCCAGAGAAGACGTATGCCTTCCAAAGATATACCCTGGCCGCACGCACCCGAACACCGACTCGGAGAACGGGGAACCTACTTCCTCACCTGCGGAACATTTCTGAAAGCGCACCGATTTGGCGGGCGAATGAGACTGGAGTTTCTCCACGACCAGCTTCTGTCTTTGGCGGACAAATATCGCTGGTCGCTTGAGGCATGGGCTGTGTTCTTGAACCATATTCATTTTGTCGGGAAATCCCCTGCGGAGGATGCGAATGCGGCGAGCCTTATTCAGTTTATGTCGGAACTTCACACGAGCACCTCCACATTCATCAACAAGATCGATGGAACGCCCGGTCGCAAAAACTGGCACAACTACCGCGAAACCCGTCTGACCTACGAAAAGAGCTACTTCGCCAGACTGAATTACGTGCACCAAAACGCCGTCAAGCATCAGCTCGTTCCGGTTGCCAATCAGTATCCGTGGTCTTCCGCACGCTGGTTTGAAATCAACGCCAAGCCCGCACATGTGAAAACTATCTATTCGTTCAAAACGGATGCAGTGAAAGTGTTTGATGAGTTTGAGCCTGCTAGTGATTTCTGAGTCAGCGGCGACAACCTTGCGCCAGAAAACAAATTCACGCGACTCGTCCACTCCGCCGGAAGGGAAAGCGGCGTCAAGCCGCCGCACTCCAAAGGCTCGCGCCAAGCTCGATAATTGTTCGCTTTTAGGCGTATTCATCAGTGGGTTGTTCGCGATTTCTTCTGGAAGCTCCAGCCGGTTTCCTTGTCTTCGGAGGCGAAGAACTTTGCGGGGTCCACGCGCTTGGCGGCGTCGTGCGGGCAGGCATAGACGCAGCTCGGCACGCTGAGATCGGTGCAAAGATCGCAGGTGGTCGCCTTGGTCACGGAGACTTTCTTTTTCACCATCTTCTTCGGCGGTGCAGAAGCGGCGGGAGCGGGTTTCGCTGCGGCGGGTGCAACAGCAGGCGCAGCGGGCGCGGGCTTCGCAACTGCGGGTGTCTCGGTAGTCGTTGCAGGCGCAGCTTTGGCTGCGGCTGGCACCTCGGCAGGCTGGGCGGGCGCAGCGGGTTTGGCCGGAGCAGGAGCTGGCTTTGCGGCGACTGCGGGTGCAGCAGGCTTTGGCGTTTCGGCGGGGACTTCTTTCATCACCTCGAACGGGTGCATGTTGATGTTTCCGTAGGGGCAAAGCTCCGCGCATTTCGTGCAGCCGATGCACCAGTCTTCGATGATGATCTCCAGCGACTCCTTGCGCCGGATGCTACCGACCGGACACTGCGTCATGCACAGCGGATCGCGGCACGAGCGGCACGCCGTCGGCACCATGAAATGATCGTAGCGAAGGCCATCGCGGATGAGGCGCGTGACGCCATCATGCGCATCGGCACACGCATTCACGCAGGCATCGCAGCGCGTGCAGTGGTCGAGATCAATGAGCAGAAGATTCTGCGCTTCGTACAGACCTTGGTTGAGGAAATCGTCGAGCTGCAAACCCGGCGGCGGCCTGCGCTCGGCGGCAGCGGCGATGCGAACCTCCGCGATTTTCATCAGCGACTCGCGCACCACGGGGAACTGATCCAGCATCACCCGGAAATCCGCCGCATTGATCTTCACCAGATCGACCGCATCCAGCGCCGCACAGGTCGCATTGCGCGGCTGCTCTTTCAAAAGACCGATCTCGCCGAAGAACTCGCCGCGCTTGAGATACGTGCGCACCATCTCGCCGCCGGGCATGGACTGCGAGACTTTCACCAGCCCGCTGCGGATGAGGTAAAACGCATCTGCCTCGTCGCCCTGCTTGCAAATCACCTGTCCTTTCCCGCAACTCACCAACTCCGCGCGGTCGCGCAAATAGCCGAGAAACTCATCGCCCAGCGTGGCGAAAAGCGGCACCGAGCTGAGATGATTCGAGAGCGAGCGAGCGCGATACTTTTCATCCATCGCTTTCTTGAAGCTCGTGCCTTTGAACGTCGGCGCTTTCACCTTTGTGCTCGCCTTCGTATCCGCATCCACGTCGCGCGTGCCGAGCAGCATGTCGAGGACGACGCGCAGCATTTCCACCATCACGCAATCACCCTTCGCCCGCACCGTCGCCGAGCGCGGCTGGAACGTGCGGCAAGTCATCTCGCCAAAAAGATCGCCCGCGCCGAGCGTGGCGAGCGGCTTGATCTTCGGGAGGTCCACATCTGCATCAATCGCGATGTAGCCGTGCTGGTCCGCCGCACTCGAATCACTGCCGCCAAAAAGCCCCGTCACTTTTTTGAAGAAACCGAAGATGCCCTTGCCCCCGCGAGCGCTCTGGACCTTGGCCAACGGGTTCTCGATGTAAATATCCACATCGCCCTCCACGATGTAAAAAGCAGTGGAACCAAACTCGCCCTCCTCGCAAACAATATCGCCCTCCGAAAACCGTCGAAGCACCGCCGCGCCGAGCGCGTAGTTTTTGAGCAGCCCCATTGAAACTTCGCCCAAAGCGGGGAGATGCTTGAGCATTTCCTCAATGCTGAGGGGTTCACCGGTGGTGAGTTTTTCGGGTGCGTCCATTGCTGCGCAGTTTATACCGAAACCGCGCCGCAAAAGGGAAGCCTCACTTTCCGATTCCTCCGATGAAAGCGGTGTCCGAGCACGCTTGCGAAAGTAGTCAGGGGCTTCAGCCGTGATCGCTCGTGCTACGAAACGCGAACGCTTCGCAAATAACTGCGGCGTTTTCAGTCGCGCAACCGATTGCGAAGCGTTCCTGCTCTCACTTTACCGCGATGCGTCGGCTAAAGCCGTGGACTACTTTCGCAAGCGCCGCTGACTATTTTCCGATGCAGAACGACGCGAAAATCACGCCTAGCAGCTCCTCGGTGTCGGCGCGTCCGATCACGTCGCCGACGGCATTCATGGATGCGCGGAGGTCTTCGGCGACAAACTCGGGCGAGAGCTTTTGCGTGAACGCTTTCTGCGCTGCATTCATCGCGGCGCGGGCTTTTTCGAGGCATTCCTGATGGCGGGCGTTGATGGCGACGCTCCAGTTTCCGCGATCCGCGCCGCCGGTCGCTGCCTGCTGGATGGCGTCTTCCAGCGCGGGGATGCCTTCATTTTGCAGACAGGAAATCGGGACGGCATTCTCAACGCCGCTCCATCCCGCGTGAACGCCGAGGTCCGACTTGTTCAAAACGCGGAGCACTTTTGCATGTCCGGCTTCCACGGCGGGCGAGGGGACTTGGCTCGCGTCGAAAATATGCAACACGAGGTCTGCGCGATCCAGTGCGCGGCGGGTGCGCTCGATTCCCTCGCGCTCGATTTCATCTTCCGTCTCGCGGACGCCTGCGGTGTCCATCAAGCGCACGGGGATTCCACGCAGATTTACTGTTTCCTCCAGCACATCGCGAGTCGTGCCCGGACGCGCATTCACGATGGCGCGTTCGTAGCCGAGTAGAAGATTAAGCAGCGAGGATTTTCCCACATTCGGCTCACCGTAAATCACCGTGCGAAGTCCCTCCCTCACCACTCGGCCACGGACTGCGGTGGCGAGCAGTGCATCCATTTCCTGCGCTGCCGCGTCCATCCGCGCGCTCATTGCTGCGCCGACATCGGGCGAAATATCCTCATCGGGGAAATCAATGTACGCTTCCACATGTGCGAGGATTTCCAGCACTTGCTGGCGCAGTCCGCGAATGCGTGCGCCGAGTCTGCCTTCGAGTTGTTCCGCCGCTGCGCTGAGAGAAAGTTCCGTCTGCGCACAGATCAAATCCATCACCGCTTCCGCCTGCGTGAGATCGAGTTTGCCGTGGAGATAAGCGCGTTTGGTGAACTCGCCCGGTTCTGCGCTCCGTGCTCCGCCACGCAGCAGCGCGGAGAGAATCCTGCGCGAAACGAGCACGCCGCCGTGGCACGCAATCTCCACCATTTCCTCGCCTGTGTAGCTCGCTGGCGCACGGAAAATCGTGAGCAGCACATCGTCGAGCTTCGCGCCATTTTCCACGACGCTGCCAAATGCTACATGACGCGCGGGAAGCTCTGCCACGCGGCGTCGTCCCGCCCACAAAGTATCCGCGATTTCCACCGCCTGCGGCCCGCTCATGCGAATCAGCGCGATGGCTGCTTCCATGGGCGCGGTGCTGATTGCCGCTATCGTCTCCGCACTGCTCATTTCAAAGGCCGCGCAACGAGGATGCCCGCGTGCTTTTTGAACTTCGCGAGATAGTCGCTCAGCCGCGTATCAATGACCACGCGCCCGTGGCCGGAAGGATGGCTCGCGTGCATAAAATGCAGCACACCATTACGCCGAATCGCCATGCCGACATGCGATGTCCCGAACTTACTCCCATCGCGGCTGATGATTCCGATGATGTCGCCGTTTTGCAGGCGGCTCTCGATTCCCGGCACGCGCTCTTTTGGGATCATATAAAGCGGACGCCGCCTCAGCCCGGACTCCAGTTCTGCGATGCCCGCGCGATTCGCCGCGCTCTTGGCCATGTAGCGGTAGCTGCGGTAATTATTGGTCATCTCCGTCGCGGAGTTTGCCACTGGCGTTCCGCCGAGGCTGCGCGTCAAATCCTCCACGTATCCGCGCCGGTCATTGTCCTTCGCCCAGTCCTCCAAGTAGTGCAGGCGCGAGAGATACGAGCCATCGCAACGCCCGCCCCAATAGCGATCCACCTCGATAAAATGCAGCAGCGATTCCGATGTCCACTTTTCCACTGGCAGCTCGGACATCCGCGCAAGTGCGAGTGCTGTCTCGAAAAAAGTCCAGCAGTCCATCCCGTCAAAATTCACCGACGGAGCTTCGATTACGTCGTCAATTTCCAGCGTGTAATTTTTATACGGAGTGCCGAGCAAAATCTGCCCGAACCACGCCGCCCGTTCGCCGATTGGCAGTGCCCGCACGCGCTCTTCCAGCGGCTTCACCTTTCGCACAATCGTATCAAACCCATCCTTCCCTTTGAATACCGTGGTGAAAGGAAGCGCACGCTGCCCGAAGGCAGACACCGCCATCGCTAAAAAGAAAAAGAATGCGCGAAACATGAGCGTGGGATTACTCCGCTTTGATACGAATCTTCCGATATTCCATCGTGCCACGATCCGCTTCCAGCCCGATTGGACCAGTCTCCGGCAGCTTCAGCGCGGCTTCCAGCACCTCGCCATTGCAGGTGCAATGCGCCACGCCGTCTTTCACCACGACCACGATCTGATTCCACTCCTGCGGTTTGTAAGCCTTCAGTTCTTTGTAAGGTCCGGCCACGAGATAATCGCGGCACTGGAGCTGCGGCTTGCGGAGAAAAATCCCGCTATCCGCATTCACCGATGCGCGAAACTCCAGCCGCAATTCAAAGTTCGTCGGAAACTCCTTCGCCGTCCAAAGCTGCCGCAAACGCGGCCCCTTCGCCTTGTCTTCGGGATTCACCGTCAGCACACCGTCCTTCGCCGAGTAGCGGCCATCCGTGGACTCCGTTTTCCCATCGAGCTTCTCCCCATCTTTGTAAGCCCAGCCCGTCAAATCCTTCCCATTAAAAAGTGAAACAAATCCCGGCTCCAAGACGGCATCTTCGGCGTGAAGACCGGACATGGAAACAAGGATGGCGGCTGCGATAAAAGTTCTACGATTCAT
>JANMLS010000128.1:0-22808 GCA_031372675.1 Verrucomicrobiaceae bacterium
CGGCTGAATGCCGACGGCTCGCTCGACACAGGCTTCAATCCCGGTGCTGGCGCAAACGATGTGGTCGCCGCCGTGCTGGCACTGCCGGATGGAAAAATTATCCTCGGCGGATACTTCACCACCTTCGACGGACAGGCAAAGCGAATGCTCGTACAGCTCAATGCAAACGGAAGCGTGGACGCCACATTCACACCGCCAACATTCGGTCCGAACAGCGGATGGCGCGTCGAAACACTCGCCGCGCAGACCGACGGAAAGATTCTCGTCGGCGGAGCGTTTTACTTTTCCGGCTCACCCTCGAAGGCGAGCCTGTGCCGCATCAACACAAGCGGTGCGGTCGACGCGGCGTTTAGCGGAATCACTAACGGTGCGCATCTTTCCGGCAGCCCGACCAGCATTCGCTCCGTGGAAAAAATCGCGCTGCTCGGCGATGGCAGCATCCTCATCTGCGGCAATTTTACCGCCTACAACAACACCACACGCGGCGGCATCGCGAAGCTCACTTCGACGGGTGCGCTCGATGCCGCATTTGCCCCCACGAGTAATGAACGCATTGCCGCGCTCCGCGTGCAGCCCGATGGCCGGATTCTTGTAGGCGGCGATTTCACCACGCTCAACGGCGTGGCAGCGAGCCGCTTTGCTCGGCTGACTAGCGCAGGCGCAAACGACACATCATTTATCGCGGCGGGCGGGCACGGCGACGCGGTGGAAGACTTCGCGTTTGCGCCCGATGGCCGCGTCGTATTCGGCGGAAACCCCGCCAATTTCCAAGGCAGTGCAGACTCACGCCCGCTGTGGCGGTTTTATGCGGGACTCGCTTCGCTGCCCGGCACCGTGCAGCTCGCAGCGGAGACATTTAGCGGCGTGGAGGGCACGACGTTGAGCATCACCGCAAATCGCACCGGCGGCTCGCTCGGCGCAATCAGCGTCGGCTACTCGACGGTCGCCGGAACAGCCACCAGCGCGGATTTCACGGCTGCGAGCGGAAATCTTGCATGGGCGAACGGCGACAGTGCGGCGAAGACGATCCTGATTCCTATCACCGCCGATGCGCTTGCAGACAGCGGCGAGACATTCACCGTGAATCTGGGCGAAGCACTCGTGGGCACCGCGCTGCTCGGCAACACGCAGCAAAGCACGGCCACAGTTTTCTCGGCATTTGGCGCATGGCAGGCGCTAAACTTCACCGCTGTGGAGCTGGCAAATCCAAGCATCAGCGGCGGCTCCGCCGATCCAGACGGCGATGGGCGCGACAACCTCACGGAGTTTGCGCTGGGCCTTTCCCCGTCAATTCCCAATGCCGCAAGCAGCCCGGCACCGGGCATCGCGAATGTCTCCGGCAGCAACTACCTCACGCTCACCTTCCGCCGCCGCACGCCGCTGCTCGACCTTTCCTACACGGTGCAAAACAACGATCTGCTCGGCACAAGCTGGACTTCGACAACCTCACTCGTCGGCTCGCCGATTTCAAATGGCGACGGCACCGAGACAGTGACCTTCCGCGACGACACGCCAGTGAGCGGCACTGCGCAGCGTTATCTACGAATGCAAATCCAGAGCACGCCGTAGAAGATCAAAGACCTTTCGCCGCAATATCCCGGCGAAATTGTGCGCCTTCAAACGCGATGCCTTCGACTGCGGAATAGGTACGGCTCCTTGCTTCAGCGAGTGTCGGCGCGAGCGCTGTGACTCCGAGCACACGCCCGCCAGCAGTAAGCAATTTGTCGCCGTCGCGCTTCGTGCCTGCGTGAAAAATCGCCGCCTTTGCCTCCGCGATTCCTGTGATTTCCTTGCCGCTTGCGTAGGAGCCGGGATAGCCGCCGCTCGCCATAATCACACACACGGCAACATCGCGGCTCCAGCGTGGCTCGGCCTGCGCGAGTCGGCGGTCAATAGTGGCTTCCAGCAAATCCAGCAAATCACTCTCCAGCCGTGTGAGCAGCACTTGTGTTTCGGGGTCTCCAAAGCGGCAGTTGAACTCCAGCACTTTCGGCCCATCAGCGGTGATCATCAGCCCCGGAAAAAGCATTCCGCGAAAATCCAAGCCGTCCGCTTTCAGCCCTGCAACAAAGCGGTCCAGCACTTCCGTACGGACACGCTGCTCCAGCGCGGGCGGCAGGACTTTATCCGCCGGGCTGAACGTGCCCATGCCGCCGGTATTCAAGCCGAGATCGCCGTCCAGTGCGCGTTTGTGGTCCTGTGCGCTGGGGAAAAGCAGATAGCTGCCGCCATCCACAAGCGCGTGAATGCTGCATTCCTCGCCTTGCAAAAACTCCTCAATCACCACCTCCGCGCCCGCTTCACCAAACTTCCGCTCGTCCATGATTTCACGAATCGCCTGCTCCGCTTCCGCGTGCGTCTCGGCGATAATCACGCCCTTGCCCAGCGCCAGCCCGCTGGCCTTCACGACGATGGGAGTTTTCATCCCCGCAGCAAACGCACGCGCTTTTTCCGAATCGGAAAATTGTCCGCTCGCCGCAGCGGGGATGCCGTGGCGAAACATGAATTCTTTCGCAAAAACCTTCGATGATTCCAGCCGCGCAGCCGATTGGCTTGCGCCAAAAATCCGCAGCCCTTCCGCTTCAAAACGGTCCACGATTCCGGCTGCAAGCGCATCATCCGGGCCGACGACAGCCAGCCCGATTTCCTCGCTTTTCGCAAACTGCACCAGAGCGTCGTGGTCGTTGATTTTGATCGGCACACAGGTCGCGATCTCCGCAACGCCCCCATTTCCCGGTGCGCAAAAAACTGCGGAAACCCGTGGCGATTGCCGCAGTTTCCAGACCAGCGCGTGCTCGCGCCCACCACTCCCAATGACGAGGACTTTCATGCCGCGCATAAAAAGGGGAACCGCCCGCGCTTGGCAAGGGCGCTGTCTTTAAGCTCTTAAACACTATGGTCTATTCATCGTTGCCGCACGCCACACGTCCGCAATGATTTTGGGGTGAAGCTACCTCGGATATACCGAAATAGAATTTCAACTCCACAGAACTGACACACTTCGGCAGCCATGACTTCAATGGGTGAAGAGTTCAGTTCTTCTTGAGGAAAAGCTTACACTGACGAACCGCCTCACGCCGAAACTCACGAGCGTCGCTCGTCGGCGCGTGGGTGAATTTGAGCTTTTCCATGAGCACGTAAAACGCATCTTCCGCTTTGTCGCGCTGCTCCGAAAATGGATCAAGCGCGTGAGCGAACTGGTCGTAAAGCTCGGCCAGTTCCTTGATATTCTCAGCGGGGATCATCTAGCTGTGCAGGTCGCGAAGGCGGGCCGCTTTGTTGCGGATGTCGAGCACGTTGTCGTAAGACGCGCTGCACGCTGGATGCTCGGCGCACAGGCTGAGAATCTTCGCCGCGACCGCATCACATGCCGTAATCACGGCTCCCCAGATTTCGGCAGTGGCGTCCAAATCCGTCTCCCTTCGAGCGAGTAGCGCCGCAAGGCCATAAAGTTGCTCCACCTGCGATTCCAACCGCGCCACTTCGACATCGAACTCAAAACACATCCCAAGACGGGTGGAAGCAAAACGGTCCTCGAAGTGTTTTAACGCAAAATTAGTCATCACTTGGAAGTCGGCGGCAGCATGAAAAATCATAGATTCAGACTAAGTGACAAACGAACATGCGCAATTTCAAAGTGGGTACCGCAGTGGCCCCTGATCGATGCCGGCGAGGATTCCGGAAAAGTGGCGTTCATTTTCGCCTTTGAGCCGGTCTTTTTACTACGACTTCGCGTCTTACTTGATCTCGCCGCGCTCGACTTGATCGGCGAGATGATTGGTGTTTGCGATGTGGGTTTTCACGCGCTGCTCGGAGTAATTTTTAGCGGTTCCGGCGTTGATGAGGAATGCCCAGTCGCTCGACTGCGCTAGAAAAAGTTCGCGACGCATTTGTTCCAGCGCGGTTTGTTTGAGCGGTGAAATTTCCGCTTCGTGCAAAACTGCGGCGGCGATTTTTGCGACGCGCAGTTCTGCTGCGTGCAAGTGCGGATACATCCACGCATTTGCCTCGTTCAGCCACACGCTCCAATGCCCACCATCACCCCAACTCGAAGCCACCGGCTCCACGATTTGATGCGTTTCGTTTTTAGAAAGATAGGCAGTCGCGGTGGTGAGTGGGACGTTCTGCGACGCCGCACATTTTCGCAGCACGGCCTCCAGCCATTCCGGTCCCTCGAACCACCAGTGGCCAAACAACTCCGCATCGAACGGAGCAAAAATAACCGGCGGCGCATCGAGACAATCCTTCAGCTCCGCAATCCGCGCAGCGCAGGCGTCCACAAATTGCCCGGCGTGCAGTTCCACCATCCTCAGCGCGGCTTCGCGCTGGTAATACTCCTTTTGCTCGCATCCGGTGATGCGATTCAGTTTCAGCCCGGTGAACTTTCGCATCCCATCCGGCAAAAATGGCAGCGCGGCTTCGAGCGGTGCATCCCAGCCTGCGTCGCGATAAAACTCGCGGTAATCCGCGTGCCCCGGAAAGCCCCGGCTCGCATCCCAAACCAGCCGGGCAGTTTCACGGTCGCGAGCAAACGCCGCCACGCCGGAGGGCATGAATACAGGGTTCCAGACGGCATTGCGCGGCGCTGGCTTCGCCCGCATCAGCCCGTGGGAATCCAGCGCGGTCCATCGAATGCCGTGCTCCGCAAGCAGCTCGTCGAGTCCCGGAGTGTAAGCGCATTCCGGCAGCCAGAATCCTGCGGGATCGCGGCCAAACGTCGCACGGTGGGCTTCCACGCCGGCAGAGATTTGCGCTTTTACCGATTCGCGCAAAGCCATGAGCGGCAGAAAACCATGCGTCGCTGCGCAGGCGACGAGTTCCAGCCCGTGCTCCTGCAAACGACCGAGCGCACCCGGCAAATCGTGCCCGATTTCCTCCCACCATTCCCGCGCCTGCATCAGCCGTCGCAGCGCAAACCGCGCAGCCTCAGCGCCCGGCCCGCGCAAGCGCCGCGCTTCGCTTTCGGCAAACGCGGTGAGCCTTTGCAAATACGCATCATACCGCGCCAAGAGCAGCGGATCGCGCAACATCGCGCCGAGCGTCGGCGTCACCGTCATCGCGAGCCGGAAGGGGATTTCCTCCTCCGCAAGCCGGTAAAACATCGCCGTCAGCGGCAGATACGTTTCCGTGATGGCTTCAAAAAGCCAGTCCTCCTCCAAAAAATGCGCGTGCTCAGGATGCCGCACAAACGGCAAATGCGCATGGAGGAAAATGGCCAGCACGGGCGCTCCCTAATTCTGCGGGACGATGATTTTTTTCCCAGATGCCGCCGGATAGCCCGGCACAGAAGCCTCGATGGTGTAAGTTTTACCCGCCGCCATTCCGCGAGTGGAAATCACCGCAGCATACTCCAGACGCTCGTTCGGATTCACCGTCACAAAGCCCGCGTCCCTCGAAATCCGCTGATCATCCGACCACCGCTCAATCACCGCGCCCGACTCATTTTTCACAACCACCTCCAGATGCTGGCTCGTCGGGAACTCAAGCAGTGCACTGGTCTTGGCTTGATTCGTCACCGTGATTTTCACCTCCAGCGAGCGCGTCCCGGGCACTTTCACCGTCTCCGGGGAAACGTGGATGACAGTCAGCAGACTCGTGTCTTTCGACTTTGTGCCTTTGCGTTTTTTGAAAGGCGATTTCGCCAAATCCGTCGCAGAATCCCAACCTTCTGCCGCGCCCGTTTTTGTCGATTGCCAGAGTTTTTGCGAGCCGGACTGTGTGCTGCTCCATGCGCGTTCTAAAAAGCCCGGCTTCCTTGCAGAATCGTCGGGAGCTTTTGTCGCGCAACCGGCAAAACAAAAGGCGGAAAACAAAATAGAAATTCGGAGCATCATACGCGGCGACATTGTGCAGCCATTCGCAGCAATGCAAACCGCTTCTCCTTGGCGAGCCGCACTCGACAGTAAGCGAAACTCCAAAAAATAGCCTCGCAAGGAGTGCGAAGATTATCTTAATGAACGGGTAACGCAGAACCAACTGCCCACACTCCACTAAATAATACTTGCTGTTATTTATGGAAATTATAATCAAAACCCATGCCGAACCCTCTTCGCGCATTCTATTTACCAGTTTTCGGGTCTTTTTTTGCCAAGGCCCTCGCAAAACTGCGCCTTGCAATCATCGTGCCAGCAGTAGCGGTTTTTATTTTCCCCGCAGATGGCGCACAGCTCCATCTGAGCTTCGCCCATGAAGGCACCAAGGCGGCGGATGTAAAACGGCTGGATTATCTCGTGAGCGGCCTCGCTCTTCGTCGTGCGGATGGCTCTTGGATGGAGAGTTCGCGGGAATGGGCCGCATATATCAGCGATGCTGGGAAAACCACCGCCGATGCGGGCGCAATCCCGGCAGAGCGCTTTACAGCGGTGCGTTTCCGCGTCGGGGTGGATGCGAAAATGAACGCGGCGGACCCGAATTTTATCGAAGCCGGCCACGCGCTTCATCCCACGGTAAACGGCCTGCATTGGGGCTGGCAGGGCGGCTACGTTTTCCTCGCGCTGGAAGGCAGGCGCGGCGACGGCGGCTACTCTTACCACGTCGCGATGGATGCGAATTTGATGACGGTGGAGCTGCCCGTGGAAATCAACGGCGCACAGCCGCAAACCGTGAAGCTCTCGCTCGATGTGGCGCGAGTTCTCGACGGCGTGAAGGGAGATTCCACGCACTCCCGCGACGGCGATCCTCTTGCGACACAACTAAAGACGAATATCGAGCGAGCGTTTCGCGTCGTCGAAGTGAAGGCGGACGTTTTTCAGGAAATAAAAGTCGCCCTCACAAAATCCGCGCCGCGAGTCGGGACGCCGTTTGCGCTCGAAATCACCGAGCGACTTCCCCGCGTGGAGTTGCCCGCCGACAATCCGCTTACTGTCGAGGGCGTCGCGCTTGGGCGGCGGCTGTTTCACGACACGCGGTTCTCACGCAACAACCAGCAATCCTGCGCTTCGTGCCACGCGCAACCGTTCGCATTTTCCGACGCCCGCACCGTGAGCGCCGGTGCGGAGGGACAAAAGGGACGCCGCAACTCCATGCCGCTTTTCAACCTCGCGTGGGCGAAAGAATTTTTCTGGGATGGCCGCGCGAAATCCCTCCGCGAGCAAGTGCTGAAGCCCATCGAAGACCCGCTCGAAATGAACGAGCGCCTCGATAACGTGCTCGCGAAACTGCGCACCGACGCGGATTACCCGCGCGAATTTGCCGCTGCATTTGGCGGCGAAATCACCAGCGAACGGCTCGCGATGGCGCTGGAGCAATTTCTCCTCACGCTCGTCTCGCAGGATTCCAAATTCGACCGCGCAGCGCGGAAACTCGCGACCCTGAACGACGAGGAAAAACGGGGCTTGCAGCTTTTCGTCACCGAGCACGATCCCGCGCGAGGACTTCGCGGCGCGGATTGTTTCCACTGCCACGGCGGCAATCTTTTCACCAGCAACGCATTTGCAAATAACGGCCTCGCTCCAAGCGCAGACCTTGGCCGCTACGAAGTCACACGCGATGAAAACGACCGTGGAAAATTCAAAGCAGCCTCGCTTCGCAACGTCGCAGTCACTGCGCCCTACATGCACGACGGGCGTTTTGCGACGCTCGAAGAAGTCGTGGAGCACTACGACAAAGGCGTTCAGCGCAGCGCAGCGCTCGACCCAAATCTCGCCAAGCATCCCGCCGAGGGACTCGGACTCAGCGCGGAAGACAAACGCGCTCTGGTCGCATTTCTAAAAACGCTCACCGATGAACCATTCATCGCTCCCCCGGATAAACAAACCGCTCTCGTAAAATGAAACAGCTTCACCGTGTCGCCCCGATTCTCGCAGCATTCGCCGCTCTACTTTCAGCCACAGTTTCCCACGCTGATGTGGAAGACGACCACGCGCTCGACGACGCTTTTGCAGCGGAAGCCGCAGCTTTGATCGCGCCGCCACCGTCGGGCAACCAGATCAAAGTCGCCGCACCCGTCGCGCTCGAAAATAACGCTGCCGCGCCCGGCGATCCGGTGATTGGCGCAAATCCGCATACGCAAGGCGCGTGGAGCGCGGTGATTCCGTGGACGCCGCACGTTCCTGTCACCGGCGCACTGCTGCCGGATGGCCGGTTGCTCACTTTTGCCTCGAATCAGCGCAACGCATTTCCGAGCGGGCCGGAGTTCACTTATGCCGCCGTGTGGAATCCCGAAACGGGCGTCTTCACGGAGGTCAACCGCAACGGTCACGACATGTTTTGCGGCGGCGTGGCGATGCTGCCGGATGGCCGTCTGCTGGTGAACGGCGGGCGCACCTGCAATCGCTGGTCGAGCATCTTCGACTGGCGCACGACGACATGGTCGGCGATTCAAAACATGAACGACGGTCGCTGGTACAATACAAGCCTCGCACTCGCGAGCGGCGAGGTTTTTACAGCCACCGGAACGAATGGCGAACGCACCACCGAGCTATGGAACTCTGCGACTGGCTGGCGGCGGTTCACCGGCATTGATTGGCAGACGATTTTGAACGAAGCGGGCTTCGATCAGCGCTGGCATCCGTTTCTTTTTCTCGCTCCCGATGGTCGCATTTTCCACGCGGGACCGACGGACCGCATGAACTGGATCAACACGACCGGCAACGGCAGCCTGACGTATGCAAATGTGAACGTCCCCGGCACTCAGTTCCCGAAAGAAGGCGCGTGGGTGATGTATAATGAAGGCCGCGTGCTCGTGAGCGGCGGCTTCACTGCGCCAACCAACGGCACGGCCTCTAAAACCGCATACACAGTGGATTTGCGGGGCACAAACCCGGTCGTCGCGAGCACCGCCTCGATGGCGAATGCGCGCGCTTTCGGAAACTCCGTGATGCTGCCAAACGGCGAGGTGATGGTCGTCGGCGGAAATACCACGGGGACCAAATTCAGCGACACCGGCTCCGTATTTCCGGCGGAAATCTGGAACCCTGCGACCGGCATCTGGCGCACAACAGCGAGCATGTCCGTGGGAAGAAATTACCACTCGATTGCATTCCTGCTCCCCGATGGGCGCGTGTGGAGCGGCGGCGGCGGACTCGCTGGAAACGCAGCCGTGGACCATCCCGACGCGCAAATTTTCACGCCGTCGCAACTGCTGAATTCCGACGGCACGGCGAAGGTGCGTCCCGTCATCACAAACACGCCGGAGCGCATCGGCCCCGGCGTGCAGTTCACCGTGAAAGCATCGCCGGGCGTAACGCGCTTCACATTCATCCGCCTGAATTCGCTCACGCACTCCGTCAGCAGCGATCTTCGTTTTCTCGAACTCCCTTCCGTGCAAACCGCGCCGGGCACTTATGAACTGACTTCGCGCACGAATCTCAACGTGATGACGCCCGGTTACTGGATGCTCTTCGCGCTCGATTCGGCAGGCGTGCATTCCAAATCGAAGATTATCCAAGTTACCGCCGCCGCAAATCCCACGGTCACAAACCCCGGCCCGCAGACGAGCAATCGTGGCTCGGTAGTGGCGCTTCAAATTTTCGCGGATACCGCAGGAGCGCAGACGCTCGGCTATCTTGCGAACGGGCTGCCGACGGGACTTTCCATCCATCCTTCGAGCGGCACAATTTCCGGCACGCCCACAACGGCTGGGATTTTCAATGCAACCGTTACCGTTACAGATGGAGTAAGCTCGGTGACCAACATCGCGTTCACTTGGACCATCGCGGAATCCATTACCATCGGTGCGCTTTCGAGCCAGCCGAGGACGGTGAATACAGGCATCACGCTCACGGCTCCGGCGACCAATGCGACATCGCCGCAGTATAGCTGGGACTTTGGCGACGGCACTGCGGCGACCGCATTTTCATCCTCCACGACAACGACGAAAACCTACGCAGCAGCGGGACGCTATCTCGTCACTCTGACAGTCCGCGACAGCGCGGGACAGCTCGCCAGCACGAGCTATTTCCAAGCAATTCACGGCGCACTTTCTGCGCAAAGTCCCCGCGCTTCCTCGCCCATTTTGTACGAGCCGCGCAGCAGCGGGAATCCGCGCGTGTGGACTGTGAACCCCGACAACGCAACGGTCGCAGTCATTGACGCCGTGACTCGCGCAAAACTCGCCGAACCAGCCACAGGCGAAGGCCCGCGCACGCTCGCGCTCGCGCCGGATGGTCGCGTGTGGGTGACTTGTGTGGATGCAGCGCAAATCAGCATCCTCAGCCCCTCCACGCTGGCCGTGGTTTCCACGCTGAATCTCCCGCGCGGCTCGCGGCCATTCGGAATCGCATTCGCTCCCGACGGCTCGGCTGCGTGGGTCGCTTGCGAGGGCAGCGGTGCGCTTTTCAAATTGAACGCATCCACCGGCGCGGTGCTCGCAACAGCGGCGCTCGGTCAACACGCACGGCACGTCGCAGTAAGCGCGGACAGCTCGCGGGTATTCGTCTCGCGCTTCATCACGCCACCGGTTCCCGGCGAAGATACGGCTTCTCCGCAAACGACCGTGGGCACTACGAAATTTGGCGGTGAAGTGATCGTGGTGAATGCGGCGAACGCCACCATCAACCGCACGGTGATTCTCGAACACAGCGAGCGCGTAGATACCGCGACTTCTGCACGCGGAATCCCAAACTACCTCGGCGCAGCGGCGATTTCTCCCGATGGAGTCAGCGCGTGGATTCCTTCCAAGCAAGACAACATTAAACTCGGTGTGCTACGCAAAAGCGAGGGACTGACGCACGACCAGACCGTGCGTGCCATCGCCTCGCGAATTGACCTCTCCACGCTCACCGAAGCAACCGCTGCACGACTCGACTTCGACAACGCAGGAATGCCTAGCGCGGCGATCTTTGATCCCACCGGATCGTATCTCTACGTCGCGCTCGAAGCCTCGCGTGAGGTCGCCGTTTGCGATGCACGACGCGGGCAGATCATCCAGCGATTCTTCGTGGACCGCGCGCCGCAGGGCCTCGCTCTTTCGCCGGATGGCGCGACGCTTTTTGTGCAAAACTTCATGTCCCGCAACGTGACCATCCACGATGTCTCCGGCATTCAAAATGGCGGCGATCAACCAGTCGGGACAGCCGCTCTCGTCGGCACCGTGGCCAGCGAGCGACTCTCCGCGCAAGTCTTGCTCGGCAAGCAGCATTTCTACGATGCCCTCGACTCACGGCTCGCGCTCCAGAGCTACATTTCATGCGCCGCGTGCCACAATGACGGCGGGCACGACGGACGCACTTGGGACATCACCGGATTCGGCGAAGGGCTTCGCAATACGATCACGCTTCGTGGTCACGGAGGCATGGCGCAAGGGCCACTGCACTGGAGCGCGAACTTCGATGAAGTGCAGGATTTTGAGGGGCAAATCCGCAACCTCAGCGGCGGTTCGGGGTTGCTCTCCGATACTGACTTCGCGGCGACAAGCGCACCGCTCGGCGCTCCAAAAGCTGGTCGCAGCGCGGACCTCGACGCGCTCGCAGCCTACGTCGCGTCATTGCAAGCCACGCCTGCAAGCCCGGCGCGGAATAGCGACGGTTCACTCAGTGCCGACGCCGCTCTCGGTGAGCAAATTTTCCGCGCACAAAATTGCGCCGCGTGTCACAGCGGCACGCAGTTCACGAGCAGCGGAACCGCCACGCACAACATCGGCACGCTGCGCACATCTTCCGGCCAGCGACTTGGCGGCGCACTCACCGCGCTCGATGCACCTTCGCTGCGCGGTGCTTGGGCGACCGCGCCGTATCTGCACGACGGACGCGCCGCAACCATCGCCGACGCTATCGCCGCACACAGCGGCGTGACTTTGAACGCCGCCGACCTCGCACGGCTTGCGGCTTACGTTTCGCAAATTGACGGCGAGCCTGCGACGGCTCCGGCTCCCGATATTCAGCCGCCGACTTTTGTTACGCTTCAGGCGGATGACTTCAACGACAACGTCCGCGACCCTGCAAAATGGACGGTCGGCGCGGTTTTCTCGCAGATTGATTCCGGCGCGGCGGCGTTCGATTCAGCCATCGTCGTCGCCGAACGCAATCAGCGCCTTGAGATTGTCCCGCGCACCAATGTTGCCGGTGATCACTATGCGGGATTCGTCAGCGCGAGTGCGCTCGACTTTACCGCTGCGACCGCAGCAGTGCGTGTGCTCCAGACTGCGGGCGGCGATGCCGACACGTATCTCGCCGTGGCAAAAGATTCGTCGAACTTCCTGCTCATGGTCGTCGAAAGCGGTGCGCTCTACATTGACCACGTCGTCGCACGTAGCCGGAGCTTCAGCGCACACAGCTTTTCGCCATCGCAGCAATACTGGCGCATCCGCAATACGACGGGCGCGACGATTGCATTCGAGACGAGCGCAGACGGGAACGCATGGCAGACTTTGCGGACCGTGAGCGCGGGATTTGCGCTCACTTCGGTGCGCGTGGAAATTGGCGCGGGCACATGGAAAAATGAATCCGCGCCGGGAATGGCCGTGTTCGATGATTTCGCGGTGACACGTCCCGCGCCCACTGCAAACCAGCCGCCCATCGCAAGAGCTGGCGGGCCTTACAGCGGAACGGCTGGCATCGCTCTCGCGCTGAATGGCGGCACGTCGAGCGATGCGGACGGAAGCATCGCCAGCTACGCTTGGAACTTCGGCGACGGCACCACCGGTACCGGCGCGACGCCGTCGAAAACCTACGCCGCCGCTGGCAGCATCACGATTTCACTCACCGTGACAGACAGCGCTGGAGCGACGAATACCGCCACAACTACCGCGAGCATCGTCGCTTCAAACCAACCGCCCGTCGCACGTACAGGCGGCCCTTACAGCGGAACGGCGGGAGTTGCGCTCGCGCTGAACGGAAGCACTTCGAGCGACGCGGACGGCACCATCACGAGCTATGTTTGGAGCTTCGGCGACGGCAGCACCGGCACCGGCGCGACGCCATCGAAAACTTACGCAGCGGCGGGCACCTTCAACATTTCGCTGACGGTCACGGACAACAACGGCGCAACGCACATCGCAACAACGACTGCGACCATCGCGCTTCCGGCAAACGTGCCGCCAGTCGCAAGCCCCGGCGGGCCTTACACGGGAACGCGCAGCGTGGCGCTCGCGCTGAATGGAAGCACGTCGAGCGATCCAGACGGCAGCATCGCGAGCTACGCATGGAGCTTCGGAGATGGCACCACGGGCACCGGCGCGACACCCTCGAAGACCTACGCGACGGCGGGCACTTTCAATATCACGCTCACCGTTACCGACAATCGCGGCGGCACGCACAACGCAACTACGACGGCGACGATCAACCCGCCGGGAAATATCGCGCCAGTCGCGCGAGCGGGCGGGCCTTACGCTTCGGCGTTTGGGCAGGCGGTGACTTTTGATGGCGGAACTTCCACGGATTCCGACGGCACCATCGCGAGCTACCAGTGGTTCCTCGGCGACACCACAAAGCTCACGAATGTGCTCACCGATGATTTCAACGACAACACGCGGGATGCTGTAAAATGGAGCGTCGGCGCTGTCTTTGGCACCGTGTTCTCGGGTTCCGCTGGCTATGATCCAGGCATCACTGTCGCCGAGAGAAACACACGGCTGGAGATAGCGCTGCGAGCAAATCTTGCCGGGGATCGGTATGCGGGATTTGTCACTGCGGCGGCGCACGATTTCACGGGCGGAAGCGCGAGCGTCGAGGTCGTTCAGGCAGCGGTCGGCGCGGCGGATACGCTGCTTTGCGTGAGCAAGGATTCGCAAAATGCGGCGCTCATCGTCGCCGAGGCGGGCGGGCTTTACTTTATCCAAATCGTCGGCGGTCAATTCACGGTCAGCAACACGACTTACAGCCCCGCGCAGCACCGGCACTGGCGGATTCGCCACGCGGGATCGCTGCTGATGTTTGAGGTCAGCAGCAACGGCGCATCGTGGCTCACGCTCCACAGCGAGCCTGCACGCTTCGCGCTAACAAGCACGCGCATCGAATGCGGCGCGGGCACATGGCAGGCCGAGAGCGCACCGGGCACCGCAATGTTTGACAACTTCCGTTTTGCCCGCGCAACCGCCGGGACGGAAACGACGCTCACCGGCTCCAGCGTTTCATTCACCTATCCCGTCTCCGGCACTTACACGGCGCGGCTGAAAGTGACGGACAACAGCGGTGCCACACACGAAGCGACTACGACCGTCACCGTCTCGCCGCAAGCACCCGGCCCCGGCAGCGTGTATCTCGGCGGAGGCAGTTTCATAGAGACGCTGGCCGCCCGGATTGCTGGGAAAAACGGCGCACCATCCAGCACCGCATCCTTTTCACCGCAGCGCGGAAAATGGGTCGCCATCAGCGATGCCGCCTATCCCGTGCGGCTCGATCTTAGTGTCGCTTCACGCGGCGTGTATTCAGCAAAAATGATCACGCCCGACGGCACCCACGCCTTCACCGGCAAACTCTCCGCCGATGGAACTGCCGCCGCCACGATCAAGCGGCGCGGCACTCCGCTGAGAGTGCAGCTTTCGTTTGATACCACAGCGGGGCTTCTGCGCGGGGCTTTGCACGACGACTCACTCATCGTAGAACTCTCCGGCCACGCCGCAGCCCTACGCCCCGATCTCGCAGGCGACTCCACCGTCGCGCTCAATTCTACTGACTTTACCGGAACGGGAATCCTCGCCGTCCGGCCCGGCGGCAACGTCCGTCTCGCGGCACAAATTGCTGGCGCGAGTTTTCAATCCATCGCGCCGATCTCGCGTCAGGGTTTCGCGCCAGTCTTTGCGACCGTGCGCGGCCAGACTTGGATCGGCTGGCTGAGTTTGAATAGCACGCCGGAAGGTGAGATCGCATGGCTGCGAGCGGATGCAGAAGCCGCACAAGTGATCCTGAGTCCTGCGCAGTAAGTAACGGACGCACTCGCAAGCTGCTGTCTTGCGCTTCGTGCAGCCTGCAACCACTGGCTTGCACACTTTGTTTCTCGCTGCTTTTCTAGCCAAACTCATGAGCAACGACGCATTTAAAACACTCCGCACTTTCGACATCGGCAATGGCAAACAAGGCAGCTACTTCTCACTGCCAGAGCTTGAAAAATCGGGCATCGGGCCGATTTCAAAGCTGCCGATTTCTATCCGCATCGTGCTGGAAAGTGTGCTGCGGAATTGCGATGGCAAGCGGGTGCGCGAGGAGGATGTGAAGCTGCTGGCAAACTGGAATGCGAAGGCTCCGGCGCAGGTGGAGATTCCGTTCGTCGTGGCGCGGGTGGTGTTGCAGGATTTTACCGGCGTGCCGCTGCTTGTGGACCTCGCGGCGATGCGCTCGACGGTTTCACGGCTGGGGCGCGACCCTAAGATGATCGAGCCGCTCGTGCCCGTGGATTTGGTAGTGGATCACTCGGTGCAGGTGGATTTTTTCGGCAGCGGCGATGCGCTGAAAAAGAACCTCGACTTGGAGTTCACGCGCAACCGCGAGCGGTATGAATTGCTCAAGTGGGGGCAGCAGGCTTTTCAGACATTTGGCGTCGTGCCTCCGGGCATCGGCATCGTGCATCAGGTCAACTTGGAGTATTTGGCGAAAGGTGTGCTTTCGAGCGGCGACATATATTACCCCGATACTTTGGTCGGCACGGATTCGCACACGACGATGATCAACGGCCTCGGCGTTGTCGGCTGGGGTGTCGGCGGAATCGAAGCGGAAGCGGGGATGCTCGGGCAGCCCGTCTATTTCCTCACGCCGGAAGTCGTGGGCGTAAATCTCACCGGCGCTCCGGCTGAGGGCGTGACGGCGACGGATGTGGTGCTGCACATCACGCAAATGTTGCGCAAGGCGAAGGTCGTCGGGAAATTTGTCGAGTTCTACGGACCTGGCGCAAAGGCGCTCGCAGTCGTGGACCGCGCGACCATCGCAAACATGGCTCCCGAATACGGCGCGACGATGGGCTTTTTCCCCATCGACGAAGAAACCGTCGCGTATCTGCGCGGCACGGGGCGCACGGAAGAGCAGTGCTCGGCATTCGAGAATTACTACAAAGCGCAGGGCTTGTGGGGCGTGCCGATGAAGGGCGAGCTGACTTACAGCGTCGAACTGGAACTCGATCTCTCGACCGTCGTGCCCGGCGTCGCTGGGCCAAAGCGCCCGCAGGACCGCATCAATCTCACGGACCTCAAGAGCACGTTCAGCGAACTCTTTTCCAAGTCCGTGCCCGATGGCGGCTACGGCAAACCCGCCGCCGACCTCGCGGAGAAAAAGTTCGCACTTACGCTCACGGGCGCAAACCCCACGCAAGTCGGCGACGTTTCCATCCGCAACGGCAGCGTGCTCATCGCGGCGATCACTTCTTGCACGAACACCTCGAACCCATCCGTGATGCTCGGCGCGGGATTGCTGGCGAAAAAGGCTGTCGAACTCGGGCTGAAAGTGAACCCTGCCGTGAAGTCCTCGCTCGGCCCCGGCTCGCGCGTCGTCACCGATTACCTCGATAAAACGGGGCTCTCGCAGTATCTCGACGCGCTCGGTTTCCAGACCGTCGGCTACGGCTGCACGACGTGCATCGGCAACAGCGGCCCGCTTCACCCCGACATCGAAAAGGCCGTGACGGAAAATGATCTCGTCGCCGCATCGGTGCTCTCGGGCAACCGCAACTTCGAGGCGCGTGTGCATCAAAACATCAAGGCCAACTTCCTCATGTCGCCGCCGCTCGTCGTCGCCTTCGCGCTCGCGGGCCGCGTGGATATTGACCTCAGCAGCGAGCCCATCGGCAACGGCACAAACGGCCCCGTTTATCTCCGCGACATCTGGCCGTCGCAGGCCGAAGTCCGCAGCGTGATGAGCACCGCGCTTTCGCCCGAAGTCTTCCGCAAACTCTACACCGACTTCGCCACGCTGAACCCTAAGTGGAACGAAATCCCCGGCACCGTCGGCGACGTATTCGAGTGGAATCTCACGAGCACTTACGTCCAAGAGCCGCCGTTCTTCACCGGCTTCGGCATGTCCGCCGGGACCATCGGCGAAATCCACGGCGCACGGCCTCTCGGCATCTTCGGCGACAGCGTGACGACCGACCACATTTCGCCCGCAGGCGCGATCAAGAAAGCATCGCCCGCCGGCAAATTCCTCACGGAAGCCGGCGTCGCATTTGAGGACTTCAACAGCTACGGCTCGCGACGCGGCAACGACCGCATCATGACACGCGGAACGTTCGCAAACGTGCGCATCAAAAACCTCATGTGCCCCGGCACCGAAGGCGGCGTGACGATGCACAACGGCACGCAAATGCCCATCTACGACGCCGCGATGCTCTACGCGCAAACGAAGACGCCGCTCATGATTTTCGCCGGACAAGAATACGGCACCGGCAGCTCGCGCGACTGGGCCGCCAAAGGCACCGCGCTGCTCGGCGTACGCGCCGTCGTCGCCCAGAGCTTCGAGCGCATCCACCGCAGCAACCTCTGCGGCATGGGTGTCATCCCCTTCCAATTCCCCGAAGGCATGACCGCCCAAACCCTCGAACTCGACGGCACCGAAACCTTCGACCTGCTCGGCCTCAGCGACGACATCAAGCCCATGAGCGACGCCACCCTAGTCATCCACCGCGCCGACGGCACCACGGATAGCGTCACCCTCCGCAGCCGCATAGACACAGCCATCGAGGTAGAATACGTCCGCCACGGCGGCATCCTGCCGTATGTGCTGCGGCAGTTGTTGGGGGCGTAGAAGCCCGATTCAATGTCGCTCTAAGCTGTTCGAGTTCCTCTGTGTTTCCACCGCTTCGGACGCAAAAAAAACGCCCGCCTCCTTTGCAGGAAGCGGGCGCTTTTGAAAAAAATTACTGCGCGTTTTATCTAGCTGGCGGCGGTGAAATTCGCTTCGGCCTGCGCCCAGTTGACTACGGCCCAAAACGCTTTCACGTAATCGGGGCGGCGGTTTTGGTAGTTCAGGTAGTAGGCGTGTTCCCACACGTCGAGCGCGAGCACTGGAGTGCCGCCACACGCGCCGACTGCTTCGCCCATCAGCGGGTTGTCTTGGTTTGGCGTGGAGCAGATGGCGAGCTTGCCATCTTTCACGCAGAGCCATGCCCAGCCGGAGCCAAAGCGAGTCGCCGCAGCGGCTGCAAATTTCTCCTGAAATGCCTCGAAGCTGCCAAAGGTCGCGGTGATCGCTTCAGCGAGTTTGCCGATTGGTTTGCCCTCGGCGGCTGGCTTCATGAGGTTCCAGAAAAAGGTGTGGTTCCAGTGCCCGCCGCCATTGTTGCGGACTGCACCGCGAATGGCTTCGGGCACGGAGCCGATGCCTTTGCAAAGCTCTTCTGCACTTTTGCCAGCAAGCTCCGGCGCGGATTCCAGCGCCTTGTTCACGTTTGCGACGTAGGCGGCGTGGTGCTTGCCGTGGTGGATTTCCATCGTGCGCGCATCAATGTGCGGCTCGAGGGCGTTGTGTGCGTAAGGTAGTGCTGGTAGTTCGTGTGCCATGGTTGTGTGTGTTTGTTGGTTTTGAAATTACGCACCAACCTTGGTCGCTGGATGTGTTTTTTGCAAGCATCGCCATGCAATCGAATTGCGCCGACTCTCGGTTGGTCCGGTTGACGCGCTGAGTGCTGGCACTAAGGTGGACGGGCGATGAACATTGTCCTGCTCACGCCCGGCACCGGGAGTTATCACTGCGGAGTTTGTATGCGCGACAATGCGCTGGCGAAGGAATTGATCCAACTTGGGCACAGCGCTGTGATGTTGCCGATGTATCTGCCGCTCACGCTGGATGAGAGCGCTGCGACGCCGGAGACGCCGATATTTTTCGGTGGAGTGAGCACGTATTTGCGCGAGAAATTTTCGCTGTTTCGCAAAATGCCGCGCTGGCTCGACCGGCTCTTGAGCGCGAGGCCGCTGCTGAAGTTGCTCGCGGGAAAAGCGGCACGCACCGGCGGGCCAGAGGTTGCGGAGATGACGCTCTCGATGCTTCGCGGAGAGCTGGGGAACCAGGCTTCGGAAATCGAAGAACTTATCAAATGGTTGCGCGTGGCGTTTGATGGAAAAAAGCCGGATGCCGTGTGGCTTTCCACCGCGCTACAAGCCGGGCTTGCGCGTCGCATCCGCACGGAACTCGGCGTGCCGGTAATCGGTTTTTTGCAGGGCGAGGATAGTTTTCTCGACGGCCTCGGCCCATCCTCAGCGCAAACGTGGAAGCTGCTCGCGGAACGGATGCACGATGCGACCGCGTGGGTCGCGCCGAGCCGCTATTACGCGGAGTTGATGGCTCGCAGACTCGGCTGGCGTGCGGAGGATTTCCGAGTGATTCCCAACGGCGTCGCGCTTCCCTCATCGAACTGCCAACTGCCAACTGCCAACTGCCAACTCAGCATCGGCTACCTCGCGCGATTCGTGCCGGGCAAGGGCATCGGGCTGCTCGTGGAGGCGTTCATTTTAGTCCACCGCGAGATGCCGGATGTGCGGCTCCGCTGCGCCGGATCCATGACCGACGACGACGCAAAATACGTGGAGTCGCTGAAGGCTCGCCTGCGCGATGCCGGATGCGCGGATGCCGTGGAGTGGCTGCCAAATGTCTCGCTCGCGGAGAAGCAGGCGTTTCTCGCGAGCGTCACCGTTTTTTCTGTGCCCGCGACTTACAGCGAGGCGTTCGGGATGTATGTCATCGAGGCGCTTGCAACCGGGACGCCGGTCGTGCTGCCGGAGCTTTCGGCCTTTCCAGAAATCGTGCAGCAGAGCGGCGGCGGCGTTCTTTTTTCACCCGGAGAAAACGAGCGCACCTTCGCGGAAAATCTCGCCGCCGCGCTTATGATGCTCCTGCGCGATCCGGAGAAATGTCGCGCACTCGGTGAAGCTGGCCGCACCGCCACGTTGCGGGAATTTTCAATGACGCACCTCGCGCAGCGGCTCGTGGAGCTGACGGCGGAATGCGCGACAGCCTACCGCCCGCCCCAAAAAAATCCTTTGTAGAAAAAATCGTAGTCTTCTTTCGTCACGGAAGGTCGCAGCCAGTCGTCCTGAAAAACTTTTCTGTGCGAGCGATCTTCATCGGTTTCGGCGAAAGCATCGGGGGTTGGCTTGGGCGGAGTCACGCACCCGGCGGTAAAAAAAAGCGCAGTACACGCAGCGGCGCGGACGATGGATTGGAAGCTCATGCGGCGCATCGTTGCATGGAAGCATTCATCCGTCACACAGTTTGCGTGCGGGGTGAAAACGTCGCGCTTTTTGCATGGAAATCTTGCGCCTGCGTTTCGCGCCGGTAGAGTACGCCCGATTTTAATCCAGCCAATGAATATGAAACGCCGTCACGTAATCGCAGGAGTCTTTGGAATGTTTGCCGCACTGTTTGCGCCAGCCACTGCGGAAGCGCAGCTTTTTGGGCGCGGAAGCGCTCAAGGCACTGGCGGCTACGATGCGGGCGCGTGGGTGATTGCGGATTCCACCACGGGCGTCGTGCTCGATTCCTCGAATGCCTCGCGCCGTCTGCAAGTCGGCAGCATCACTAAAATCGCGACTGCGATGGTGCTGCTCGATTGGGTGGCGGCAAAAAGCGGGAGCCTGAGCGAGTTGGCCACCGTGCCAGATACCATCGCGCCGCTCGCCAGCCCAAACAGCATCGGCCTTCAAACAGGCGACCGCATCGCGCTGCGCGAAGCACTTTATGCAGCGATGATGCAGAGCGACAATCAGGCGGCGGAGACGATTGCAGTCCACGTCGGGCGCAGACTCGGCGGTGGTGAAACCGACCGCGACGCGGCAAATTACTTCGTCTCGCAGATGAATGCGCTTTCGCGAAAACTCGGGATGCGCAGCACGCGCTTCCTCAATGCACACGGCCTCGACGACCTCGAAAAAACCACGCCTTACTCCACGGCGGGCGACATCGCGCTGCTCGCAAATTACGCCGTCGGCCACAGCGGCTTCACTTTTTACACCTCGCAGAAAGATCGCAAAGTCACATGGTCCGCCTCCACTGGCGAACTCGCGAGTTCGCAGATCAAAAACACGAACGAATTGCTCGGCGGAATCATTGACGGCATGAAAACCGGCACCACACGCAAAGCAGGGCCATGCCTCGTCGCCACTGCTGCGAAGCCGCCGGAGAGTCGGCAGGAAGGTGAAAAATTTCTGATCACTCCACGCCGCCTCACGGTCATCGTGCTCGATTCGCCGACCCGCTTTGATACTGCGCGGAGCCTTCTTGAAAGAGGCTGGGGACTTTTGGACGAATGGGCAGCGGCGGGTCGTCCGCTGAAGGGCTGGAGAACAAAACGATGAGCAAGACAATCGGCGTGCTAACGAGCGGGGGCGATTGTCCCGGACTGAACGCGGTGCTGCGCGGCGTGGTTTGCGCAGCAAAAAATCCAAAGCGCAACTGGAAGGTCATCGGATTTAAGGACGGCTACGAAGGGCTGCTCGGCGAAGACATGTTTATGGAGCTGACGCTCGCCAACACCGAAGGCATCACCGCTCACGGCGGCACGATGCTCGGCACCACAAATCGCGGGCACTTTGTCAGCAAAGTGGGCGGCGGAAATCGGAACCGCATCTCCGATGAAGTGATCGCAAAAACAAAGGCGATCCTTGCGCGGCTGGAAATCGAAGCACTCATCACCATCGGCGGCGACGGCTCGCTTTCCACATCGCAGCAGCTTTTTGAAAATGGAATCCCGGTCATCGGCGTCCCGAAGACCATTGATAACGATCTGGAGGCCACTTCGATGACGTTTGGCTTCGACAGCGCGGTGGCTTGCGTGACCGATGGCCTCGACCGTCTCCACACCACGGCGCGCGCACACAAACGCATCATGATCATCGAAGTGATGGGGCGGCACGCTGGCTGGATCGCGCTTTATGGCGGACTCGCTGGCGGCGCGGATGCGATCCTCATCCCGGAGATTCCCTACTCGATGGACAAGCTCGCGGATTTCGTAAGGAAACGCAGCGATGAAGGGCATCCCAGCACGCTCATCGTCGTGGCAGAAGGCGCGACTGCCATCGGGCGACGCGAGCAATACCGCGCTGGATCGGGCGGCGAATATCGCCTTGGCGGAGTCGGCGATACCGTGGCCCGTGAGCTGGACAGGCGCATCAATGCCGACTCGCTCGTAAAAGAAATCCGCACCTGCGTCCTCGGCCATCTCCAGCGCGGCGGCGACCCGACGACGCTCGACCGCATCCTCGGCACACGGTTCGGAGTGAAGGCAGTGGATTTGATTCAGGACGAGAAGTTCGGCCACATGGTGAGCTACCTGAATTACTCCGTCCTCGACGTGCCCATCGCCACGGCGGTCCGCAAATTAAAGACCGTCACGCGCGACAACCAGATGGTCGAGACATGCCGCGCAATCGGCATTTCGTTTGGCGATTAGTGGCCAACCGCTACTCACGGTCGATGCTGTATTTCCCCGGCCCGATGAAGATCATCGAAAGGAAAACGATACCCAATTCAATCGCGTGCGAAGCCTCGCGCAGACTTGCGGAGAAGGTCTTCTGCGCGGCAAATTCATGCGTGGCCGCAACGGCCATCACGATTGCAAGCAGCAGGCAGGAAGGCCGGAATAAAAGGCCGAAGATAAACAGCAGCACGCCGCCCGTTTGAGTGAGCATCGCGAGGAAGCCCCAGAACTTCGGCGCAGGCCAGGTGATTCCCCACAGGCCGATTTGCTTGCCCATAAACTCCCAGCGACTGAGCACTTCTTCGCCCAGTAAATTGGGCACGCCGTGGACCCAAAGAAAAACTGCACCCAGCAAGATGCGGAGAAAGAGAAGACCAGCGTCGCGATTTCGTGAAAGGATAGCCCACATGCAAAGCTCGTCTCTCACGGCATCGCAAAATGCGCGAGCGCAAAAGTAGCCGAAAAGTAGCCCGCGAGTCCCTTCGCGGCATCACATCACTCGCGTAGCGACACTTCAATTGAATGGTCGCTTCGCG
>JANMLS010000159.1:0-26900 GCA_031372675.1 Verrucomicrobiaceae bacterium
GTCGGAGTTTTGTGAGGGGAACGCAGAGGGAGGTTGCGAGGTTGGATCATGAGATCGCACGCCTCCCTCTGCGGAAGCTCCCCCAAAAAATTTCAAATCCCGGGAAGGTTGAGAACCCAGCGAGTCTCATAAGCTCGTTTATCGTGGCGCGACTCCACGTCCCGGAACCATTTTTTATCATCATCGAAATCCACAGTCGGCACGAGGGGCGCGGAGGTGTGGCCTGAATACGGAGTGAACGCGGGGGCTTCGCGCTCTTCTTGCCGGCTGTTGATTTCTAAATCGCGTGCGAGGGAGACAGCGAACCCACCTGATTTGGGATCAGGGGACACCCGGGGCAGCACCGGGGCACGCGACCAATTTTATTTATGATTTACGATTGATGATTTTTTGCGGGCAGCACTACCCGAAATCATCGTTCATAAATCGTAAATCATAAATTCCAAAAAGCGTCTGTGGCCGAACATCCAGGCATCGATCTTCCAAATCGAATCACGCGGGGGAGGCACCCGCCGTGCGCACCAATTTACCAGTGTGTGATAACAGTAGTCTGCGGCCCTGTTAAGGCTTGAGGTCTTGGTGCGAACGCGTGGCGCTCTGCGCCTTCCTATTTATCGCGGAGCGCCATCTGCGTAGCCGCCGGAGCGGCAATCCAAGCGCTGGTGCCACCTTTCCTTGAGTAGCTCAAAAGCAGAGCACGCGGTCGATAACCGCAAGACCGTGGAGCATTACCGCGCTCAAGGACCAATTAGTCAGTCAATGGGCGAGGGTCGCTTGCGAAAGTAGTCAGCGGCTTTAGCCGTCGCCGCTTGGCTTTGCGGGCGTTTTGGAGCTTCGACGGACACGATTTTCTGCGAAGCGTTCCATTTCCCGAATCACGAGTAACTACGGCTAAAGCCGCTGACTACTTTCGCAAGCGCCGATACCAAGTCTGTATCCGGTGCGCAGGCCTGCTTTAACTGGATTTTGCGCGATGTATTGGCGGTAGTGATTTAGCTGCGCCTCGCTTCGGACGATGTGGTCGTAAGGCTCTTTTTGCCATAGCGAACCGCTGCGTCCGAGAGGGACATTGATTTCCCTCGAACTGCCAACTTTCCAGCCTCGCACGATTTCACCGAGCAGACTGCCTTTTGCAGGTTCCACAAGCGCGTGAAAGTGATTCGGCATGATGACCCATGCGTCGAGAAGGTATGCGCACCCGTGGCCTGCAAAAAGACGGGCCATCAAAATCTCCGCGCATTCTCTGCGGGCGAGCAGACATTCGCCATGTCCGGCATCGAGAAATTTGTGGAACTCAGCGGTGAAGTAACGGTGAAACTCGTTTCGCAAATGTTCGGGCAGTGATTCCGGGTCAGCGACTTTGTGGCTTGCGAGCCATGCTGTTCGGCGTGAAAACCAATCTTCGCGCAGCGGTACTGGAATCGAATCCACAAGCCGCGATGTAATGAAATACGTCGTCCCTGCCTGTCGCCAGTGAGGAAGCTTTCCTTTGTCGTGATCGGTGACGACGGCGTCGCGATTGAAGGGCTTGAATGGCACTTTGCTGCGATAGCACGAATCGCCAAAGTAGTCAGCGGCTTTAGCCGAAATATCTCGTGATTTCAGGACGCGAACGCTCCGCAGATAATCTCGTGAGTCGAAACTGCACGTCATCCGCATAGCAACGCAGCTACGGCTGAAGCCGCTGACTACTTTCGCAAGCGCGAGTTCCGCCACCTCCTGAAATTTCAACAACCAAACAACCAATTTATGAAAACACGTACCCTTACACAATTCGCGCCGGACATGCGCGGGCGGGGCCGCTCGGCGGTTTCTGCGAATGATGTCCAATCTCCGCAAATCCGACTGAATGTGGATTTCCCGATCAATGAAGACATTGCCGACTTTGGTGATGTTTTTGCGCGCGGGGCGATTCACACGATCAGCTTCGATGTTGATAGCGAGACGGCTTTGGCGACGCTTGCGGAGGTTTATTCGTATCGCGTGGTGCGGGCTTACCGTTTTCGCGATGAGGAGAAGCTGAAGTGGAGCCGACTTGTCCTGCGGTTTGCACACGATGTTTTTGTCGTCGTTCGTAACTGGGGCGGTGCGCATATTTATGCAGGAAGCGCGGATAAAGCGGAGGCGCTGCTGGCGGAGCTTACGGCTGTGCTGGGCGATGTGCCGAAGCCTGAAGAACCTTCATTTTACATGCTGCGGCGCGATGGTGAGGACATCATGGCGGAGGCGATTACCAATGTGCCGGATGCTCTCAGCGATGAGTTTGTGCGGCTCGCGTATGGCGATGATACGACGGCGTGGGTGGATGCTTTTGCGCAGCGAACGCGCTCACGCACGGGCGGGCTGACGATTCTCGAAGGCCCGCCGGGCACGGGGAAAACGAGCTTGGTGTCGGAGTTGATCCGGCAGTTGCGTGAGACGCATCTGTTTTACGTGCTGCCGGTTTGCAACGACGGCTCGCTGACTTCGCCGGATTGGGTGTCGTTTTGGCAGGGGCAAAACCGCATTCATTCGGACCGCACAAAGGTCGTGGTGATGGAGGATGCCGAGCGCATTTTGCTCGGACGGAGTTCATCGGAACGCGACGCAGTAGCCTCGGTGCTAAACATCGCCGACGGTCTGCTGGGGCGGATGCTGAAGCTGCACCTGCTCTGCTCGGTGAACGCGCGTCTCGATGCGCTGGACCCCGCAATCCAGCGTCCGGGGCGGCTGATGAATTATCGTCGGTTCGCACCGATGTCGCGGGACCGTGCGGTGGCGCTCGCTGCGCTGCAAGGCGCGGCATTTTCGCCCGCAGCAGACGTGGAGGAATTCACGCTGGCAGAAGTGCTCCAGCCCTCGCCGGTGGAGATAAAGTCACCACGACGCGGCATCGGTTTCGCAGCAAATTGAGCGAGGAGAAAAGCCCCGGCGGGTAATCCGGCCCGCCGGGGTGGGGATCATAAATTTGCGAGTCGCACCCTGATGCGGTCTTCAGAGTTTGTTTGGAGAACCCGAACCGTTGTCCGTCCAACCGCCGAAATACCAATGATGACGCAACCATCCCACTCAAAATGATGTTCCCAAGTTTGGCGGCGAGGATTGAAAAGTTCCACTACGCGATTTGTTTTGGGATCAATGCCAGTTAGGTTCGCGTCCTTGTGTAAATTGCAGTCAATACACGCCAGAGCAAGATTCCCAAGCTCGTCAGAACCGCCGTGTTTTCTTGGCAGAATGTGTTCGATTTGAAGTCTCGCGAGCGGCGAGTTGAGTTGATGAAGTCGGCAGTATTCGCATTTTCCTCCAGCCCGCTCACGCACTATTTGACGAGTCTGCTGGTCCATCTACCGGACCAAAATCCGACGCGCACGCGCTTGAAGGATTGCGATGAATTTATTTGCGTGAGTGTACCCATATACTCGGCTTGCTCGTCGGCTGTTAGCTCGCCTTCATTTGCCTTTTCTGCGAGAGTCTCAATGCGCTGCTGTAATGTTTCATCACTATGAAAATCTACAATTTGAGCAGCTTGTTCGGGGCTAAGAATTTGAAGCACCGGATCGGTTGCGCGGTCAAATGCAGTAGCGTCAATTGTTAGTGACATGATTAATGAGTGTAGCCGCAAAAGTGCTGGAATCAAACACCCCATTTAAGCAGCGCAGATAAAAAACTGTCCGACTGAATCCATTTCATACTCAAACGAACGAACACCGCTCCGCACCCGCAGTGTGCCTTGGCCTCTCAACTACCAACTGCAAACTACCAACTAACCCATGTCCGACATCATCCAACTCCCCGTGGTCCTCGTGCTGAATCGCTCGTGGCAGGCCATCCATGTGAAGACGCCTGCGGAGGCGTTTTGTATGATGGCGACTGGCGCGGCTTCGGGGCTGGATATTGCGGCGGATGGCGCGATGACGCCGGTGCTGTGGGCTGAGTGGCTGGCGTTGCCGGTGCGTGAGTTTGACCGCGCTGTGAAAACGGTGCGCGGTGAGCTGCGCGTGCCGACGGTGATCGTCTCGACGAACTACGCGAGAGTGCCGATGCGGCGACGCTCGTTTTCCGGGCGTTCGCTGTGGGAGCGCGATGGCGGCGTGTGTCAATACACGGGCCGTGCGCTGAAGCCGGGCGAGGGAAACATTGACCACATCGTCCCACGCTCGCGGGGTGGCCGGACGGATTGGGAAAACTGTGTGCTCGCCCACCGCGAGGTGAACTCGCGCAAGGCCAACAAGACGCCGGACGAAGCGGGACTGAAGCTCCTGCGCAAGCCCGCTGCGCCGCGCCCGATGCCAGCGACTGCGCTCATCCGCAACACGCACGGCGTGCCGGATTGGGAGCACTTTCTGGTGTAACGAATAGAGTCGCTTGCGAAAGTAGTCAGCGGCTTTAGCCGTCAAGCCGAGCTGCGTCGGGGCGGGCGTTTTTCTAATGCGAGAGCACGAAGGAAAAGCTCCCGTCTTCGCAGTTACAATGTCGCTACGGCTAAAGCCGCTGACTACTTTCGCAAGCGTGCTTCGCTTCAGTTCCCTCCGGACAAATTTATACAATTTATGAACTCAAAAAAACTGATCGAACTGGGCGTGCCGAAGTGTGCGCTGGATGAAGCGGGCACGCTGATTGTCGCGCTGCGCGATAGTGGCGCGGATATGTCGCGACTGCCGGATGAAATGGCAGCGATTGTCGCGCAGCCGGAGGCTTTTCTCGGCGACCCGCTGCGTGCGGCGTTTGCGCGCGCGATTTATCAGCCTGCTTTCAAAATGCGCGAGGTTCCTGCGCCTTGGCGTCAATGGGGCGAAGGGCTTGATGCTCCTGCGGTCGCGCAACTCGCGAATGCCTGCACACTGCCAATCGCCGTCGCCGGTGCGTTGATGCCCGATGCGCATGTCGGCTACGGCCTGCCTATCGGCGGCGTGCTGGCCACGGAGAATGCGGTGATTCCTTACGCCGTGGGCGTGGACATCGCGTGCCGGATGAAGCTCACAGTCTATGATCGCAAAGCGAGCACGCTTGCAGGAATGCGCGACCGGTTGGCCAACATCATCGAAGACGAGACGCGCTTCGGCATGGGCGCGGAGTTTCAGGCGCGACGGAATCACGATGTCATGGACGACGACTGGACGGTCTCGCCAATCACGAAGCACTTCCGCGAAAAAGCGTGGAAGCAGCTTGGGACTTCGGGGACGGGAAATCACTTCGTCGAGTTTGGTGAGTTCACCGTTAGCGAAGCCGAATCGCAGCGTTTTGCAGAAGACGGACGTGATATTCCGTCGGGCAGCTACCTCGCGCTGCTGTCGCACAGCGGTTCGCGTGGGACTGGCGCACAAGTCTGCCAGCACTACAGCCGCATCGCGATGGACCGCCACGCGAAGCTGCCTGCGCAACTCAAGCACCTCGCTTGGCTCGACCTCGATTCCGAGCCGGGCACGGAGTATTGGGCGGCGATGGAATTGATGGGAAAATACGCGGCTGCGAATCACGCGTGCATTCATAAACACATCACGAAGAAGGTCGGCGCGGCAGTGCTGCTTGATGTCGAGAATCACCACAATTTTGCGTGGAAAGAGCAGCACGATGGGCGCGAAGTAATCGTCCACCGCAAAGGCGCGACGCCTGCGGGCGCTGGAGTTCTCGGAGTGATTCCGGGCTCGATGGCCACGCCGGGATTTGTCGTGCGTGGGCGTGGAAAAGCCGAGTCGCTGAATAGCGCATCGCACGGAGCAGGCCGTGTGATGAGCCGCACGAAAGCGCAGCAGTCATTCACATGGAGCGCCGTGCGGAAGCAGCTCAAAGAGGCGGACGTCGAACTGTTGAGCGCGGGAATTGACGAGTGTCCGGGTGTTTACAAAGACATCCACACCGTCATGGCTGCGCAGACTGATCTCGTGGATGTGATGGGAATGTTCACTCCACGTTTGGTGAAGATGGCTCCTGCTGGGGAGAAGGCGGAGGATTGACGCTCGGCGCGAGTGCGCGGTCCTCGGCTTCTACATTTCGAGCGGCTTGCTCCATCTCGGCGCGGTTTTTGAAAACGTAGGGCGGCTTTGCCCACTTCTTGGAAACCGGCGCGGGTGGCTCCGGCGGCGGGAGCGGATTTTCCATGCGCCAGTGCCGGTAAATCGCGCCGACGATGAGCGCGACGAGGATGAAGACTACGAGCCGAATTTCGTCCTTCGTCATTTCCCGGAGCCGATTTTCTCGAAGCGGAATTTGTTCCGAATGTGGGACTGGAAGTATTTCCCTTTGGACTCCGCCTTCATCAGCGCGGCGTGCGTTTCTGCGGGCACGTCGTGGTAGTGGTAGATGCCGCCGTGGTGAAATTCGATTTCGAGCACACGCGCTTTTTCATCAAAGCCGACGCTTTTCAAATTGGACGAGTCCACCGGCACGCGCCCGCCGGGAGCCGCGAAAATAGTCGCGCATCCAAGCAGCACCAAGGTGCTGAGAAACTGGAAACGGTTCATTGAAAGCGCGGAGCTGGCGACCATCACTCGCTGCTACCATGCAGCTCGCGATTCGTCATGCCGGAAAATCACGCACCGATTCCGAGGATACCGCCGAGATGCGATCTGAGTGCTTTTTGCACCACCGGGACATTGCGGTTGGCGTTGATGATCTCGAAGCCGTAGCGCTTTTGCATCCGCGCAAACTCGGTCTGGAGGAGCTGCTGAAATTGGAGGAAGCTGTCGAACATGTCGCGCGAAAGTCCGAGATCCATGCCGCTTTCCCAGTAGTCGAGGCTGGCGCTTTTTTCAAAGTTGCGCAGCACGAGTTGCTTCGGCTCCACGGAGAGGTAGCAGACGGCGTCGGGGATGAGGGCCGGGCAGTAAAGATTGCGCGTCCACTCGGGGTTGGAGCCACGCACGATGTCGCGGGCCATGAGCGTGTAAATGTAGCGATCCGCGAGCACGACGTAGCCGGCGCGGAGTGCGGGGATGATTTCGTGGACGAGCTGGTCGAAGAAATCCGTGGCGTAAAAAAGCGCCATCGTTGTGTGCGTGAGAATGTTTGTCTGCTTGGCCTGCTCGATGTCGTTTGCGAGGAGCGGCGAGCGGCGGAGGCCCATATATTCGACAGCATGGCCATTGGATTCCAGCCATTCGCTGAGGAGCCGGATATGCGTGGAGCGACCGGAGCCGTCCGCGCCTTCTACGACGAAGAGTTTTCCGGGCAGATGCGTCGTGTGAAGCTCCGGCAGCGGGCAGCCGTAGGTGATCATGCGGCTGCATTCTGCAGGGGCTTTGGGTGTGCGTTTTCCGGCCATGTTCAGCGTTTGAATTCCTTGATGCGGATGTGCCCTTGAATAATCGAGCGGACTTCCTTTTGTTGATCGTGAATCTCGCGCGTGGCGTCGATTACCGTAAAACCAAAACGCGGGCTGAGTTTTTCGTATTCCTCAAAAATACGGCCCTGAAAAATGCGGAAACTTTCGTAAGGATCGGTACTCCAGCCCATGTCCAGGCCAGCTTCGTGAAACTTGAGTTGCGGGCGGCCTTCGAGGATGCGGTTGAGCGCGACTTCGAGCGGGGCGCGGAAGTAGAGCGTGAGGTCTGGCAGCGAGGCAAAACGGTAGAGACTTTCCACCCACGCCGGGTCCACCCCGCGCACCACATCGCGGGCATAAGCGGTGAAAACGTAGCGGTCTGCGAGCACGATGTAGCCCGCTTTTAGGAGCGGGAGAATCTGCCGCTCGTAGCGATCCGCGAAGTCGGTTGCGTGGATGAGCGAGAAGGTCGTGGGCGTGAGCAGCTTCTCGGTTTTTCCCCGGCTGGTGCTTGGTTTTACGAGGCGCGAGGAGTTCCACTCGGTGAAAAAAACGCGGGCACCGGATAGCTCAAGCCAGCGCTTCACGAGGTAAATCTGTGTGCTCTTTCCTGAGCCATCGAGACCTTCCACGGCGATGAGTTTTCCGGGGTATTTTTGCGGTTTGATTGGCACGGTTGGAAATTGTGGCTGTGTCACTAAAACGCAATCTGAAAGTCTTCGTTTCGTCACTTTTATCGGGAACGACTCCAGCGATTGCCCAGCAGCAGCTCTGCGACTGCGAGCGCGAGTGTTGCCACCGCGAGCCAAAGCCAGATTTCCGTCCCCGTGCGTTCGGTTTGCAGCGACTTTTTCAAATCCGCGCCGGGCGTCCATCGGGTGATTTGTGTGACGGTTTCGAGCGCTTTGAAATCCGCCGCCGAGACAGAACGCAAATCGCTTTCCGCAGGGTCCGCTTGTGCTGCAAAACGAAACGGTTTTTCCGGCTCATCGGCGAACACTGCGGAATACGCTCCGGCCAGCGAGGTATCGGCGACCGTGATCAAAGGAACGCCGTCGCGCAGCTCGACTGCGCCCGGCTTTGCCTTCCCGTCGGGAGCAGTGAGCGCGTAGCTCCGGTTGGCGGCGTCCGTTTTCAGCGCGTAGGAAAAAGCAGCGCCAGCGCGGGTATTCAGCAGCTCTTCCTGCCGCGCGAGGATGTGCCCAAGCGTGCGATGAATCAGCGGGAGGAAGACTGGCCGCACCGGAAGGTCCGTCCACCGTGCGCTCGCCGTGCTGGCAAATTGCACGACGCGGCCCATGCCCACGGTTTTTTCCATGATGGCCGGTGTGCCCGCGATGAAGCTCACCACGACTGCGCCGCCGCCCGTGCTCGCGGGGATGTCCGATGCTTTTGGCGGCAGCAGCGTGAACGCCTTGTAAAACTGCGCCGCGCCGAGCGAGCCTGCGTTTGCGTCGCGCCACGGCTCGGTGATTCGGTGTTGGTAGTTCGCTGTTTGCAGTCCGAAGAAAGTCTGCTGGCGGTCTGGCGGCGCGATTTCCCCACGCGGCTCCGCAAATGCTGCTGGCAGCAGACCCGTGCCGCTGTGCATCCGGTCGTTGTAAAATGCTGTGTTAATGCGGTCGCCGGGGAAGACCATCAGCCCGCCGCCGTTGCGCACGTAGGCATCCAGCGAGTTCAGCGCGGCGGGCGAGAGGTCGGTGACATTTGCCAGCACCACGGTGTCGAAATCCTTCAGCACCACGCTTTCAAACTCCGCGCTGCCCACGGTTTTCGTCTTGATGAAAAAGCGGTCGCGCATTTCCAGCGGCACAGGCGTGAGCGCGTTGCGCAGGTAAAAAACTTCGCTGTCTCGCGGCTCGGTGCCGGGCTGTCCGTCCACGAGCAGGACGTGGATTTCATCAATTACTCTCAGCGCAAAAGTCCGCGAATCATCGAAAGCGCAGCGATCACCGGAGATGCGCACTGTGACGGTTTGGTAGCCCGGCTCGCGAAACGTCGCGAAGAGCGAGATGGTCTTCGACTCACCGCCCGCAGGCACGCTTTCCAGCATCTGCTCGTCCGATGGCGGCTCGCCGTTTATCGCGAGACTCACGCCCACATTCACTGCGGCTTCGGTGCCGAAATTGGAGATGGTCGCCTCGAAGCGCAGCGGTTGATTCACCGTCGCCAGCGCACTCCCGATGCGAAGGCCCGTCACCGCGAGATTTTGCTCCTCGCTATCGCCGACGAGGATGATTCGCGAGATGACTTCCTTTTTCACCGGCTCCAGCAAAGCGCGAGTTGCGCCCGTGCCCTTCCAGCCCGTCGCCTGCGCGTCGGTGATGAAATAAAGATGCTTCTGCGCGGCCTCCTGCTGCTGCGCGGCATCAATCACCCTGCGGACGGCGTGAGGAATATCCGTCGCTTGGTCGCTCCGCCGCGCATCGCGGATCGTCTTGCGGACCATCGCGAGATCGTGCGTTGGCCGGGGCACCACATCACTCACCGCGTCGCTCACCAGCCAAAGCGCCGCGCTGGAGCCGGAGGGCAGCGAATCGAGCACCTCGCCAGCGGCTTTGCGTGCTTTTTCAAATCGCTCCTCCGCGCCGTCGCTCGCCGACATCGAGCCGGAATTATCGAGCAGGATAAAAGCCGTCTCGCTCCCGCCAAACATCATTCCCCCGCTCTGCCGCAAAACAGGCCGCGCCAGCGCAAACGCAAGCAGGCAGAGGAAAGCGCACCGCATTAGTAAAAGGATGACGTCTTCGAGATTCATCCGGCGCTGGTTGCGCTGCACCGTCACTTTGAGAAACTTCATCGCCGCCCACACCACGCGCTTCACGCGCTTTTTCGCGAGCAAATGGATGATGATCGGCGAAGCCACGCCAAGCGCACCGAACAGCAGTAAAGGGTTTAGAAAAGACACCGCCGCAAGCCATGCCGCGCAGACCGGATGAATGCAAACTCGCAGACAGATTTTCAAAAATCACGAGCTTCCCAGCCACGCGAAAAGTAGCCCGCGAACTGAAAGTAGCCTGAAAGGCAATCCCATCGCGGCTTTGCGCCTCTCGCGAAGCGACCAATCCAATGAAGTGTCGCTTCGCGAGTGGTGTAATACCGCGAAGGGACTCGCGGGCTACTTTTCCAAATATAACAGAAAAACTCGTTGACCAGATAAGTCACCTGCCGATAGTCAGGACGAAACTACTCCAGCCATGAAACAAATACTCTCATTTCTCCTCTGTATCGTTCTTTTGAAGGCTCAGGCTTTCGCAATCCACGGACCTCTCGAAGGTACAGATACCGGCGTCATTCTCGTCGGCACTTACTCTGGCACTCTGATCCCAGAAGAAGCAGGTCAGGGAACTAAAGTATTTGATTTCGACACTGGGCTACAAACTGGGAATATGAACACAATCGGGCTTTTTACGGTTGCCCTTCCTACATCGGGAATTGGCACTGGGTCGTTTGTTATTTTCACCGCTGGTCGTTCACTTGCAGGCACGATTACCGCAGTCGGAAATCCAAATGAAGGCTCGATGACTGGTATTTTGGAGGCAACATTTAATTACACAGATTTCCAACGTGATGATGAAGGCAACATTCTCCTTCCACCAGTCGCGCTTGAACGTGAGGCTGCTGTTCGCGGCACTATCGAAGCAGACATCATCTCTTCTATATCCAATCTAACCTTTGCGAATGCGCAGACTGCAAATTTTGGTCGCCTTGAGGGAACAGCGGAAACTGGTTCCATGTATCTCGGACCAGATGGCGCAGGTGAATTGGTGTCTGATGGTATCGTGCGCTACAAAGTGGATGGAGTGAAGCAATCCCTTACTGCCGACGCTGCGACCCAGCTTTCGGGCTTAGGCACTGACGGCGGCGGCGATAGCAATGATCTCGGCCTGCTCAATTTGCTGTTCTGATCTTGATACACGAAAAGCAGATAGTTTTTCAAAAGCTGAAGCCTCGGGAACACCGAGGCTTCACGCTTTTGGAGTTGATGACCGTTATCGTCATCATCCTCATCCTCGCCGTCCTCATCGTCCCAGTTTACGTCAAATTTGAGGAAAAGGCGCGCAAGCAGGTTTGTGTGGGACGCCTGAAAAGCCTCTACGTTGCCACCGTTGGCTATCTGGGAACCAATGAAGGAAAGTGGCCGCGCATCATGCCGACCATGAGCGACGATGTGAAATTTGCCGAGCAATGGTACGAAGTGCTGAAAAATCACGGCATAGGCTGGCACGATCTCGTGTGTCCTTCCGTCCAGCGAAAGCTGAATAACCCCGATGTGACCAAGCCGGAGTTTCACCGCATGGATTTCGTGAGCACCTTCTTCGACGACCGCCCCGGTTCACCCACGCGCTGGCCGCATCAACCGTGGTTCTTGGAGCGCCAAGACATGCACGTCTCCGGCCAGCTCGTGATCCTCGCAAACGGCACCGTGGTGGACATTCACGAAGCAAAACGCCTGACATCGCAGGCGGCTCCGTAGTGTGCTGTCAGCTATCAAATGATGGCCGTAAGCTGTGAATGACGAATATCATTCGTCATTACGTGAAGCGACTTTCACCCTCGCAGTCTTCTGCGGCTGTGGGGCGAGCGGCGAGCGCACTCCCATTCCGCCTTCGGGCACTTCTCCGAGCTGATCGCGGAAGCGATCCATGTCGGAGAGCCAGCGGTTTGTCTGCGCAAGGTGCTCAAACGTCGAGTCAATGCGAGTACTCATATTGCCTGCGTTTTTAGCGGCAACCGTATCAGCGCGGATGAGCTTTATTTGCTCATCGAGCCGGTCCAGTTCCGCGCTCGCTAGTTCGTGATTTGCCTGCGCTTCGCTGATTCGCTCCGCGCGCTGGCGCAACACATCAAGGCGGCTTTTGCGGCTTTCCAGCAAGCGTTCCTTGGCTGAAAGAACGGGCGAGTTTTGGGATTTCAGCTCCTCAATTTCGTGCTCCATCGCCTGCACTTCTTCGGTGGCTTCCCGCAATAGCAGCGGCACACCATCGCGCCGCTCACCTTCCAAGAAAACCTCCAGCGACTGCTCAATCGTCAGCAGCCGCAGATACGTCCACTGCATCTCTTCCACCTTCCGTGCTCGCGGGTCCTGCCCCATCGCCACTTGCTGACATGTTTTCACAAACGCCGCGTGCCGCGCCGAGCGACCACCGATGAGTTGCGAGAGCATCGCATCCCGCTGCACCGCAAAATCCCCCAGCTCCGCCTGCCGCGAAGCCTCCAGAGCTGCGGCGATCTTCTTTTCGCGCCAGCGCGTAAAAAGGGGCATATCCGGCAAATAAACCCAGCCCAGCACATAAGCCACGCCGCCGATGATTGCCGCCAGCGGCTCCGCAGAAGCCAGACACGCGAACGCGACAAGGCCCAGCGTCGCATGGTGCGGGCTTGATAGGAAATCTTTGCGCGGGCTGGTTTCAGGCATCGGAAGCTAGTCTGCCGCATCTCTTGCAGTGTAAAAGCGCGCACAGACTGGTCGTTAATCGGCGCAGAAATTAGAGCGCGAAACCCAAGCGGCAAGCTGGATTTCAAAAAGCCCGCGCTTGCCTCTGTGCGCGATGCGTGTGCTTGCGACTGCTCACCGCTGACTGCGGCGCAGTGTCTTAGTTTTTCTGGCTAGTATTCCGGGCACGGGGTTCGCTAAAGAAGCGGGTATGGCTTTGCCTCTTGTTCTCGCTATCGACCTCGGCACTTCATCCACGCGCACGGCGTTTTTCGACGCGACGGGGCGGCGTCTCGTCCAGACGACGGCGCAGCAGGCGTATCCACTGCTGACTTCGCCGGATGGGATGGCGGAGCTGGAGCCGGGCGCTTTACTCGGCGCGGTGAAGATGTGCATCGCGGAGTCGCTGCGCCTGCGGAGGATGGATGCGACTTTGAAAAATCTGCCGCTGGCGGGAATCGGGATGTCGTGTTTTTGGCACAGCATGGTGGGCTGCACGGCGAAGGGGGAGGCGATCACGCGGGTGATTACTTGGGCGGATTCGCGCTGTCGCGAGGCCGCAGCGGAGTTGCGCAGGAAGCTGGATGAAAAGGAGACGCACGCGCGGACGGGGTGTATGTTGCGGGCGAGTTTCTGGCCGGCGCGGATGCGGTGGTTAAAGGAGCGGGATGAGCGGCTTTTCTTGCGCGTGGCGCAATGGATGTCACCCGCTGAGTGGCTGCAACTTCAGCTCGTGGGTGATGCGAATTGTGCAATCGGGATGGCGACGGGGACGGGGCTTTTTAATCCGACGACGCTGACGTGGGACGCTGGGATGCTGAAAATTGCAGGCATCACGGAGAAGCATCTGCGCAAGCTGGGCGATGATCCGGTACATGTCGCGGGCGCACTGGCGCTGGAGCATCCTGAATTAAAAGGGCTGCCGTGGTTCCCCGGCATCGGCGATGGCGCGGCGAGCAATCTCGGCTGCGGGGCGACGAAGCCGGGGCTGGCTGCGATCAATGTGGGCACGAGCGCGGCGATTCGCGTGATGCGCGAGGGCAAGGAAGCGAGTGCGCCGTTTGGTCTGTTTTGCTACCGCGTGGATAAGTCGCGGATGCTGGTAGGCGGCGCGGTGAGTAATGCTGGGAACTTGCGGGCGTGGTGTATGCGCGAGCTGCGGCTGACGGATGGCCCGGAGCTGGAAACAGCGCTGGCTGCAAGGCCGGAGCCGACGCACGGGCTGGTGGTTCTGCCATTTTGGACAGCGGAGCGTGCGCCGACTTGGAACGAGGACGCGACGGGGGCGATTCACGGCATCCGCCAAAGCACGACTGCGCTGGATATGCTCCAGGCAATCACCGAGGCCACTTACCATCGCATCGCGAGCATTTCCGATTTGCTTTTTGCCGATGAAAAAACTGCGCCAAAAATCATCGTGAGCGGCGGCATCCAAAAATCCACCAGTGCGCTCCAGCGGCTCTGCAACGTGATTGACCAGACCGTATTCCCCAGCGATGAACCGGAAGCCTCGCTCCGTGGCGGCGCGATCTACGCGCTGGAAAAACTCGGCTACCCGATCACGCACTCCAAGCTCTCCCAAGGATTGCGCCCTACCGGAAAATGCGCCCGTCTTTACGCCGCCGAACGCGAAAAACAAAAGCGCGTGGAAGCCGCGCTCGCGCCTTTCTAGCCGCGATGCGCGCGCTGCTGCTGCTCATCCTCGCCACCGCGCTCGTCCACGCGGAGCCGCAGAAATTTGCATACGAGAAAGCGGAGATGGGCATCCGCTTTACCATCACGCTGTTTGCCGAAAACGAGGAGACTGCGAAGCAAGCCGCGAGTGCTGCATTCGCGAGAATCGCGGAGCTGAACCAAGTCTTCAGCGACTACGAGGATGACAGCGAGTTGACGAAGCTCTCGCGCACTTCCGGCAGCGGAACGAAAGTCCCGCTCAGTGCGCCGCTTTACCATGTGCTCGAACGCAGCATCCGGCTGGCAGAGGAATCCGGCGGCGCATTCGACCCCACCGCCGGACCGCTCACCGCAACTTGGCGACGCGCCCGCCGCAAAAGCGAACTCCCCTCGCCCGACCTCATCGCGGAGATGAAGGCACGCTGCGGTTGGCAGAAGCTCCTCCTTTTTCCCGACGGCAAAAGCGCACAGCTCACCACGCCGGAAATGCGGCTCGATCTCGGTGCAATCGCGAAGGGCTACGCTTGCGACGAAGCACTCCGCTTTCTGCGTGAAAAAGGACATGCCATCGCGCTCGTCGCCGGTGCTGGAGACATGGCCGCCGGCGATCCTCCGCCGGGGCGTAAAGGCTGGCGCATCGCGATAGACCCGCTCGACGCCAGTAACGGCGCGGCAAACCCGGAGACCGTGATCGTCGAACTCGCAAACTGCGGCATCGCCACAAGCGGCGACCGTTTTCAACGACTGGAAATCGGCGGCAAAAGGTATTCGCACATCCTCGATTTGCGCAGCGGAACGCCGCTCACGGACCACAGCCTCGTCACGGTGATCGCGCCCGATTGCATGACCGCCGACGCGCTCTCCACCACGTTGAGCGTGCTCGCGCCAAAGGAAGGCACTGCGCTCGCTGCTCAATACAAATCCGTAGCCCGCTGGCAGCGACAGCCTGCGGATTCCGTGGAGATTATCACCACGCCCGGATGGGAAAAATGGCGGGCCACCGCGCCGGTGAAATAGCCCGCTCGACAAACCACCCACTCGGATTCAAAAACAAACCACAATGAGCACCGAAGAATCCACCGCTCCCGCGCCCGACGAATCCCCCGATGGCAAGCCCTACTACGTCCTCCGGCGCGGAGAAATCCTCGGCCCTTTTCTTTTATCGTCGCTCGATGATCTCGTGGAAGAAGGCCGTGTGGAATACGATGATTTCGTGCAACAGGCAGGCGATTGCGACTGGTCGCCGCTGCGCTGGCTGCTCGTCCCGTCCAGCGCGGTGGACCTCGATGGCGCACTCGCTCCGACATGGAAGACGCTCATTAAATGGGCCTGGCTGCGCCTCCGCTACAACATTGATGAAAAATCCCTCCCCGCTGGCTGGGTCTGCCTCGGCTTTGCAGTTAGCGGAGTATTTCTCTCGCGCTGGCCGGTGCTGCTTTGGGCGCCTTGGTCGGTGTTCGCTTTCTTCGGCGGCGTCGCACTTTACCACCGCAATCGCACCGTCGCCGGAATCTCGCTCATGCTCGCCTCCGCGCTGATTCCCGGTGCGCTGTGGGCGTATTTTTGGAAAGGCATCTCGCAGTAGTTGCTTTCAAAATTAAGTGGATGCTTGCGGCGCGGGCGACTTTCGCTTCCCTTTCCCGCCCATGAGCCAACCGTCCCTTGACGAACTAAATGCCCGCGTGCGCGAAGCTGCGGGGTGGATTCCAAAATTGCGCGAAACTGTCGGCCAGGTGGTCGTCGGGCAGGCCCACTTGCTCGACCGTCTGCTGGTCGGCTTGCTGGCTAATGGCCACGTCCTTCTCGAAGGCGTTCCCGGCCTCGCCAAGACGCTCGCGGTGCGCACGCTTGCCAGCGCGATTCACTCCAGCTTTAGCCGCATCCTGTTCACGCCCGACCTGCTTCCCGCAGACATCGTGGGCACGCTGATTTACAATCCCGGCGACGGAAAATACCACGCAACAAAAGGACCGGTTTTTGCCAACATCGTGCTTGCAGATGAAATCAACCGTGCGCCCGCAAAAGTGCAGTCCGCCTTGCTCGAAGCGATGCAAGAGCGGCAGGTGACGCTCGGCGGCGAGACGCATAAACTTCCCTCGCCTTTCCTTGTGCTCGCGACGGAAAACCCGATTGATCAGGAAGGAACTTATCCGCTGCCGGAGGCGCAGGTTGACCGCTTTATGCTGAAGGTCGTCGTCGGGTATCCGAGCTTTGAGGAAGAGCGGAAAATCCTCGATACGATGGCATTCACAAAGCCAAAGACCGACGTGGAGAAAGTGATCGAGCAGGCGGAAATCGTCGCCGCCCGCGCCGTCGTGGACGAGCTGCATGTGGATGAAAAAGTGCGCGATTACATCGTCCACATCGTCTTCGCCACCCGCGACCCGGCGAAGTACGGAGTCGGCGATCTCGCGCCGCTGATTCAATTCGGAGCCAGCCCGCGTGCGACCATTTCGCTCACGCTCGCAGCAAAGGCATGGGCTTTAATCCAAGGCCGCGCCTACGTGACGCCCGGCGACATAAAAGCCATCGGCACCGACGTTCTCCGCCACCGCGTGCTGCTCACCTACGAAGCAGAAGCGCAAGGAATCACGAGCGACGCGGTCGTGAAGCGGATTTTCGACAACGTGCCGGTGCCTTAGGGCGCGTGATCGGTGAAAGCCGCCTTGAACGAACCGCCCTGCCGTATTACACAAGTCATACCATGCCAATTCTAACCGTCCGCATTTCGGAAAAAGAAAAAGCCCTGCTCGCCGAGCGCTCCAAGCTGGAAGGCGTGACTGCTGGTGCGCTCATCCGCCGGATGCTCAACGAATCGCCGCTCACGACATCCGCCGAAGTTATTGAGGACATGGAGCGCAGGCTCGGCGATGAAAGGCTGCGCGTGCGCCGGAAGAAATGAAACGCCACTGCCTGCTCGATTCATCTTTCTTGATCGATCTGCTGAACGAGATCGCGGACGGAATACCGGGACCGGCGGCGAAGTGGCTCCGCAAAAATCCGCGTGCGCAACTTTGGATAACACCGGTGACTTATGCCGAGGTGCTCGAAGGCGCGGATGACCCGGATGCAGTCCGCAGCTATCTTCATCGCTACCGCTGGCAGGGTATTCACCGGGTTCATGCCGAATCCGTTGCCTTTCTACAACGACGCGCGACCCAACGCATGGGAGAGAACGACGCATGGCAAGCGGCAGTCGCGCTGCAAATGGATGGCTGCGTCGTGGGCCACGATCCGCGTGCATTTAACCGCCTCGGCAAAGCCTACGAGGACCACCGCGCCTAGCTCATGCCGATTGTCAGCAGCGATATTTTAGCCCGCGTCCGGCGCATTGAATTACGAACGAGCAGGCTCGCGAATGATCTCATGTCGGGCGCTTATCACAGCCAGTTCAAAGGGCGTGGGATGGATTTTGAGGAATTGCGCGAGTATGTGCCGGGCGATGATGTGCGGACGATTGATTGGAATGTCACTGCGCGGATGCGGCGGCCTTTTGTGAAGCTGCATCGCGAGGAGCGGGAGCTTGCGGTGATGCTCGTGCTCGATGTTTCTGCGAGTGGTGCGTTTGGCTCATCGGATCGGACGAAGCGTGAGTTTGCGACGGAGGTTGCGGCTACGCTCGCTTTCTCCGCGCTGCGCAATGGCGACAAAGTCGGACTGCTGCTTTTCAGCGAGGAGGTGGAGCTTTTTGTGCCTCCGAAAAAAGGCCGCAAGCACCTGCTGCGTATCATCCGCGATGCGCTGGCTTTTCCCGCGAAAAAAAGCGGCACGAGCATTCGCACGGCGCTCAGTTTTTTGAATCACGTCATCCACCGCCGCGCCGTGGTTTTTTTGCTTACGGACTTTCTGCACAGCTTCGACGCAGCGGAAGGACGCCACGAATTATTCCGCGAGCTGGGGCAGACAAATTCGCGTCACGACCTCGTCTGCGTGCATCTTCACGATGAACGCGAGTGCTCCATGCCGCCAGCGGGCCTGCTGTTGCTGGAGGATTCGGAAACCGGCGAGCTTCTCGAACTCGACACCGTGCGGACCAGCACCCGCACAGCGTTTGCGGAGCAATCCGCGCAGCGACTGGAACGACTCGACCGCTCACTCACACAAAGCGCTGTGGATGTGCTGCGCCTTTCTCCGGGCGATGACTTCGCATCCACGCTCCAGCGTTTTTTTGAAACACGGAGGCGGCGATGAAACGCACGCTCACGCTGGCATCCCTCGCATTGCTCACGCTCACAGCCATCGGCGCGATCACAAAAGACCCCGGTCCGATTCCCGATCTGCGTCCGCCGCGTACCGAGCTTCCGTCAAGCGTCGAGGAGAAGCGCGATCTTCGCCCGTGGTTCATTGGAACGGGAATCATCGCGGTGCTTGCGGCGTTCATCGCATCCATCCCACGCAAGCAACAGTCGCCAGCACCATCGGCTTTTGTCGTCGCACGCAGAAAGCTCGATGCCATCGGGCAATCCGGCGCGACTCCCGAAAATCTCATGCGCATTTTCCGCGAATACTTGCTCAACGCATTTCACATCCCCGCTCGCGGCGCGACGACGGCGGAGTTGGTCCACTGGCTCTCCGCGAATCCGCGCTGGGACACGCAGTTTGAAGCCGAGACCGCCGAGTTGCTCGACTCGTGCGACGAGGCAAAATTCTCGCCCATCCCACCGCTTCAAGCGCCGGCTTCTGCTGAGCGAGTTCTGTCGCTCATATCACACATTGAAAAACGTCGCGCAGTCCCAGCGACTCCAGCGCAAGCCGCCAGCCAGACATGACCGGCTCCTTTGAATTTCAGTATCCGTGGGCCTTGACTCTGCTCGCGCTGTTGCCCATCTACGCATTTCTGCGCGGGCGAAGTGGTCGCGAGGGATCGATTCTTTTTTCCAGCGCGGAATTGATTCGCGCTATCGGCGGGCGCGTCCGCTCCGGGGCGGGACGGCTCTTTCTTTTTCTGCGCACCATCATCGTGGCTCTCGCAATCATCGCGCTGGCCGGGCCGCGACTGGTGAATGAGGAGACGGAAATCCAGTCGAGCGGCGTGGACATCATGATCGTGTACGATCTTTCGTGGTCCATGATGGCCCTCGACATGGCACCGCCGGGGACGCTGCAAACGCGCTTCGACATCGCTCAGGAAAAGATGAAGAGCTTCGTCGCGCAGCGCCCCAGCGACCGCATCGGCCTCGTGGTTTTCAGCGGCGTCCCTTACCTCATCAGCCCGCCCACTTTGAACCACGACTGGCTGCTCCAGCAATTCGACCGCCTGCACATCGGTCTTATCAATCAAGTAGGCACAGCCATTGGCGACGCGACGGGTCTCGCCGTGCGCCGCCTTTCCTCACAAAAGGACAGTAAGAGCCGCGTTATCATGCTTCTCACCGACGGCGATAACAACAAATGGGAAACGCTGGAGCCGCTGCCGTCCGCAGAGTTTGCCCGCGCCGAGCGCGTCCGCATTTACTCCGTGGGCATCGGGAAAAATGAGCCGACCATGCTGAATAACTTCGACCGCAGCACCGGCAAATTCGACATCGGACCCGATGGGCGACCGATGGGCGGCTACATCACACAGCTTGCGCCGGCGAACTACGTCGTGCTGGAAAAAATGTCGAAGCTCACAGGCGGCAAGAGCTACACGGCGACGAATATGCAGGAGCTAGATACGGTTTACGCCGACATTGATCGCCTCGAAAAAACCGAGAAAAAAATACGCAGCCGCCGCACCTACACGCCGCTTTATCACGTTCCGCTGCTCGCCGCGATTGTGCTCCTGCTGCTCGAACTCATCCTCGCGAACACACGCTTCAGGAGGGTGCCATGAAAAGCCGTCTTCTCTTCGCAGAACCCGGCTGGCTCTGGCTCGCAGCCGGATGCGTCCTGCTGCTCACGATCCTCATTGCGTGGTCGGCCCGCAGACGCCGCGAGCAGCTCGCGTCCTTTGCACCGGGCGGGCAAATTCAGTCGCTCACAACGCACCACAGCCCACTGCGCAGAGTGCTGAAAAACGGGCTTCTTCTAGTCGCAACTCTGCTGCTCGGCATCGCGCTGGCGCGTCCGCAGTGGGGCGTGCTGGAGGAAGAAGTGCAGCGCAAAGGCGAGGACGTGGTCTTTCTCCTCGATGTGTCGAAATCCATGCTCGCGCGAGATGTGCAACCAAACCGACTGGAGCGCGCAAAGCTCGCGATTCGCGATTTTCTAACGCGCCATGCCGGAGGCCGCGTGGGGCTGGTTGCATTTGCGGGCGATGCGTTTTTGTGGTGCCCGCTCACGCTGGATTACGATGCCTTCGAGGAAACGCTCGCCGATCTTTCGCCGGAGCATCTCTCCGTTCCCGGCTCGAACCTCGCCACTGCGCTCTTCGCGGCGCGTGGAGCGTTTGAGAAAACGGAGAAGCGAAAAGTGCTCATCATTTTGAGCGATGGCGAAGACTTGGAAAAACTCGGCGTGAAAGCCGCCGGCAAACTCGCGGAGGAAGGCGTCGTTGTTTACACCGTCGGCGTGGGCACTCCGAATGGTGCGCCGATTATGGTTCCGGCTCCGGGTGGAGAATCTGTGCCGATGCTCGATGACTCCGGCCAGCCGGTGAACAGTGCGCTCGACGAAAAAACGCTGACCGAAATCGCAACAGCTACCGGCGGGAACTACCGCCTTTTGCAAAACATCGCAGGCGCGATGGCCGATGTAGGCCGCACACTTCGCCAGTCCGAAGGCAAACCGCTCACGCAAGTGCGTAAGCTCGGGATAGACCGTTATCAATGGCCTCTCGGTGTTGCCATTTTCCTGCTTGTGGTGGAATCTCTCCTCCGAACACGGCGGCGCATCCGGGCCGCACAACCAGCCAGCTAAAAGATGATCCGCATACTCGCCATCGCAGCACTGCTCGCCACGACGCTCCACGCCTCGCAACGATCTCCGCGCAGTCTCTACAACTCCGGGCTGCAAAAAATGCGCGACGGTGACTTGAAAGAAGCCGAATCGCTTCTGCGCAACGCCGCTGCGCTGGGGGAAGAAAATGTCGTGACGCCCGCGCTCTACAACCTCGGACACGTCCGCTTTTCGCAAGGAAAGGAAACACTCAAAGGCGAAGGAAACCGCCAGCAACTTCTCGATACCGCAGGCGCAGCAACCGCGCTCGCTGAGGAAGTGCTGCGCTCAAAAAAAACCATCGCCGAGCAAAGCGAGGATGTGCAGGACATCGTCGAAGCCTATCTCGAAGCCCGCGCCGCCCGAAAGCAACTCCGCGCTTCCCGCGATGCAAATACCCGCGCACTCGAACTCCTCGGCACTGCGCTCGAAAAATGGCGGCGCTCCGTGGGAGACTTCCGCAGCGCGGCAGAGTTGCAGCCTGTGGATACGGATGCGCCTTTTAATGCGGATGTCGTCGAGCGGCACATCGAGGAGCTTTTGAAACACAAAGAGCAGCTCGAAAAGCAGGCTGCGGAAGTGGAGAAGATGCGCGAGGAATTGAAAAAGATGATGGGCAAACTGCGCTCGAAAATTCCGCCGGAGATGATGCAGGAAGGCGATGGCGAGGAAGAAGACGAAGAATCCGAGGAGGAAAAAGGAAAGAACCCGAAAGACAAAGCTGGCGAGAAACAGGAACAGCGCATCGGCGGTGAGCGTGAGATTTCGCCGGAGATGAGCAAGTGGCTGAAGGAATCGCTCAAGCAACGGACGATGAACATCAATCCCAACGGCCAGCCCGTCGGCAGTGACCTCAGCAATGAACCCGATCCGCTCGGTCAGCCACGGCCAGACGGACGCGGCGAACCCCAGCAGCCAAAGGGCAAGAAAGGCCGCGACTGGTGAACACACACGAACTTCGCCACGTAGAAGCAGCGTTCAATAACGCTAAACACGTAAAGGAGCGGCGAATTCAATAGCCGGCGCACGAAACGCGAAGCGCAAGTCTAACAACTGTGAGCATTCAGAATCGAATGTGCGCTACGCGGTGTCGGGGGTCGGCTAATGAATTCGCCGCTCCTTTACGCGCATCCGGCAGGCAGCGTCTCTTGTCCTTCGGAGCCTATCTTTGTGCGTTCTTTAATATGCGGAAGTTTTACCACCTCGCCCTTTTCATCTGCTCCGCATCGGCGTTGATTGCACAGACTCCGCCGCAATTTCAGTTTCCCCCGTCCGGTTTTCCACGTGTGGAGATTTTGGAACCCTCTGCGACTGGCGCGAGCGCGGTGTTCGCAGGCGCAGCGCGGGTCGGGCGTCCGGTGGAGTTTCGAGTCACAGTAGTGGGCGTTACGCGCCTTACAGAACTGCCGCTGATTCCCGAAGTGGACGGCCTCATTTTCCAAGCTGCGGGCCGCACGATGATGGCTGGTGGAGTGACGACGTATCGCTTTACCGCAATCCCCATGCGTGCGGGAACATTCACGGTGCCGTCGTTTGAAATAGCCGTTGGCGACAACAAGGTGACGATTCCGAAATCGCAACTCGAAGTCGCCGAAGCCCTCGCTGGCGACGTGCGCTACCAGCCGCTGCAATCGCTCATTGATTTACCAAAGCGCAACTTCTACGTGGGCGAGACGATTGCCGGGCGATTGCTTTTCGTGGAGACGCCAGATGAAAGCCCGACGTTTGTGCAGCATGTCGCGAAAACTACGGGCACCGCCGTCTTCCAGTTGGACAACACGACGCGCAGCGTGGAGGTGGAGGTGAACGGGGAGAAGCGCCGCGCACTCGCGAAGCCCATCCAGATTACGCCGCTCAAAGAAGGCGACATGGAGGTCAACTGCCAGGTCATCGTCCACGTCCAGAAGCGCGACATCAGCAACGCCGGGCGCGGGTTTGCGATGCAAGTCCAGAGCACCGTTGATGTCCCCTCGGTGAAGCTCCGCATCCTCCCGCTTCCGAAAGAAGGCAAGCCGCCGGGATTCACTGGCGCGATTGGCAGCTTCCAGCTCGCTGCACCGAAGCTCTCGGCCACGGAGGTGGAAATGGGCGAGCCGATCACGCTGGCGATTTCACTCACGGGCGAAGGCAATCTCGCGGGCGTCTCCGCGCCGGAACTCCCGCAAAATAATCCCGACTGGCAGACGTATAAACCCACGACCGATTTCGCGCAGCCGAACGACGAAACCGCGCCGTTGCTCGCGACGAAAACCTTCACCTACACGCTCGTGCCGAAGCACGCCAACGCACGCGGCACGCCCGCGATTCCGTTCAGCTATTTCGATCCAGTGAAGGGCGTTTACGTGGACATCACGATCCCGCCGCAGCCGATCAAAGTGAAAGCATCCGCTGCTGCGCAAGCCGCGCCTGCGGAGACAAAATCGGGCGCTGAGAATCCTGCGGAGACGGAAACTGCAAGCGGGCCAAAGGCCATCGAACCAGCACTCACCGGGCTTGCAGAGGCTACGGGGATGTGGAGCAAAAGCCTGCGCCCATTCCTTTGGTCGCCGTGGTTTCTCATCGGACAACTCGCTCCGCCGCTCATCCTGATCGCGCTGTGGGCATTGAAGAAGCGGCGCGATTACCTCGCTGCGAATCCGCAAATTATCCGTCGGAAAAAAGCGCGCACTGCTGCGCGAGTCGCGCTTGCCGAGGCACGGATTGCGGCGCGGCGCGGCGACCAGTCTGCATTTCTCGCGGCGAGCACGCGGGCACTGCGCGAAGCGGCATCACCGCTGGATACAGCGCAATCCATCAGCCTTACGCAGGAGGAAGTGCTGCACGTTCTTCGCGATGATGAGCGCGCGTCTGCCACTGCGAAGTCCATCTTCGAGTCCGCAGAAGCCCGACGCTACGGCGCGGAGGTGAGCTTGAAACCTGAGCGCGTCATGCCCGATCTGGAGCACACGCTCGCACGCCTCAGCGCGAAATCCTGAACCATGAAAAAGCTCATCTTCACTCTCTTCATGGTCCTCTGCTCGACGGCGCTTGCAGACTCGCCGGACGACCGCTTTGAAAAAGCCGCCGCAGCGATAACAACCGGCGATTATGGCGAGGCCGCGTATCAGCTTCGCGAGATTATCTCCGAAGGAAATTATTCGCACGGCTCGCTGCACAATCTCGGCAATGCGGAGTGGAAAGTAGTCCGCCCCGGACACGCGATTCTCGCGTGGGAGCGGGCTGCGCTCATCAATCCCCGCGACACCAACACCGCCGCCAATCTCGCATTCGCGCGGAAGAAGTCCGAGCTGCAAAACCCTGTGCTTGCATGGCACGAGAGTTACTCCGCGTGGCTCCCGCCGAACATCTGGCTGCTCGCGGCGAGCGTGGGATTATGGGGCGGCGTCGCGCTGCTCGTGCTCCCACGACTCATCGGAGCGCGGCGGGCGGATTGGCATCAAGGAATGGCCGCGATGTTGCTCACCGTCTTCATGCTGTCAGTCCCCGCGCTTTTTGGAATTCACCGCCGCGCAAGTCTCGGCGTCGCGCTGGAAGACGCCACCGCCCTGCGCCTCACGCCCACTCGCGATGGCGAGGAAATGGTGAGAATCCCCGCAGGCGAACTCGCCCGTGTGGAGCGCATACGCGGCGCATATTTCTACGTCCGCGCTGAAGGCGACCGCGCAGGCTGGGTGCGCAAAGAGGAGTTTGAGCGCATCTGGAAATAACCAGGCAGTCTCGCGAAATCGCGCCTAGAACTTGTTCTTGCGGTAAGCACCCATCGCGGGTGCGTCGGGGTTCACTTCGGGGCCGAAGTAGCGGAGGATTACCATCGGCTCGGTGGAGCTGGTGTTTTCATACGTCACGCCAGCTTTTGCGCCGTCTTCGGTGACGAAGTATTCGTCTTCGGTCAGCTCGGTGAAGCGGATGAGCTTTGGCGAGTTGAGCGGCTGGTTGTTGATTTTGCCGCTGCCCTGCACGCAGATGAGGCCGTATGCGCCGTTGTCTTTGATAGTCGCTTTGCAGCCGGGATCGACGGTGAGTTCTTTCGCGGTGAAGAGCTGCTCGCCGTCCACTTTTCCGTAAACGATCCAGCGGTCCACGAAGCCTTCCTTGCGCGTATCGGCGACGGGCACGGGTTCGAGGTAGTGGTTTTCTTTGAAGTTCGGGTCCACATTCTTTTCCCAGTCGAGCTGGTCCACGATGAAATCAATGTCCTTGTGCTTGGACTTGGGCATGTCCTTTACAAGCAATGCCCAAGGGACTTCGCGGCCTTCGACGAGATTCTGATACATGCCGAAAACGTCGCTGCCCCACTGCGGCTCGTAGGTGCAGAGTGAGCCGGGCGCATGGAGGATGCAGGGATCGATGAGCCAGCCGCTGCCGACTTTGAGGCGATAGGCTTTGGAGAGATCGAGGATGCCGTTGTCGCCCTTGTTCCAGTTGGCGATGCAGTCGCGCACTTGCTGTTTCGTCGTGCCCGGCTCGAAGCCCATGAACGTGTAGGGGAAATTGTTACCGACGTTGTTGTGCTGCGGCGGGAAATAGTAGCTCTCCGGCTTGCCTTCCTGCCCGACGAGTTTCGCCTGCTTCGCGCTCTGGTGCATGTGGTGGGGAATCGGTCCCATGTTGTCGAAGAACTTCGAGTACACTGGCCACTTCTTGTATTTCTTCCAAATCTTCGAGCCGATGAGCGTCGCGCCGCAATCGGCGACTGCCTGCTGCAAAGTGAACTTTTCTTTTCCGACGACGACGTAGCTCAGACCTTCGTCCGGCGTGCGGTTGTCGTTGGCCGCAGGCGTGGTGGACGCGAACCAGCGTTCATCAATGCCGCCGCGATTGAGGCCGAATGCGTAGAGATCATCCGGGTGGAGCTTGAGGCGCTTGCCGGGCTGGAGGAATGAGCGCGGCACCCAGCACGGCGCGAGGCGCAGGAGGCCGCCGGTCGCTGAGAGTTCGGCTTCGACTTTGGACTTGGTGGAGCCTTTAACGGCTTTGAGCTGAGTGGTGTGTGTCATAGGAAAAAGAGAGAGCGTTTGAGGGCGGCGGTTGTCGCAATGAGTTGAAATGCGGTCAAGCGCGGCTTGCGCGATTTTGCGTCCGATTTAACGACGACCAATCCGCACTTCGGGACGATAGGTGATCTTCACGAGCAAGTCCCCTCGCCCGCCATTCGCCTTCGGCAGACCTTCGCCGCGCACTCGCAGCAATTCGCCACGCGCAACACCGGCGGGAATTTGCACACGCACCATCCGGCCCGATGGTGCGGGAACCATCTCGGAGCCGCCGTTTGCGGCGCGTTGATTCGGGATGCGAAGCTCGCACTGCACATCCGCGCCTTTCGCCTTGAAACGTGCGCCGGGAGAGACTTTCACGCGCACGGTGATGAAGCCGCCAGCCATTGCTCCCTCGCGCGGAATGCGGAATCTCGCGCCGGGCGCGGTGTCGGGCGGAATCACGAATGTGTAGCTTTCCGCGCCGTCGGGATTGCCGGGATCGTTCACACGCAAATCAATCGTGGCACCGCGAAAAAACTCATCAATTCGCAGGCGGACATCCTGCGCGAGATTGCGCTGAATTTTTCCACGCGGCTCGGCGGCGCGCTGGGTGGAATCAATGTTTTGCTCCTCGTCGTAAGCACGCCGCCGTGCTGAATCTGCGAGGACTTCGTAAGCGGCGTTCACTTCCTGTAATCGCGTCACTGCGTCCGCA
>JANMLS010000166.1:0-43123 GCA_031372675.1 Verrucomicrobiaceae bacterium
ATCTCCCGAATTCAAATAGTAAATCGCAACCGCAACCGCCACGACGCACAACAAAATTGGCAAAATGATTTTCTTCATAAAATACGGCGATTAGAGGAACCCTCGATCATGCTTCAAATTGCGCCTTTTGATGATGGCGGATTTTTTCTGAGGTAAGAAAATTGTGGGTAGAAAATATGCCATTCCATCCGCACTTCCCATTTGGAATGCAGGAGGAAAAGCCGCAACCAGCCCAAAACAAACCTCGCTTTTTCCACCCCACCCAAAACCTAACTCACCGCCCCGACTCCACCGCCCCCACACCACCGCCCCCACTCCACCCCCCCGACACCACCGCTATCGCGGAGCACAGCAGCAAACGAATTGGAAGAATACTTTTTCAAAGCCCCGCGCTGATACTCGTCTGCCACATTCTTGGCCAAGCAGAATTTGCGCGGTAACAGAAAATTCACAATCGCCACAAATTCGTTAAGCACGATGCGGCCCTCGTCGTATGCCCATGCACCTATCAAATCGGTTTGCTGGATACATGATTACTTACTTCCAGCCGCGCTCGTGAGTTCTTTCAAGGAATGTAGCAGCTTGTCGGCGGTGTAGGGTTTTTCGAGGAGGTGTTTTACGCCGAGGGCTTCGAGTTCGGTGCGTTTGTGTTTTTCGAGGTGGCCGCTGGAGATGATGACTTTTACGGCGGGATTGAGCTTCAGGAGGGAGCGGGTGAGCGTGATGCCGTCCATCATGCCCATGTGCAGGTCCGACACCACGATGGCGATTTCGCGGCGCTCGAAATAGAGCGCGAGCGCATCGGTGCCGTCCTCTGCGGTGAAGCAGCGGTAATTGTGCGCTTCCAAAGTGCCGACGATTGCGTCGCGAACGGGCGCTTCGTCGTCCACGACTAAAACGATCTCGCCATTTCCACGGAGCGATTGCTTCGAGGCGCGCGTGCTCTGCTCGGCTTTTGCTTCGCGGTCTGCGGGGATGAATACTTTGAAGGTCGTGCCCACGCCGATGCTGCTCTCGATGGTGATGAATCCTTTGTGGCTTCTCACGATGTCGAAAACCGTTGAGAGGCCGAGGCCGGTGCCTTTTCCCTGCTCTTTTGTGGTGAAGAAGGGATTGAAGATTTTGCGCATGACTTCGGGCGTCATTCCTGTGCCGGAATCTTTCACGGTGAAGCAAACGTGTGGCCCTTGCAGTGCGTCGGCATTTTGCCCCGCGAGTGCTTTATCCACCTCGGTGTTTTCGATGGCGATGTGGAGGCCGCCGCCTTTCTCGCCCATCGCATCGCGGGCGTTCACGCAGAGGTTGAGCAGTATCTGGTGAATCTGTGTGGCGTCTCCGCAGACCATCCAGATGTCGGCGGGGAAATGTGTCTGGATGTCTATGTTTCTGGGGAACGTCTGCTGCATGACTTTGACCATCTCCACGGCGAGATGCTTGGGCTGGAGCATGACGCGCTCGCCTTCTGCGCCGCGTGCAAATGAGAGCACTTGTTTCACGATGCCTGCGCCGCGAGCTGCGCTGGCCTCGATGATGCCGAGCATTTTGTGATCGGCTGGCTTCGCTGTCTGGCGCAGGAATCCGACGGCCATCATGATCGGCGAGAGGATATTATTGAGGTCGTGCGCGACGCCGCTGGCGAGCGTGCCGATGCTCTCCAAGCGTTGCGAGCGGAGGAAGCGCGACTCCAGTTTGCGCGTCTCGGTCACATCGCTGTTGATGATCAAAATGGACTTGGGCTTTCTGCTGTCTGCCTCGCGAGCGAGTGTCCATCGGCCTTCCACAATCGCGACGGATTCATCCTTCCGTTTTTGCTTCATCTCGCCTGCCCACTCGCCGCTATCAATGAGCGTCGTGATGCACGTCAGCGCGATATTTACATCAATGCCGAGCACTTCGAGGACGCTGCGGCCCAGCACTTCATCGGGCGTCCAGCCGTAGATTTTTTCAGCGCCGAGATTCCAGAAAAGAATCTCGCGTTCGAGGTTGCAGACGATGATGGCGTTTGCGGCGAGATTGAGCACTTGGGCAAGCTCCTGATTTTCCTCCTCGGTTTCGTTTTGCGCCGTGCGGTCCGTGATAGTCACCAAAGCGGCGCGGCGGTCGTGGAAATCAATAATCTGCCAGGCCGTCTCCACAAAAAGAACGTCGCCATTTTTCGTGAGATGCTCCCACGGGTCCTGCGTGGGCAGGCCGGATGCGGCGACGCTCTCCATCTGGCTGCGGTAGTCTTTGAACACAAGGATGTCGGCTTCGGGGCGGATGCTATCCACTTTCTTTTGCAGGAATTCTTCGCGCGTCCATCCGTAGCGTTTTACGACCTCCGCATTCACTTCGAGAAAGTCGCCGGTCTTGATGTCAAAAATCCACATCGGCAGCGGGCTGCAATGGAAGAACTGCTCGAAGCCCGGCACAGCCGCATTCGCGGGCTGGGGGTCCGCCGAGTTTGGCGGATCGTAAAACGGAATGGGCTTCAGACTGGAAAACATGGCTCGGAAAGTCAGCTTTGGTTTAGCAGCTTTCCGGCCAGCGATTTTCATTCTTTTCTCAACGTCGACGCATGGTCCCAAAAAGCAGCTCGCTCCCGACGAGTCGGGAGCGGGCTACTTTCTATCACGCACCGGCGCATTTGCCCGGACGGATGCAATCGAGCGAAAAGTCACCGCGCCCACCACGAGGACCGCACCGCACATGCTCCAGAAACCGGGGAATTCACGCTGCTTGAGCGCGACCCAGATGGGGTTCAGGATCGGCTCCAGTGTGAGGATCAGAATCGCTTCGAGCGCAGTGACGCGCTGAATCGCTGCGCTGTATAGGACGTAGGGAATGCCGAGCTGCACGACGCCCAGCACGGCGAGCGTGGCGCACGCTCCCGCCGACGGCAGCCCAGCTCCCGCGATGGAAGGAATGGAAATGAGCACGGTGAGCACATTGCCCAGAAGCAGCGCAGTCGCGGGGGAGTTGTTCTTTTCCATCCGCAGACACACGACCATCGTGCCAAATAAAATGCCGCTTCCGAGAGCCGCCGCGATGCCCCACGCGCCGCGTGTATCCAAGCTGTCGCCGAAGAAAAGCGCGATTCCGCACAGCGCCACGGCGATGCACACCCAGTCCGCAGATCGCGCTTTTTCCCCAAGCAACCAGTGGCCGAGAAACACCACGTAAATCGGCGCGGTGTATTGCAGAAAAATCGCGTTTGCCGCCGTGGTGAGATCGGTCGCGATGACAAAAAGCGAAACCGTGCCCGCGTACGCAAACGCTGCGCTCAACTGCCCGCGAGAAAATGTGAACTGCGGCTTTCTCAGCCACACAAGAAACACGATGGCCGCGAAGAACGAGCGTGCGCCGGCCTTGGCAAGCGAGGGCCACTCCACGGATTTGAGCAGCACACCGCCAAGGCTCCAGAGCGCGGCGGCGATGACCAGCAGAATGACGGCGCGGCGGTGCGACACTTATTTTTTCCGCAGCGGCTCCCACCAAGCGCGGTTTGCCACGTACCACGCGATGGTTTCGCGGATGCCGTTTTCCGGGCGATGGCGTGGTTGCCAGCCGAGTTCGCTCTGCGTTTTAGAGGAATCAATCGCGTAGCGCCGGTCGTGTCCGAGACGGTCGGCGACGTATTTGATGAGCGAATCCGGCTTGCCGAGTTCGCCGAGAATCATGCGCACGACTTCGATATTCGTCAGCTCGCCGTCGCCGCCGATATTATAGACTTCGCCGCTGCGTCCTTTTTCCAAAACCGCCAGCGCGGCCTCGTTGTGATCGTGGACGTGAATCCAGTCACGCACGTTCAGCCCGTCGCCATAGACCGGGAGCGGGATGTCGCCGAGCGCGTTGGTGATCATCAAAGGAATGAGCTTTTCGGGGAACTGATACGGCCCGTAATTGTTTGAGCAGCGCGTGACGACGACATCCTGTTTGAACGTGTGAAAGTGCGCCAGCGCGAGCAAGTCCGAGCTGGTCTTGCTGGCCGAATACGGCGAGCTGGGCTGAAGCGGTGAAAGCTCCGAAAAACGTCCAGTCGGGCCGAGTGAGCCGTACACTTCATCCGTGGAAATTTGCAGAAAACGCCCCACTTTATGACGCCGCGCAGCATCGAGCAGCACAGCCGTTCCCACCACGTTGGTCTGGATAAAAGCCATCGGCCCGGAGATGGAGCGGTCCACATGCGATTCCGCCGCGAAATTCACCACGGCGTCGAATTTCCCGTCCGCAAAAATCACCTCCATCGCCGCCACATCCGCGATGTCTGCTTTGTGAAAAACATAGCGCGAACCAGCCTGTGGAGCCACGTCCGCGAGGTTTGCCGGGTTGCCTGCGTAGGTGAGGACATCGGTATTGTGAATGGTCCACTCCGGACGCGAAGCGAGCAGGAGACGAATGAAATTGCTGCCGATAAAGCCGCAGCCGCCGGTGACTAAAATACGCATGTGCGCGGGCCATGTATCACGCCCCGCGCCGCTGAAAAGTGCGGAATCGCGCTGCGTGGAAATTTGGGCGTGATTCAATTTGGCAGGCCGATTGACTGAAATGACCGAATCCCTTTTTTGCGCAGTTTCCTGAATGCTGGGCTTGCCGCTGGCTGGCTGAATGGCTAGGGTCACGGACTCGTTTCTAAAAATTATGGCTAAAAAGACTGCTTCCAAAACCGCGAAAAAAGCACCCGCTGCAAAGGCAAAGAATGAACTCGGCTCCGTAATGTCGGGTGCAGATATTCTCGTCGCCGCACTGGAGCGCGAGGGCGTAAATACGATTTTTGCGTATCCCGGCGGGGCTTCGATGGCGATGCACCAGGCGCTCACGCGCTCGAAAAAAATCCGCACCATTCTCCCGCGCCACGAGCAGGGCGGCGTGTTTGCTGCGCAGGGCTATGCTCGCGTGACGGGCAAGGCTGGCGTGGTGATGGCGACTTCCGGGCCGGGCGCGATGAATCTCGTCACGGGCATTGCGGATGCGTTTCTCGACTCGACGCCGCTCGTGGCGATCACGGGTCAGGTGCCGCGCCACATGATCGGGAAGGGTGCGTTTCAGGAGACGGATGTTTTCGGTGTGACTGCGCCGATTGTGAAACACAACTACCTCGTGATGGACATCAACGATCTGCCACGGATCGTGAAGGAGGCTTTTCACATCGCGACGACTGGCCGGCCCGGCCCGGTGCTCATAGACATCCCGAAGGATGTGCAAATGGGCACGACGCAGCCCGTTTGGCCCGCCGCCGTGAATTTGCGCGGCTACAATCCCGACATCCGCGTCGGCGACGCAGAACTGAACGAACTCATCGGGCTGATCCGCCAGTCGAAAAAGCCGGTGCTTTATGTCGGCGGCGGCATCATCAGCGGCGAGGCGCACGAGGAATTGCTGGAGTTTGCCGAGCGCGCGCAGATTCCCGTGGCGACGACGCTGATGGGCGTGGGCGGCTTCCCGGAGACGCATCCGCTTTCGCTCAAGTGGTTCGGAATGCACGGCACCGTCGCGGGCAACAACGCGGCGAACGAGGCAGACCTCATGCTGGCTTTTGGCGTGCGTTTTGATGACCGCATCACGGGCAAGCTGGAGGCGTTTTGTAAACACGGCACCATCGTGCATCTCGAAATTGACAGCTCAGAAATCAACAAAAACAAAGTGGTAAAATTGCCGATGCTCGGCGATGTGAAGGATGCGCTGAAGCGCGCAAACGCAATGCTGGCCAAGGCCGGATACGTCCGCAAATCGAAAGACTACGACCTTTACCCAGAATGGCGCACACTCATTGAGAGCTGGAAAAAAGACTTCCCGTTTTACTACGAAGACACGCCGGATGCGATCCAGCCGCAGTATGTGGTCGAGCAGCTTTACAAGCACACGAAGGGCGAAGCGATCATCACCACGGGCGTTGGTCAGCACCAGATGTGGGCCGCGCAATTTTACCACTTCGACAAACCGCGCCGCCTCATCAGCAGCCTCGGCCTTGGCTCGATGGGCTACGGCTATCCGAGCGCCATCGGTGCAAAAGCGGGTGCGCCGGACAGAGAGGTCATTGATATTGATGGCGACGGCTCGTTTGTGATGAACATCCAGGAACTCGCTTGCGCCCGCGTGGAAGGCATCGCGGCGAAGGCGCTCGTTCTCAACAATCTACACCTCGGCATGGTCGTGCAGTGGGAGGATCGGTTCTTTAAGAGCAATCGCGGCCACACGTTCCTCGGCGTCTTTGAAGACAAGGCGATGACGAAGCCCAATACGCAGCAGATTTACCCGGACTTCCAAAAAATCTGCGAAGGTTTCGATATTCCGAGCCGCCGCGTTTCGCACAAAAAAGACCTCGAAGCCGGGCTGAAGTGGTTCCTCGCGCAGAAGACCGCGTGCCTTCTCGAAGTGATGGTGCCTTACACGGAACATGTGCTGCCGATGATTCCAGCGGGTGCGACTTACAAAGATTTGATTTACAAGGATACGTCCGTGCGCAAAACACTGACCCCAGGCAGCGGCCTGTAAAAAAGACCGCGCATCACTTCCCACGAGAAGCGACCGCCACCGAGGGCACCTCCGAAGCCCACGGTGGCGGTTGTATTTTCCGGCAACGCAAAAAGCTCCGCCCGTGGCAAAACTCTCACCCGATGCCCTGCTGATTCGCACACTTCGCGGCACCGCCGTGCATTTGCTGCCGGGCGATCTCGCTGCGCAATGCGGGCTGCCGCTTTCGGAAATCGAGGCATCGCTCGCCCGGCTTGTCGCCGCAGGTTTTGAAATCGAATCGCGCCCCGGATTTGGCTGCAAACTCCTCGCCTCGCCAGACCGCATCATCGCCGATGATTTGCACGCACGCCTCGGCGACTGCGCAATCGCACGGGAGATTCTTGTCTTTGAAGAAACGGCTTCCACAAACGATGTCGCTGCCCGGCTCGGTCACGCTGGGCATCCCGGCGGAGTCGCCGTTTTTGCGGAGCGACAGACTTCGGGGCGCGGGAGATTTGGGAGAAAATGGGACTCCGCAGGCCACGAAGGGCTTTGGTTTTCTCTGCTGCTGCGCCCGCAAATCCCGCTGGCAAACTGGCCGCGATTGACGACGTGGGCCGGCGTTTGCGTCGCCACAACATGCGGCCCGCAGGCGCGAGTGAAGTGGCCAAACGACGTGCTGATTCACGGCGGGAAAACGGCGGGCATTTTGATCGAAAGCGCGACGGACTCCGCAGGCAGCGCGTTTGCGGTCATCGGAATCGGCGTGAATCTCAATCAGACGGAATTTCCGCCGGAGCTCGCCAGCCGCGCGACTTCACTCCGGCTGGCACTGGGCCGCAAAATCGACCGCGCGGAATTCGCCGCCGCACTGCTCACTGAACTAAACTCACGCCTCGGTAGTCTCGCCGCAGACTTTCAAACAATCCTCGCAGACGCGGAAATCCGAAGCGCGGTTCTCGGAAATTGGGTCGAATTGCATTCCGGCGCAGAAATTTTTTCGGGAATCGCGGAGCAGCTCGATGCCGACGGCAACCTGCTCATCCGAAAGGCAGATGGCACTTTACAGCGCATGTCTGCGGGCGAGATTTCATCCAAGCCGCTCGATTGACAGCGCTGAACCGGGAGGATTGAAAAATTTCCCGCCGGATAGAACAGGGTTTGCTTTCTCACATTGCACCCATGCAGACCGACAAACCCGACTTCCAAGACCAGTTCGTGAGAGGCTTGTCGCATCGAATGAACAACATCCTCACTTTGTTTCATGGTTATCTCGGGCTGCTGATGGAAAATGAGGAGCTTGATTCCACGACGCACGAAGGGCTGGAGCGAATCAAGGAAGGCGCAAAAGTCGCAAGCAGCCTGATGGATCGGACCAACGCCCTCGCACGTCCCAAAAAAATCGTCCCCCAACAAATCGTCGTCGAAGATTTCCTCAATCAACTCGCTCCCTCGTTTGAAAAAATCGCCGAGAGCGCTGAAAAAATTACCGTGGAGTGCGAACCCAATCTCCCGCTGCTATGGCTCGATCCATCGCGCCTGCGGCTTGCGCTCACGGAACTCATCAAAAACGCCTGCGACGCGACGCAGCCAAAAGGAACCGTCCACATCCGCTGCGCCGCGCTCGACTCCGCGCCGGAGAATCACATTTGGGCCGACGAGAAATTTCCGCCAACGCACTGGATCATGATTTCCATCACGGACAACGGACGCGGCATCGCGCCGGAAATCCACGACCAGATTTACATGCCATTTGCCACGACAAAAAAGCGCGACACTATCGCAGGGCTTGGCCTCACTGTCGTCGCAAGTTGCCTGCAACAAATCGGCGGCTTGATCGAGCACGAGAGCTGCCCCGGAAGGACCGTCTTCCGCATGACGCTGCCTGCGCTCCGCGCACAAAAAGTGCAATCCGCAGCCTGAGCGCGAAGCCGCGCTATCGGCCAGGCACTTGCTTGCGGAGATTCACCACCATCGTTCGCACATGGCTGTGTTTCGCACGCGGCTCCAGCACGCGCAAACTCACCGCCGCACTCCCCCACTCCAGAATCTCGATCTCCACATGCTTCACGCCCCAAGCGTTCATCGCCTTGCGAGTCGGCTTGTAAATATCAATGGTCTTCCTCCCCACCAAAGCGCTTCCATAATCCTCGATGATGTAGTCCTCGCCCGTCTTCAAAATGCGGAACCTCGTGCCCACGGGAAGCCAGCTCCAGTCCGACGCCGCGCTGTGCGCTGCTTGTAGCCGACCGCCGACTCCATTCACCCGCCCGCCCGGCTCGCTGTGATGATACGCCGTCGTGCGCACGACCATTCTCTTTCCTTTCGATGGCTTCGCAGCCGCCACGCCCTCCACGGTGGAGCAGGCCCCGAAAAGGGCAGCCGTGACGACGACGATGGCTGTTCGCATAAATTCAGGGAGCATGTTGGGTTTCAGAAACCGATGAGTTAGCCCACGCCCTGCACTTTGGAAACCGCAAAGATTTCACCCATTTGCCACAAACATTCCTTTATGTGCAAACTAGCGCCCTTCGCATAAATACCACGCAATGCGTCCGTAGCTGCACTTTCATGAGCGACCACCTCGTTGAACAATTTCTCGAACACCTCGAAGTCGAGCGCAACGTAAGCGTCCGCACGCTCATCAACTACCGCCACGCCATCTCCACCTTTCGCGAGCGCGTGCCGGAACCCGCGTGGCAGGAACTCCGCGCCGACCACTTCCGCCGCTACCTTTTCGAGCGCATGAAAGCGGGCATCGCCAAGCCCACCATCCGCCTCCACTTCGCAGCGCTCCGCACCTTCTACCGCTTCCTCATCGAGCGTCACGGGATGAAGGACAACCCGCTCAAACAAGTGCAGCTCCCGAAGCTCGATAAAAAACTCCCCGTCGTGCTGAACCCTCGTCAAATTGATGCCCTGCTCACCGCTCCGCTCAAAATGGAGAAAAGCGACAAGGCCCCAAAATGGATGCCCAAACGCGACGCCGCGATCCTGGAGCTTTTTTACAGCAGCGGCCTGCGACTCTCCGAACTCGCGCGCCTCGATGTCGCATCCATTGATCCATACAACGAAACCGTCCGCGTCTTCGGCAAAGGCCGCAAAGAGCGTATCGTCCCCGTCGGCGCACTCGCGCTAGAGTCCATCCAGCAATACCGCATCGCCGCCGCAGTGAACACCGGCCCGCTCTTCATCAGCAAAAGTCGCAAGCGTCTTTCCGTGCGCTCCGTCTGGCTCACGCTGAAGCGCTACCTCGATTTCGCCGGCATCCCCGCCAACATCTCCCCGCACAAACTCCGCCACAGCTTCGCCACCCATCTCCTCGACGCCGGCGCCGATCTCCGCAGCGTGCAAACCCTCCTCGGCCACGCCTCACTTTCCACCACACAAATCTACACCCACGTCACCGTCGAGCGCCTCAAGCGAGCCTACGACGACGCACATCCGCGAGCGTAGGCGGTTGAATTTATCATCACGCAACACGCTGCGCGTTTAACACGAACACCGCGATTGGAGTCTGCGAAGCACGGGAGACGTAAAGGAGTCCCGATGTATCGGGATGCCTCTGGCCTCCGACCTTTGCCACCGCGAAGCGCACATTTTTTCGACGTGGAACGCTGTGCAGATTTCCGCTTCGCGTTGTAGTGGTCGGCGGCCAGAGGCGCGCCGCTCCTTTACGCTTTTCGCCTTCAATCGCAGCGTTCGGTTTGAGTTCATAGCGACTCGATGCGGATCAATGTGCGCGTGGAATGCCGGGCGCGGGGCGAGAGTGTGATGGCGTTGTCGGCGGCGTTCAGCGTTTCGATACAAATCATTTGCGGCCATTCTGCGCCGAGGTCTGCGAGCGACATGCCTTTTGCCTGCCAGGGATTCCAGACGACGGTGGAATTGGAGCCGGATTTCTCGACCGCGATGCGGCGGGCGAGTGTTGGATCGTCCACTGAGCAGACCGATGTGGTGTTGAGATAAAGGCGGTCGGTTTCGCTGCAAATCAGAATCGGTTCCGCACCTTCGCAGAAGCGGTTTCCGCCTGCGGTTTTATCAATGTATTCCACGCCAGAAAGCCCACGCACGCTGACTTCCGTGACATCGGCGACGGTGAAGTAGGTGTGCAGCGCGTCTTCAAAAGTGAACGGCGCTGGCGAAGTGTTTTCCGTCTCCAGCGTCATCTCCAGCGTCGTGCTGATGCGCACGCAAAAAAGGAGCGCAAAATCATGCGGCCACATTGCGCGGGTAGCTTTGTTTGAGGCAAAACGCATCGCAACGTGGACGCTGCCATCTGCCGATTGCTCCAGCGATTCCAACTCCCAAATCGCAGTGCGGATGAACCCGTGCGCAGGCAGCTCCGGGCGCGAAGGGTGCGGCCCAAACCACGGGAAAATCAGCGGCACACCACCGCGAATCGCTTTGCCCGGAAGCAAGAACGAGTTCGCGCTCATAAACAGCACCGGTGCTTGATTCGCAGGCTGGAACGCAGCCACATGTGCGCCGTGTAAATAAAGCGTCGCGGTGGCCAGCAGCGTCGTGATTTCGAGCCGGACCAGACCGCCCGGCGTGTCGGAAAATGTGGCGACGTTTGGAATCTCGAAGCGGTGGTAATCAGCGGCGGTTTTCATATTGGCAAAACTACGGATGCCGCACCGCGAGCCAAGGACGGAATGCGAAGCGTAGTCGTAGCTACGTCGCACCCAGCAACCCAGCCCGCATCACATCCAGCGGCGCAGGCCGCGAGAACCATCGCTCAAACGAAAGTGCGCCTTGATGGAGCAGCATCGCCAGCCCGTTTGCGCCGCGTGCTCCGGCTTCGTCCGCAGCCCGCAGCAGCGGCGTGCGATGGCCGACGTAGATCGTGTCGTACACCAAATGCCGCGATTTCAGAAGCATCGCGGAGACTGGCGAAAGGTCGTCCGCTTTCATCCCGACAGCGGTGCAATTCACAACGAGGTCCGCACTTTCCAGCCCGCTCGCGAGATCGGAATCGCTGGCTAAAGCGATGCGCTCTTTTGGATAAAACGCCGCGATGTCTGCGGCAAGCGGCGGGAGTTTTTCCAGCGTGCGATTTGCGAGCGTGAGCGTTGTGCAACCTTCCGAAGCGCATTGTATCGCCACTGCGCGACCAGCGCCGCCGCCTGCTCCGAGGATGAGCACGCGAAGGTCTTTCAGCGCGACGCCTAAGGACTCGGCCACTGCGCGTGAGAAGCCGCCGCCGTCTGTGCTGGCGCCCGCAATGCTGCCATCGGGCTGCACGATCACGGTGTTCACGCCACCTGCGCGGCGGGCCGTTTCATCCGCAGAGTCCACAGCGGCGAGCACCGCGCCTTTATGCGGGATGGTGCAGTTGATGCCGATAAATCCAGCCTTTGGGAGCAGTCGCAGACATTCCTCCACCTCGCCCGGCAAAATGTGCAGCCGCGTGTAAGCTGCATCAATTCCCACTGCGGCAAGCGCGGGGTTGTGCATCTGCGGCGATTTGGAATGCGCGACGGGATCGCCGATGACCGCGAGGCGAAGCGGCGGTTTCGCATCCGTTGTGGCTTCGCGCCAGTTGCGCAAATCGGCGAGTGTATAGACGAGTTTCATCCCGCAAATTCCGTGAGCGTCCGCGCGAAACGGGCGAGGACGCGGTCGCGTCCGAGGACTTCGAGCGTGTGGTAGAGGCTGGCGCCGACGGTGCGCCCGGTTGCGGCGACGCGGGCGGGGTGGACAAATTCGCCGACTTTTACGCCTGCCGCAGTTGCAGTGATTTTGAGTGTGGCTTCGAGGTCTGCGGCGGTCCAAGTTGCGAGCGATTGATATGCCGTGTGGAGCGCGCGGAGGCGGTCCAGTGCGCCGGGTTTTCGGATGGCTTTTTCTACGGCTTCGGGATCGAAAACGACGGCGTCTGTGAAAAAATAATCCACCCAAGCTGGCGCATCGGTGAGCCGCTTGAGCCGCTCGCGCACAAGGCCGAGCACGGGTAGGAGCGTCTCGCGAGTTGTGGCGATTCCGGCTTTTGCGAGGATCGGCTCGACGAGCGGGGCGAGCTGCTCGACGGGCATTTTGATGATATATTGCTGGTTCATCCACTCGCACTTCGCGAGATCGAATACGGCGGCTTTGCGGTTGATGTTTGCTACGTCGAAAAGGCTGACGATTTCCGCAGTCGGCATCACTTCCTGTTCGGTCTTTGGGTTCCAACCGAGCAGGCAGAGAAAGTTCACTACGGCCTCGGCGACGAAGCCGTTTTCCTCGTACCAGCCGACTGCGCTGCCGGTGTCGCGCTTGCTCATTTTGGAGCCGTCGGGATTGAGGATGAGCGGGATGTGGCCGTAGCGCGGCGGTTGCACGCCGAGCGCCTCGAAAAGCTGGAGGTGCTTCGGCGTATTGGAAAGATGATCGTCGCCGCGGATGACGTGCGAGATGCGCATCTCGATGTCGTCCACCACGTTCACAAAATGGAAAATCCATCCGCCATCGGGGCGGCGGATCGTCATGTCGGGATGCGTCTCCGCGTTCGACATATCGACTTCCACGCGACCGCACACGAGGTCGTCCATGATGATCTTTTTGCGGGCAAATTTGAACCGCCACGCGCCGCCGTCCTCGTATAGATGGCCGTCCGCTTTCAGCTTTTCAAAGTAGCGCAGATACACGGATTCGCGCTCGCTTTGGAAGTATGGGCCATGCTCGCCGCCCTTCTGCGGGCCTTCGTCCCAGTCGAGGCCGAGCCATTTCATCCCGTCGAAAATCGCCTGCATCGCGGCATCGGTATTGCGGGCTTTGTCGGTGTCCTCGATGCGCAGCACGAAGACGCCGCCGGTGTGCCGTGCGTAGAGCCAGTTGAACAACGCCGTGCGCGCGCCGCCGACGTGAAGGTATCCGGTTGGCGATGGTGCAAATCTCACTCTTACTTGGTCTGACATAAGGCGTGCATCCTTGCCGCAGTGCTGCGGCGTGGGGAAGCGATAAGTGTCGCGGCTTGACCGTGCGGCATCGGCTGATACCCGTCGCAGCCATGCCCGAAGCCGCGCCATCCTCGTTTGAAGTTCCCGCCGATCCGACTGCCAGCCCGTTTAAGCTCGTGGTCGATCCCGCCTTACGTGCGCGGCTTCGCACGGCGTTGCTGGAGCTGGTTGATAACCACGACCAGGAGCTTGCGAAGTATGTGAGCGAGGGCTTTCTTGAACTCGATAGCTACAAGGAATACGTGGAGCTTTTCGCCCGCTATCTGCGCGACACGATGGGCACAAAAGAAGGCGTGGCCTACCTGCTCACGGAATGCGGATTCGACGTAAAGCCGGAAGCCATCATCCTCGACCGCGAGACGCGCTGGAAAACCGCCCGCTAAAAAAATCCACTCCACAATGTCCGACTCCACATCCACCGAACAGCCCGCCGACCGTCGGGATTTCTTGAAAGCCGCTGCGTGCGCCGTCTTTGGCGGAGCCTGCATTTTGCCGCCCGTCGTCGCCGGAATCACCGTGCTCACCGCGCCGATTCGCGAGGCGGTTTCCGATGGGGTGAAAGTGAAGCTCTCCACGCTCGATGCGCTTCCACCGGGGCCTCCGCGACTTTTTGCGGTGAATGTCGAGCGCACCGATGCTTGGACGCGGCACGAGCGAAATGCCATCGGCTCGGTGTTTCTGGAGCGCACTGGCGAGCGCACGGTGAAGGCCGTCTCCGCAGCGTGCCCGCATCTCGGCGGCTCCATCGAATATCGTGCGGAGAAGAAAGATTTTTACTGCCCGATTCACGACAGCGCTTTCACGGCGAGCGGCGATGTCGTGCAGCCCAGCCCGGCGTTTCGCGGGCTGGATACGCTGGAGGTGGAGGTGAATGAGGCCGGAGAAATCTGGGTGAAGTTCCGCGAGTTCAAGGCGGGCATGAAAGAGAAGATCGCAGTCGGCTAACCGCATTATTTTTTATGGGACTCTTTGACTGGATTGATAACCGCACCGGCTACCGCAAGCTCCTCAAAAGCGCACTCTACGAACACGTCCCCGGCGGCTCGCGTTGGCGTTACATTTGGGGGAGCACGCTCAGTTTCGCCATCGTCGTGCAATTTATCACCGGCGTCTTTTTGTGGATGCACTACAGCCCGGCGGCGCACACTGCTTGGGAGAGCGTTTATTATATTAACGAAGTGGTGCCCGGCGGCTGGCTGGTGCGCGGCATCCATCACTACATGGCGCAGCTCATGGTGCCGCTGCTCGTGCTGCACTTCATGCAAGTGATCATTGATGGCGCATACAAAGCGCCGCGCGAATTTAATTACTGGTTTGGCCTCGGCCTGCTCGTGCTCGTGCTCGCGATCTCGCTCACCGGTTATCTGCTGCCTTGGGATCAGCGCGGATACTGGTCCACCAAAGTCGTCACCAATCTCGTCGGCAACGTCCCCGTCGTCGGCGACGCCATGCAGCGCACCGTCGTCGGCGATGCGAGCTATGGCCACCACACGCTCACGCGATTCTTCGCTCTCCACGCCGGCGTGCTGCCCGCGATGCTCGTGGGCCTCATCGTTGCACACATCGCCCTTTTCCGAAAACACGGCCTCACCCCGAAGCTCCCGAAGAAAAAGCGCGACGGCATGTTTTTCCCCGACCAAGTGCTCATGGACGCCGTCGCCTGCACCGTCGTCATGCTCGCCGTGCTCGGCCTCGTCTGGTATTTCAAAGGTGCTGCCCTCGGCGCTCCGGCATACGCCGCCGAGCAATACTGCGCCGCGCGGCCCGACTGGTATTTCATGTTTCTCTTCCAGTTCCTGAAGCTGAAACCCTTCGCCCCCGACGGACCCTTTGGCGAAAGCGGCCTCATCGTCGCATCGCTCATCATCCCCGGCCTCATCTTCGGCCTCCTCATGCTCATGCCCCTCATCGGGCGGTGGAAAATCGGGCACGTCTTCAACCTTTTCACCATGTTCGCCGGGCTTGCGGGATTCGGCTACCTCACCGCCGTCGCATTCAGCAAAGACGGCGGCGATCCGCATTTCAAAGCAGCCGTCGCCCAGGCCAACAAAGACGCCTCCCGCGCCATCGCGCTCGCCAAACAACGCGGCGGCATCCCCGCCGAAGGTGCGCTCGCACTCCTCCGCGACGACCCGCACACCCAAGGCCCGCGCCTTTTCGCCGCCCAATGCGCAAGCTGCCACGCTTGGGACGGGCACAACGGCATCGGCCAGCACATCCCCGACAAAGACCGCAGCGGCCCCGACCTCGCCCGCTTCGCCTCCCGCGAATGGCTCACCGGCTTCCTCGACCCCAAGCAAATCGAGACTCACAAATACTTCGGCGGAACCCGCTTCGTCAGTCCCCCGCCCGACGACGCCACCAAAGCGAAGATGGCCGAAATCCGCGCTCTCCTCAAAAAAGACCGCATCCCCGAAGTCGAGCCTGCCCTCCTCGCGCTCGCCACCACACCGAAGCCCGACGCAGCCCTGCGCGACCCGTGGATCGCCGCACTCGCCGCAGCAGCAGCCACAGCGGAAGACGCGGGCCGCATCACCTCCCTCGCCGGTCGCCTCAGCGCCCAAGCCGTCGCGCCGAAGAAGAGCAAAATGGTCCGCATCATCCTCGACGACATCCCCGGCTACACCGCCGAGCAAAAAGACCAGCTCACCAAAATGATCGCCGCCCTCAGCGCCGAAGCCAAACTCCCCGCCCAACGCGAAGCCGACGCGAAAGACACCGCCTTTATCGAAGAAGGCCGCAAGCTCCTCTCCGACGTCGCCCTCGACTGCACCGACTGCCACCAATGGCGGGCCAACGAAGGCGGAAGCGGCCCCACCTTCGAGGGCTACGGCAGCACCGATTGGCTCCGCGAATTCATCAAAAACCCCGCTCACGACAACTTCTACGGCAAACGCAACGACCGCATGCCCGCCTTCGGCGAAGGCAGCCGCCTCAGCGCCAAAGAACTCGACCTCCTCATCCGCTGGATGCGCGGCGAGGAGTAGTCCAGTCACGCCGTGACTGGCCTGCCGCGTACCCGCACTACGTCGTGATTGAAGTCAGCCAATCGCGGGAGATGTAAAGGAGCGGCGCGCCTCTGGCCGCCGACTACTAAAACGCGAAGCGCAAATCTCTTCCGCGTACTACGGCAATAAAATATGCGCTACGCGGTGTCGAAGGTCGGCGGCCAGAGGCACGCCGCTCCTTTACGTCTCCCCCGCTTTGATGAATCCCTTCCACAGGATTCAATTTTTAGAGTCAGGGACGGTCAGCGGGACATCCGGCAGACCAATCCGGGACTCCGTACTGCAACGCCGGATGTCCGGGATTGCATTCCCTAGTTGGGGAATGCAGTTCTGGGTCTTTTTGACCACGTCTCCGAGGTCAGATGAGCAATTTTCTACACCTCGGATGGCTTCAGGGCACTCGTCGCTTTGAATCCGAAGCCGCGATAGCCCATCGTAGCTCACGCCGCCCCAGCGCGATTATGGCAAAAGCTCGACTTTGCCCGTCCTGTTTCCGCGCGTGAACAGGCCCGCTGCGTGTCCTGCGCCAGCATTTGCCTTTTGGCTCGCGACCCCGCCAAAAGTGTATGTTTTCCGAAGGACCGGATCGAAAAACGAACCTGTGAACAACCCTGTCGTGGATGTGAATTTCAGTTTCGTCTTTTGCACCGTGGCCGAATCGGGAACTACTCCGAGCGCGTGATTGAGCTGGAGTGCGACGGCAGCGGAATTTGACACCGAGGCGCCCACTGGTGGCGTGATGAAGGAGGGTGCCGAAAGCGACAGCGTCCCCGCTCCCGATGGTAAAAGCATCACCAGCGTATCCTTTGCCGCTGGCAGATATTTTGAGCCATGAAGAGCGATCTGGCCGTCGATCAATGCCGGCTCAACGAGGAGTGTCGCAGGTTTGAACCAGTCGAGCGTCCCAGTGAGGTCGCTGTTCGGTTGCGTCGTGTCGTGCTTCACATTGCCGGAAATACCGCCGGTCTTTTTTTCCAGAGCGGCAAAAAACGGGAAGCCTGCGTCGCTGTCCGAGCGTTTGAAAAACACGGAGCTGAAGGTGAAGGCTGCGGCGTTACCGGCTTTTCCGACAGCTTTCACCTTGCCGACTTTCGATACCGAAACCCGTGCATATCCGATGCCCTCTGGCACTGTGCCGGTTGCGGGAAGGAGGACGTTATAGTTGCCCATGTAGGCGGTCGCTTCGTTCACGCGGCTCTTCCAAGGCGAGAGGTCGGAAACCAGTGTGGCGTTGAGGCTGCCGCCCGTGAGCGTGCCCGTGATTTGGCGCACGTTCGCAGGGTTCACGGTGGCGTTCAGCACGACGGTGTAGGTGACGCCTTTGTAGATCACTTTTCCGTTAAATACGCCGCTGCCGAGGAACTTGCCTTTTACTGGAATGGCTAACTTTCCGATTTTGAACTTCCCTGTAAATGAACCGGTTTTAGAGAGGGTGCCGCTGAATGTTCCGAGATCCCCGTAGCTGCCGTCTGTGATGCCAAAATAGCTGCCCGGCCCACCGAGGAGGAAAGGATTGGGCACGAAATTGCCGATGAGCGTCAGTTTTGGGCGGGAGAAAAAAGTGTATTTTTCCTTGCCCGCTTCGACGGGGTCCAAGGCAAAAGCAACATTCTCCACTTTTGCAGTCCATCCGTCGAAAATCGCAGTCGCGCCGGGCTTTGCAATGACGGTACCAACGGTGCCAGCATCGACATTGTTGCGAGAATCGGAAAGCGGGGAAGGCGAGGCGTTGGCGATGACGCTGATCTTTTTGGGATTCCGAAAAAGCGCACCAGAACCGGTGACTGTGCCGATGGTCTTGCCATTATCGCCCACCGGGAAGCCCACGGAAGCGCCGGTCAACGTGAGCAACCCTCGCGTAGCAAACCGGAATTTGCGGTAAGCAGGCAGCAATACATTGCCCTCCCAATCCGTGATTCGTGTGAAAAGGTAATTGTTGCCGGGGAAAAGATTTACCGGGCCGGGCGTTTGCCAGCTCCAGTTCCCATTTGCATCCGGCACCGCGCTGATATTGGTAGAAAGCCATACAGGATTGGCCGGAAGTATATCGGAGTCGGCAAGGATATACTGCACAATGGGCGGCACTTGCGTGGAGAAAGTCACCGTGTTGCCATTTAGCCCCACGCGATACTTATCAGCCGTTTTGCCTTCGAGAATCAACGGGGAACTCACGACTTCGGTGGCTGAAGAAGCCGGACTTGTGATGGATGAAGTCGGGAATACCGAATCCGTTCCGCCTCGAAGCTCAACACGAATCAGCGAATCATCACCAATCAATGATGAAGTTCCATGCGCAAAATAAGTGAGAGGTGCCTGAGTGTAATTACCAAAGCTCAGTTCCGCAGAATCCGTTTCGTTGATTTCATCTAATGGGGCTTCAGAAATAGCATTCCGATAGGCCCATAAAACGTAGTCGGGCTGCCCGAAAGCGTCGAAATACCGCGTTCCTTCGTCTGGCGTCGTAGTGTTGAAAACTACCAGAATTTTAAGCGTAGTGAGCGTGGACCAGTTGAAGGTAACTCTGCCAAACCGGAACTCCTCGGTGTTCACGTCAAACACATTGAAGTCGAAACTCGCGCTCTGATTTTTGCCCGCCACCGTGGAGTCAAATTCCGCATCGTCCCCAATCTGCCCGGTGAACGAAAAGTCACCCACGCGAAAATCATAAATCGTATCTTCATCAAACAACGCCGCCTCGGAAGCCTCAATGGATGCGGTAATATCAATAGTGAAGCGATACGAAGCAACCAGCGTAGGGTCATCACCCGGAACAAGAACCCTCATGGTTTCGTTGTAGTATTCGTACGTCGAAAGCTGAATGTTTTTTAAGAATGGCACCGCCAAAGCCCGATGAGCAAAACTGAGCAAAACAAAGGCGAGGAGCAGTCGGAAATTCATGAAGGTAACGCACTTTATGAACATTATCTCCCTTTGCAAGCGGTGCGCGGTAATTTTTGTCATGATTATTTAGTAAGCAGCATTTGTACGGAATGGCCTGTTGATAAACCGAGTAAGCGCGTGTGTTTGCGTTTCAGTTTGCGCATTCGCGTGAGACTTCGGTTTCATATACGGTTTTTGGATAATTAGGAAAAGGGTGCAGGCGACTTGACCCGAACGCCGCGTTTGCTGCCCGCAGACTGTGCAGAAAGTGTGCCCGTATCATCTGCGAAAATCCGCGCAATCTACGGACGAAAAGCGGTGTTCGTGTTCATTGGACTTGAAGGCGGGGCGCACGTCGCGGGCTTGGCGAATGGAAGCGCGGGTTTCCACGCAGGAGCTTCGCAGTGCCATTGCGAGGTCGCTCCGCAATGCGGGCTGGACGTTCAAGCGGCGGAATTCAGTCAAAAGCATTTTATGATCACCTGAAAATCCATTAGTCTCATAAATTCAATTATTTACGGGAAGTGTGATATTTTCCGCGTGGCACGAACCTGGTTTCCAATGGTCGCTATGGTTAGAGCATCTGACAAAAGTTTACACAGGCATTTTTAACCGCAGATTTCGCAGATTTCGCAGATTCTTCAGAAAGCCAATCTGCGTCATCTGCGAAATCTGCGGTTAAAAACATGGGCATCCTTGCTCTTTCGACGGGCTGTTATGAAGCCGAGCTTCTGGCGCAGAATTAGAGCCTTTGAGCTTACAAAACTTCTACCTCAAAGCAATTTGCAACAACGCCATATCCGATGGCGTGACTCCGCTGATTCTTGCAGCTTCACCAAGAGTCCTTGGCTTCATTGCAGCAAGCTTTTGACGGGCTTCTATTCGCAGTCCATTCAAGGCATTGAAGTCGAAGGATTCAGGGATTCTGCGATCCTCTGAATCGTGGAGTTTTTGAATCGCGGCTTCTTGGCGCTGTATGTATCCGGCGTGCTTTACTTCGATTTCCAGTGCCTCCCAGTGTTCCATGTGGAACTTGGAGCGATGTTCTTCGGGAAGCATGGATGGCGTGTTCTCCACGACTCGGAGCCAAGGCAGGAGGCGCATTCCGGCATAAGATGTGGAGGTGATGTATTCGCGAAGGCGCGACAAACTCTCCAGCTTTGCATTTACTTTTGCCGCTCGCTGCTGATCTGCCATCCCTAGTTTACCGGCGATAGGCGTGAGACGAATATCGGCGTTGTCTTGACGCAGAATCAGACGGTGTTCCGCGCGGCTGGTGAACATCCGATAAGGTTCGATGACTCCTTTTGTCACCAAATCATCCACCATTACGCCAATGTAAGCCTGACCTCGCGTAAGGACTAATTTAGGTTTTCCGAGAACCTTGAGCGCCGCATTTGCGCCAGCAACCAATCCCTGCGCACCGGCCTCTTCGTATCCAGAAGTTCCATTGATTTGACCCGCAAAATACAGGCCGGGAACACGCTTTGTTTCTAAGGTGTGATGAAGCTGGGTCGGCGGGCAGTAGTCGTATTCCACGGCGTAGCCAGGGCGAATAATGTCGGCGTTTTCTAGCCCTGGAATGGTTTTCAAGAACGCGTACTGCACCTCCATCGGCAAGCTGGTCGAAACGCCGTTTACGTAGTATTCCTCCGTATGGCGTCCTTCGGGTTCGAGAAAAAGCTGGTGCCTTTCCTTGTCAGCAAACTTCACAACTTTGTCCTCAATCGAAGGACAGTAGCGCGGGCCAACGCCTTCGATTTTTCCTGAATAAAGTGGGGACTTATCGAGGTTCGAGCGGATTATATCGTGGGTGCTTGCGTTGGTATGCGTGATCCAGCACGGGATTTGTTCCACATGGAACTTCCCGTCGCGCATTTCATTCAGCGTAAAAATGTCATCGCGCCCTTTATTGATTCGCTCTGGCATGTAGCTGAATGGCAGCGCGGGATCGTCGCCGTCCTGTCGCTCGCACTTTGAAAAATCAACCGTCCGACCATTCAGGCGGCAAGGAGTCCCAGTCTTGAAACGCCCGACTTCAAAGCCCAATTCTTTCAGGCAATCGCTCAGGGTCGAAACCGTGTCGCCAAGACGACCGCCTGCCTGATTTTGCAATCCAACGTGAAGCAGACCACGCATGAAAGTCCCCGTCGTCACCACCACAGAACGCCCATTCAGTTGAAGCCCAAGATTGGTCTGCACGCCACAAGCACCGTCATCGTTCACAAGAATCCGAGTGACATTGCCTTGCTTAATGTCGAGATGCTCCGTGCGCTCTAGCTCTACTTTGGCGCGAAATTGATACGCCTTTTTGTCGCACTGCGCACGAGGGGAGCGGACGCTTGGACCACGCGAGCCGTTCAGCATCCGAAACTGAATCGCTGTGGCGTCGGTATTTAGGCCCATGATTCCGCCAAGCGCATCAATCTCGCGAACCATCTGCCCTTTTGCCTGACCACCAATCGCAGGATTGCAGGACATCTGGCCAATCGTGTCGAGGCTCTGCGTGAGCATCACAGTCTCGCATCCGAGACGGGCCGCCGCAGCCGCAGCTTCGATTCCGGCGTGTCCGGCACCGATCACGATGACATCGTAGGTCTTTGGATAAATAAACATAAGTAGCTATCCTACAATTATTTATCCAAGAATACCCGCCTTCGCCCGGGGAAGAAGAACCGATAATTTCATTGAAACCGTCTCGGCTGAAAGATTTACGCTCGTCACATCCAAATCCTCACAAAACTCCGCCATGACCTGCCGACACGCGCCGCAGGGTGTTACCGGTTCTTTAGAATCCGCACAAACCACGATCCGCCGAAAGGACCGACGGCCTGCGGCGACCGCCGCCCCGAAAGCCACCCGCTCGGCGCAAATCGTGAGGCCGAAAGAAAGGTTTTCCACATTGCAGCCGGTGAAAACCGTCCCGTCGGCACACTCCAGCGCAGCACCTACCTGGAAATGCGAGTAGGGCGCGTAGGCTTTGAGACGCGCTTCTTTTGCCGCTGCGGTGAGTGCTTCGTCGTTCATACGCGGGTCTTGTATCGCAATCCGGTGCGCGGCGAAAGGGGATTCCCTTTCATAGAAAAATTATGGCTGCTGCGGCGTGATGATGCGGTAGAAGCGGGAGTTTAGCATTGTGGAATCCAGGTGGCTCACGGCGGTGTCGCTGCCCGGCGCGGCGATGTCCGTGAGCTTGCTCCAAGTGGAATCGGAGAGTGCTGCTTTGTATTGGATGGTGTAGCTGCGGCCTGCTTTCGCCGTGAAATTCACGCGGAATCCGCCGCCTGTGTTTTTAGTGACATTGCCGATAAAGCGGTCGGCTGCGTTGTTTGGCGCAGTGCCGGCGAGGTATTCGGTCACGTTGTTCGTGGTATCATTATCCAAGTCGCCTGCGGCATCGGCGGCGTTGAAGGGATCAAGGCCGTAGAGCGTCTCCCAGGCGTTGGGCATGGCATCGCCATCGTTGTCGAGGATTGCACTCTGTCCGCTGTTCATGGTGCCGGGAGTGGGCGTGGAAGCCTGCCAGTTGCTCACGTCATTTCCGATCAAAGCGCGGCTGATGCGCTGGAGCGACGCGCCTCCGCCATCTGCGCTGAGTGGCCACGGCGCGAAGTCTGCATATTCGACTTTATCCGCATTGATGAAGGGCGTGACGGTGCCGACGATGGTGCCGGGAAATGCGATTTCCACGCTCGCAGTGTTGTTTGCGAGCTTGGGTGTAAATGGCCCGTAAATCGGCACGGAGACAGGCACATTGAGGGCGGCGCGGAAGGCATTTAGCGAAGCGGTGTCGGTCGCGGGATTGAAGCCGACAACGAGGATGTAATCGCCGGGTCGCAGTACAGTGCCTGCGGCGAAAGTGAAATCGCTATCGCCTTTCAACCTCCACCCAGCGAGGCCCACGCTGCTGGTCGTGATGTTGTGAAGTTCCACAAATTCGTCGCGCACGTTGTCTGTCGGACCGACGAGATCGGGCGGGTGGTAGTGGACTTCATTGACGACGACCGGCCCAATCAAAGATGCCGCATTTGCGCTCCCAAAAGTGCGCCCAACGAGCGGCCAGAACTCCGCTTTTCCGCCCGTGGCTACGCGGCCAAAGGACACGTTATCCGCAGCAGCACCGAAGCTCACTTGCGCTCGGTAGCCAGTCTCGGCGCCCACACCATCCACGGCGGTGATGACGATTTCTTCGCCGAGCGATGAGAGCGAAAATGCGTTTGCGCCGATGTTAAATTGGCTCTCGGAAAAAGTGCGGAAGCCACCGGCGGGGATCGTGGTCGCTGCGGGAATCTGGAATTTTTGCAGCGCTGTACGGTCGTCGCTGATCCACCAGCCACTCACGTCCACAGTGCTCGCGGTGGGATTGTGAAGTTCGATGATGTCTTCGAGTGGGGTGATGGAATTTGTGAGCGCTTCGTTGATGACGACGGGCGCGGGCAGCCAGTTGCTGTACTCCGGCGAAGCGGATTGCGGGAAGGCGACGATGCTCGCGGAGCCATTGGGGAAACGGCCCTGCGAGACGGCGCGTTGCTGGAGGCCGAAACTTGTGGAGGCCAGCGTAAAGAGGCCGTCGCTGGTGGAGAGGATGAGACTGTCGCCGCCGCTGGAGAGCTTGAAATTTGCGCTGTCAAATCCGCCCGCAGAGCCATCAGCTTTGAATTTGGTGAAGTTTTTCGTGCCGATGAAAGTGAGCGCGGGGATTTGTGTAATCTTTGGCGTGGCGGGTGTGTCACTGAGCCAGAGATTTGCGAGTGAGACGGTGGAAACGTCGGGATTGAATAACTCAAACCAGTCTTCGCCGCTCGCGGGGTCGGCCATCCATTCGTTGAATTTTATATTCACCGCCGAGGTGCTGAATGAGCGTGCGGTGTTCACGGCACCAGCACTCGGATTCACAAGCGTCCATGCGCCCGTGCCGTCTGCGACTCGACCAATCGGCACATTCGTCAACTGCGGACCAAAAGTGATCGCGTCCTTCACCGTCCCGCTCTGGATGAGGATTACGCGCTGCCCGTTGCGGCTCAACTCAAAGCCCGCATGAAGGCCGGGGAGCGTGAGATTATTGTCGCACCACACGATGAGATGGCTGTTTGCCGGGATCGTTGTCGTCGCGGGAAAAACATATTTATTCGGCAGAAGTTCGTCGTCCGTGAGGCTCCAGCCGGTGATGTTCACAGCCGAGCCAGTGTTGTTTTTAAGCTCCACGTAATCCGCGTAAGCACCGCCGTTGATGACGGCGCTTTTGTTGTCGGCCATCACTTCGTTAAGCGAAACATTTCCCGCAGTGACGGAGCTTGGGCCGTAGGAAAATGAAGTCTCTGCGGAGGTGATCGAGGGATGTCCGAGAGCGTCGTAGTAAGTCACCCGCCAAAAATAAGTCTGCCCGAAAGTAAGCTGGCCAAATGGAATCGGCAGCGCGGTGAGATTCGTCGTGAGCGTGGCGATGTAGATCGGATTATCATACGTGCCCGCAGCAGTGCGGATTTCCCATTTCGACTTCGTGTGCGGGCTGACGGAGGGCGCGGCAGCATGTGTGTAGGCGGCGTTGTAGCCATAAGTGGAGCCGGTGAGACTCGCGCCGGGAAGCACGGCGGTTCCATTCGTAGGCGCAGTATTCGTGGGGCGCGTCGGCTTGTAGTAAGCGCCAAGCCCGAGCGTGCTGTTCACATGATCGAAGCGCGCAATCGCAAAGCCGCCGCCGAGGGAGTTGATGTAAGTGAAGTAGTCCACCGCCGCTCCGAGGTTGTTGATGTAAGTGAGCGTCTGGAGGTTTTCGGGATCGAGCAGCGTGTTATTCAGTTCCCACATGCGCTGGTTGAATTCGGGGCGGAAGCATTTCAAAAATGAATCAACGAAGTAGTTCGGGCCACGGCTGTTGTTCGATGTCGCGCCGACTTCGCCGTGGTAAAACGAGCCAGTCGCACCGCCCCCGGCACTGACCGCGCCGTACATGCCGTCGAAATCCCAAAGCAGCCGCGCCCATTTCCCATTCGTGCGCCGCCAGAGATAGTGATTCTGAGTCGTGTCGTCATAAGGTGCGAACCAGTTCCCAAGCGCAAGCGATGTCAGCTCGGACTCCACATCCCAATTCGCCTGAAACCACGCTTTCGTATTCACAAGATTTGGCGCAGGCGCGGTGTGAACGTCGCCGCGCGCGTCCCACATGCTGTTGACCAAATCCATGATCGGCTTCGCTCCTTTCCACTGGTGATTCTGCAAACCGAACGTGAATTCAAATCGCTGAAGCTCCGTCCAGAAACCGGAGGCCGGGAGCCGCCAGCCATTCCCGCTGCCATAAGGCCCTTCGCCGCCAGTATTGGACGACGCGAGGTAGCCGACGGATTTGTAAAATTCGCCTCTGTCCTCTTTCACAGAGCCGGGCGTGAGGCGCTGCATTTTCTCGTGGTAATTATCGAGCAACTCGCCGTTGTATTCGCCTTGTTCGAGGCGGACGACGACGCCGTCGCTGTTGAAATACCAGTCCACATACCGCACCGGAGAAAGCGGAAGATTCGCGAGCTGGAAAAGACCGTGCGCGGTAGAAAAACTATCGCCTTTATCCGTCTCGAAAACCGATGTGACGGGGAAGCCGTTCACATCCGTGTAGGGCTGATATTCCGGGAAGAAAACCTTGAACGATTTGCGAGCCGGGCTGCGGTTGTAGCGGCTGCCGTGGTAACGAATGTTTATGTCGTAGGCGACGCCATCCTTTGCAAAAACTCCCGGCACTATGTCGTTCCAAATGCGATCCGTCGCGAGGACATACGGCGTTTCGCGAGGGTAGCTGCTCGTTGTGGTTTGGTCCGTGGTGCGCTTCGGCGAGCCTTGGATATTGTAGGCCAACGCTTGCAGCCCGTTGAGTCCATCGAACTGGGCTGAACTTCCGGTCGCGGAAACGAGCACATCAATGACTGGCTTTAGCGAGCTGCGAGTTGGCGTGACGAAATAAGTCAGCCACGCCTCGCGCGGCGCGGGTATTCTCGACATCGCGTTCGGAGCGTCTGGCGTTGCGGAATACGAAGGCGCACCGACTTGCACCACGGCGGGATCATCGGCACGCGGGAGCACAAGCTCCAGCCCATCGCCGCGATTCGCATTGATGCGCCAGCGCACAATCGTGCGATCCGTCTGCGCCGGAAGCGTGGCGGTGAACTGATTGTTTGCGCCCGCCGTCATCGTCACCGTGTTCCGCGTTTCGCCAAATGCGTTCATGTTTTCCACGAAGTATTCCACCTGCACATTCGAGAGCGTCGCGGTGCTGGAAAAAGTCGCCGTGATTTTCACACCCTGCCCCGTGCGAATAATCGTCGCGCCATCCGAAACCTGCGTGACAAGCCGCTCGACAACGGCGGGCTTCGGCACCGAGCGCGTGACGATGTTTGCCGCGCCCGGTGTCGGCAGATCGGCAAAAGTCGTGATGCCAATCGCGGGCCGCACCGCCAGCCAGTTTGCCGGATCATTTGGCGAAGCCGTCGCGCTCACGCGCTGGAGCGAGCGGCCCTTGTATTGATAAGCAGAAAGACTCACGCCTAGAAAATCCGCATCCACACCAAAAGCATTCGCCGAAATCGCCCACGGGAAATTACCGCCATAGCTCACCGCATCGAGTTCCGCGCCCGTCGCGTTCACGAGCTTCACCGTATCGCCGCCATTTCCCAGCTTGCCGGTAAAAGGACCGAGCACTCCCGAAATGCCGTACACCGTCTGGATTCGCGCCGGGTTTTTCGCAACCACAAGATAACCGCCCGCTGGAATGCTCGCGCCGCTCGCGAAGGAAAAATCCACGCCGCCCGCGAGTCTGCATCCCGTGAGACTCACCGCGCTTCCGCCCGTGTTGAAAAGCTCCACAAATTCATGCACATCGTCGCTAAGATCCGCGATGGTGGCCGTGCCTTGGTAGATGGCATTGCCGCTCGCATCAAACGCCGGACGCTCGACCGGGTGGTAGTGAATCTCGTTGAGAACAACTTGTGCGAATGCAGCAGTCGCGGTGAAAAAAAGCGCACCAACGCAGGGCAGGAAACGGAGCATGGAATGTTTTGGGAGCAAGTATTGCACCTTCATACGAAGATGCCTGTTCGCCTCACCGTCAAGGGCGCACTTGCTCCTCCAATCTGCGCACGGTGCGCCTACTTCACCGTCGTCTTAAACCACTCCGCAAACTTCGGGATACCGTCGGCGATTTTCGTGTGGGGGTTATAGCCGAGAAGCGCACGGGCTTTGGAAATATCCGCATAAGTCACCGGCACATCACCGGGCTGCTCGCCCATTTTTTGAATGACCGCTTTTTTGCCCAGCGACGCCTCAATCGTGGCGATGAGTTCGCTCAACGTGGTCGTCTGGCTTTCGCCGAGATTGAACACGTCGCAGAGCTGCCCTTCGTAGCCGAGGCACGCTTCCATTCCCTGCATGATGTCGTCCACATACGTGTAGTCGCGCCGCGTCGTGCCGTCGCCGAATTGCTGAATCGAGCGGCCTTCCCAAATCGCCCGCGAGAACGAATGAATCGCGAGATCAGGTCGCTGACGTGGGCCATAGACGGTGAAAAAGCGGAGGTTGATCGTCCGCATTCCGTAGAGATGGCTGAAGTTTGAACACACCTGCTCGCCCGCGAGTTTCGTCGCCGCGTAAGGCGAGATCGTCTGCGTGAGCGCGAGGTCTTCGCGAAAGGGCAGCGTTTTCAAAACCCCGTACACACTGCTGCTGCTCGCGCAGATAAAACGCGGCACATTCGCCTGTTTCGCGGCCTCCAAAAGATTGAGCGTGCCGAGGATATTCGTCTCCACATAAAGGCGCGGGTCCTTGATGGAAGGCCGCACGCCAGCCCGCGCTGCGAGATGCACGATGCTGTCGTAGCGTCCTTCTTTCACCAGCCGCAGCATCGCGTCGGCATTGCGAATATCCAGCTCGTGAACCGCCGCATCCTTGGCAAACGCCGCGACATTCGCGCGCTTAATGGCGGGGTCGTAGAAATCGTTGAATTCGTCCACCACATCCACGCCGTGCCCGAGCTTCAAACAGCGTTCGACAAAATGAGAGCCGATGAATCCGGCACCGCCGGTAATAAGAATCTTCATGTTGCGAGCGTATTTTCCAAAGCCTGCCATCGGCAAGAGCGAAGCTCAAAAGATGTCATGGCCACGACTTTATACTGTCGTTCTATCAGGGCTGTAAGATGGAAATTTCCTCTAAAAGATGCCATTCCCAAAATCCTAGCTAAATGCAGGCTCATGAACTGTCCAAAATGTAACGTTGCCCTTTCTATGACCGACCGCCAAGGGGTCGAAATTGACTTCTGTCCGCAGTGCCGCGGCGTCTGGCTGGATCGTGGCGAACTCGATAAAATCATAGAGCGCACAGCGCCCCCTGTCACTCCCGTGGCATCGCGGGAACGCGAAAACGATCGCCACGACGATGACGATGCCTACCGCCGCGAATACGACCCTAAAAAGAAGAAGCGCGGCTTTCTGGGCGATATTTTCGATTTCTGATATTACGTCGCGCGACCCATAATATTTCCGCGCAAGTATCATCTTCGGATTTGCAGACTCCACATAGTTCACTGTTCTGATGATACCAGAGTCCAACCTCGGCATATTCTGCTGTTAATCATCTGCCATCTTGGGAAAAGCTTGGCAAATCATGCCGCCCACCGGAACGATGTGCGCTCACAATGATCCGCCAGCAGCAGAATAAATCGCAATGAGCACACGCGCCGCAGTGATTACGGTGCTCCGTGTGGTCGTTACCGCAGCCCTGCTTTGGTGGGTCTTTTCACACGAGGAAGTGCGCGAAGGTTTGCGCTCGGCACATTTCCAAAAACCTTGGTGGCTGGTTGCAGGCGTATTTTGCGGCGGCGCGGCGGCGATGCTCGCTGCGTTGCGCTGGCAGGCGTGTTTGCGGGCGTGCGAGTGCGAGCTTCCGTTTTCCACCACACTGCGAATCTCGCTCGCTGGAAACGCCGCCGGCCTTCTCTCCGTGGGCGCGCTCGGCGATGACGCCGTCCGCGTCGCGCTGGCTTCGCGGCAGCTCCCGGAGAGGAAGCGCGCACTGCTTGCATCCGTCGCGCTGGACCATGTCAGCTCGATTCCCGTCATGCTCATCCTCGCCGCGCTCATCGTCGGCGGCATCGGGATTTCTGCGGAAATGAACCGCGCTTCCATGATGACCATCGCAATTTCCGCCGCGCTGTTTTTGGGAACGGGGCTGCTGCTGAGGTTCTTCCGGCCCGATCTGCACTCGCGCATTCTTGGCTACGTGAAAGCGAAGCTCTTTTCGCCCGGCGCAGGTCGCGCGATGCTCCTCTCCGTCCCTCTCCTGCTCGCTTACCACGGTATCTTCTGGTGCGCCGCAAACGCGCTGGCGCTCCCCGCAAACCCATTCGGCCTCTTCGCGGGATTCGTCATTGCCGACACCATCGCCGCGCTGCCCGTGAGCATCGCTGGCCTCGGCGTGCGCGAAAAATCCATCGAGCTGCTCCTTTTCCAATGGTACGCCGTCCCCCGCGCACTCTCGGTAAAAGCCTCGCTCACCGGCCTCGCCATCCTCGCACTGTGGGCCGCAATCGGCGCAGCGTGCTTCCCGCTCCGGCAAAAAAAGGACGCCGCAAAATGAACACGCCTCCTGTGGACATCCGCAAACTCGCACACCGCTTCCCGCGCTGGAACCCGCGTTATTACACGCTCTGCAAATTCGCCACCGACCCGCTCTACGACGCCGTTTTCCACGCGCTCGCAGACACCGACGCCCCGCTTCTCGACATCGGCTGCGGCATGGGGCTGAACTCCTTTTACCTCCGCGAGCGCGGCTGCAAATTCCCCATGCGCGGCCTCGATTACGACGCCTCAAAAATCACCGTCGCCCAAAAAATCGCCGCCGCCCACGCCCCCGATCTCGTCTTTGAAACCAGCGACGCCCGCCACGGACTCCCCGCGCATTCCGGCAGCGTCACCATCCTCGACATCCTCCAATACATGAGCACCGAGGCCCAGGCCGCGCTGCTCCGCGAAGCCGCCGCCCGTGTCGCGCCGGGCGGAAAACTCGTCATCCGCACCGGCATGAACGCACCCGGCTGGCGCTTCCAACTCACGCGAATCGCTGATTGGTTTGCCGCGTGCTGCTTCTGGATGAAAGCTGCGCCCATCACCTATCCGCGCCCTGACACACTCGCCGCCACGCTCGAAGCCTGCGGCCTGCGCGGCACCATCCGCCCACTCTGGGGCCGCACGCCATTCAACAACTGGCTGGCCATTTTCCAACGTCCCGCCGCCTGAACAGCGTCGTTTGCGAACACTCCAGAATAAGTAAAAGTTCTGTAAAAATCCGTTGCACACCGAAATAAACACAGCAATATCGTGAAATCTCCCATTCAAAAGAACACACCCATCTAAACATGAACACTCGCAAATCCCGTCAAAACATCCTCACCACATCCATCGCAGCATTAGTCAGCCTCGCGCTCACCAACGCGTCTTCTGCTGCAAATCTTTATTGGGATGGTTTAACCCCAGCCGGTGGACCCACCGGCGGAAATGGTAACTGGAACACTTCCCTCACAAACTGGGACACCTCTCTGGCGGGCGGCGATGTCGCTTGGAACAACGCCAACCTCGACACCGCAGTCTTTGGCAGCACCGTAGGTACTGTCGCGCTCACCGAACCGATGACGGTAGGCGGTCTCACCTTCTACACCACGGGCTACGTTATTACCGCCACCAGCCCCAACACGCTCACCTTCGGCGCTGGCGACAATACGGTCAAACTCAACAGCACCGGTGCTACCGCTGCTACAATCACGGGAACAGTCGCAGGGGGAGCGACAGCGAACGTGATCCTCACCGGAGCCAATTCGGCCACCGGCGGCACTCTCACCCTCAACGGCACCTCCACGGGTGGTTGGGGCGGCACAACGACCATTGGCAATAATAAAACCTTGGCTCTCTCAGGCTTGAACCAAGGCCTTAACAGCACCACTGGTATCACCCTCAACTCCGGGAATATCACCCTCACAAACACCGCTGCCACTGCGGTTGAGAACAACCGAATCAGCAACGCGGCCATCACCACCAATGGCGGCAACATTACCCTCGCCAACACCGCCGGTCCCAACGTCTATGCGGAAACGATCGGTTCCGTCGCTCTCACCCGCGGTCAGATGAACTTCGTTTTCTCAAACACGCAAAGCGCCAGTGCCGGCAGCCAGACGCTGACCCTCAGCGGTCTCACCCGCACCGGCGCTACCAACACTTCTTCGGTTTTCTTCGGCTCTAATTCAGGGCTTAGCGCGACCAAGAACATCATGCAAGTCACAGGAGCTACTGCAACGACCGCTGGCCGGATCATCGCCCCGTGGGCCTATGCAGGTAATACTGCGGGTGCTTTCGACTACGCGATTTACGACGCAAGCGGCAATGTTCTCCCTGCCAATGCAACGCTTGTTGCAGGTGGTGAAGCCGGCTGGACTGTCGCAACGGACGCCTACAACAACAACGTGGTGACCCAGACGCTCGCGGGAACCCGCACCATCACCGCCCTCCGCAACTCGGCAACGACCGCCACGCTGACAGTGGCCACCGGAGCGAATCTGGAAACCAAAGGTCTGCTGAACGGCGCGGCCACCCTGCTCACCGTGGCTGCCACGGGAACTGGAGCTTTGACCACTCCCACCGGCGGCGGAAACCTCCACATCAACGCCGGCAACGCCACTTCCGGCGGCGCAGTCACCATTTCCGCTCCGATCAATAATAACGGCGGTAACGTCACCGTTGTCAAAGACGGCCTCGGCACGCTTACCCTGAGCTCCATCACCAGCAACTACTCCGGCGGCACTGTGGTCAATGCGGGCACACTGACATGGACTGCCAATACCAATTTGGGCTTGGCTGGCAGCAGAAATATCACCGTCAACGGAACTGGCACGCTGAGTGGTTTCAGTGGCACCAGCTTGGACTCCCTCACCGTCGGCGAGGGAGCTGTGGCAACGTTACTTTCACAGGGTTACAACTTCACCACGACATCGGGTTCTGGAACGCTGCTTTACGCAGCGAGCGCAACAAACAGCGCAACCACGAACCTCGGCAATGCCAGTGGGTTCACTGGAAATGTTGTGGCACAAATGGGCGGCGGCACTAACATCAGACCCATTATCCAATTCTCCAGCATTGGCGACGCGGTTGGCTCAGCCCTTCAGTTCGGTGGGAATAGTACTGACAGCGGTCAAGACACAACCATGAAGTTCAATGGCAGTGCTCCGCTCGTGTTCAACAATCGCCGGATTGAAACCCTCCCGGCCACAGGGGGTAACAACACTGCCGCAAATACCAACCTGTTCAACGACAGTGCGCTTGCAGCGAATACCTGGATCATCAACACGGCTTACTCGTTCCTTTCTAACCAAGGACGCAGTCTGGTTTTGAGAGGAAGCAATACAGGTGCCAATGCCTTCAACGGTGTGATCAGCAACGGCGATAATGGCGGTACGGTCACAGTTGTTAAAAACGACGCTGGCACCTGGATACTCGGCGGGAACAACACTCATAGCGGCGGAACCACACTCACCGCGGGGACACTCAACATTGGCCACGCCGGCGCCCTCGGCACCGGCACCTTCACGATCGGAGCCGGCACCTTCAACACCTCGGGGGGAGTGGGCATCACCAACGCCAATAACAATGCCATCGCCTGGAACGGCGACGCCACCTTCACCGGCAGCAACAGCCTGAACCTCGGCACCGGCGCGGTGACCATGGGCGGTAATCGTTCCATTGTGGTTTCCGCCAGTAGCCTGTTCTTCGGCGGTGTCATCTCGGACGGCGTCAGCGATTTCAACATCACCCTCGGCGGCAACGGGCGCTTGGTTCTCACAAACGAAAACAACTCCTACAGCGGCAAGACCGTCGTTGGCAACGACGTGGGCAGCAGCCTGACGATCCAAGTCAGCAAGCTGGCTGATCTGAGCCAGAACAGTTCGCTCGGCGCACCCACCACAGCCCCCCTCGGTCTGATCCAGCTTGGTTCCGTATCGCGCCCCTCTACCCTCGACTACATCGGAACCTCCGCCTCCTCGACCGACCGCCAAATACAGATCGGCAGTGCCGCGAACGGCTCGGGTGGATCGATCATCAACAACAACAGTGTAAGTTCATCTCACACGCTGACCTTCTCCAACGCGGCCTTCAATGTCGCTTCCGCGGCATCTACCAGCCGTGGCGTCACTTTGGGCGGCTCGAACACAGGTGACAACACAATCACCGGAGCCATTATCAATAATACTGGAACCGTAGCCGTCACCAAGAGCGGAGTTGGCACATGGGTGCTGAACGGCACCAGCAGCTACACAGGTGCTGTAAATGTTACGAACGGCACTCTCAAGGTCAACAGCATCAAGGATTCCGGAACGAACAGTGCCGTCGGAGCGGGAACGCTCATCGCGTTAGGATCTGGAAGCACCACCGGCACGCTGGTTTACACCGGCTCGGGTGATGATGCCACTCGCTCCATCCGCGTTGGTTCCGGCACCGTTGGCGACACCGGCGGCGGCGTGCTCAACAACGACGGAGCTGGAGCACTCAACTTCACAGCGGCCACTTTCAATACCGCTGTGGCTGGGGTCACAGCCGCTCGTAACCTCACCCTTGGCGGCGCCTACTCGGGCGCAGTCAATGAGATCGTGGGTGACATTGTGAACAACGATACCGGCACTGGCGGCACTGTCTCCATCACCAAGGCCGGGGCGGCCACTTGGGAGCTGTCCGGCACCAACGCCTACACTGGCGCGACCACTGTCAATGGCGGAACACTCCTAGTCTCCGGCTCCCTCAGCGGAAGCAGCGCAGTGGCAGTCAACAACGGTGGCACGCTTGGAGGCACTGGAACAGTCGGTGGCGCTACGACAGTGGCAAACGGGGGCAAGCTCTCGCCCGGTGCATCGCCCGGCACGTTGTTCTTCAGCAGCAGCCTCGACATCAGCGCGGTGAATACTGCGAGTAGCTTGGTGTTTGAGCTTGGAACGAGTTCAGACCTTGTGGACCTGACAGCAGGCACGTTGAGCATCGGCACTGGCACGCTTGGATTCAGCGAGTTTGCATTCAGTAATTCCGGCGGGCTTGTAGCAGGAACCTACACACTGTTTGAGACGGAAAACGCAATTACAGGTTCGCTGGACTCCGGCGACCTTACTGGGTCGTTTGCGGGCGGAATGTTCTTGGGAACGCTCAGTCTGGCAAATGGCGATACCGACCTCGTGCTGACCGTGGTGCCCGAGCCATCGTCGGTCGCACTTCTGGGCCTCGGTGTCTTCGGCCTGATGCGCCGTCGCCGTCGCGAAAGCTAAACCGGCAGACAATCGGCCATCCCGCGTGATGGCTAAAAAATTCCAAGGGGTAGGAAGATCACATCTTTCTGCCCCTTGTTCTTTGGTAGCTTAAATTGGGATGCTGAAGAGCAGGTGTGATTGCGCGAACTAATCCTAAAAGTGCGAAGGGAGACGGTGGGTCACGCGAAGGCGCGAAGGCGCAAAGAAGAGGCAGTTGCAAAACAAGCGTTCATCCCGGACGCCGCGATTGAGGGCTGAAAGCCCGGTAATGTAATAGCCCAGGGTGAAGCCTTGGGTTGGCTGCACGAAGAGGATGTAGCCCTGAATGGGCGGGACGAAACCGTGACTGACATTTTTGTGCCGCCCTTGCAGGGCTTGGCTTTCTTTCCATCACCTACCCAGGGCTTCAGCCTGGGCTATCACATCTCGCACCTTCGGCGCTCAAAAGGCGGCATTCGGGTTCATCAACTGGGGAGTGGGCATTTGAATAGAACTCTTTGCGCCTTTGCGTCTTTGCGTGACTCCACATCGGCTCTTTTCAGGAACAACGGGGTGGTGCTGGGGAAGGGACTTGAACCCATACTCCTTTCGGAACCAGATCCTAAGTCTGGCGCGTCTGCCAATTTCGCCACCCCAGCCTGAGTGGACGGACAATCTCGCCCGCCCATGCTCGTGTGTCGAGCGCAAGTTCGCGGATGGCGGTTGCTCAGTTTGAAAAAGGTCAAAAGGAGGAAGCCAGAAAGCGGGGAAATCAGGATTTGCTTTCGTGGATTCTTCACTTCCTGCCTTCCTGCTTCCAAATTGAGACACGGCGTCACGGCTTCGTCACTCGACGGATGGTGTTGGGTTCGCTATACCGCGTAGCCATGTCACAAAACCTTTACAAATCCACCGCTGCCGTGCTGAAGGCGGCGGCGAAATCCATTGCGCAGCAAAAAGTGGTCGTCGGGTTCGATGGGTTTGTGGATACGATTATTGAGGTCGTGAAAACGCGTCAGTCGCCTACGAAATACGAACGCTACACGACGATGGTGGATTGGGCGAAGCGCATCACGGCAGCTTCGGGTGTGAGTGCGAATTTCGAGCTGGCGGTGCAGATGGTGAAGCTCGGCGGCAATGGGCCGATCATGGCGAATGCGCTCACGGCGCTCGGTTTCGCGACCACTTACATCGGCAATCTCGGCAACCCGAATCTGCATCCTGTTTTTGCCGATTTTGCGAAGCGGGCAAACGTCATCTCCATCGCGGAACCGGGCTACACGGATGCGTATGAATTTCACGACGGCAAACTGATGTGCGGCAATCACGTCGGGCTGAAAGATGTGAATTGGAAGCAACTCACGAAATACATTTCCGAGGCGGAGATGGTGAAACTTTTCTCGTCATCGAAACTCGTCGCGATGGTGAATTGGACGATGCTCATGCACCTTTCCGAGGTTTTCAAAAAGCTGCTCGCGACCGTGATGCCAAAGCTCAAAGGCCCGAAGCCATGGATTTTCTTCGACCTCGCCGATCCCGCGAAACGCTCCAGAAAAGACATTGCCGATGCGCTGAAATTGATTAGCCGTTTTGAAAAACATGCCCGCGTGATTCTCGGTCTGAATCTCGGTGAAGCGCGGCAGGTTTCCGAGATTCTGGGGTTTGGTCCGGTGGAGGAAACCTACGGAACCATCGCGCACACATCGTCGCAAATCCGTGCGAAGCTGAAGATTGATACGGTGGTGATCCATCCCGTGCAGTTTGCGGCAGCGACCGATTCCACCGGCTCGGCGCATGTGGAGGGTCCGTTTTGCGGCACGCCAAAAATCACGACTGGCGCGGGCGATCATTTCAATGCGGGCTTCTGCCTTGGCCGTCTCGCGGGCCTCACGCTCGCGGAGAGCCTGCAATGCGGAGTGGGCACGAGCGGCTACTACGTGCGCACTGCAAAAAGCCCGCGCGTCGCCGACTTGGTGAAGTTTCTCGGAACGCTGTGAGCGGCGTCACGCAACCGTAACATTCGACACGCTTCCGTTACTTAACTGTCACCCGCTGGCAACATTCGTGACGCATGGCTGTCACGGACCCGTAGCAATGTTTAGAGCAAATGGCATCGCATTACGAAGAATCACTCGAACGGGACATCTCTCGCATACGCGGGAAGGTATCCGAAATGGCCAAGCTCGCCGAGGACGCGCTCACAGCCTGCATCCGTGCGCTGGTGACTCAGGATAGAAAGAAAGCCTACTCCGTCATCCTGCGCGACCGGCGGATTGATGAACTGGAAAAAGAAGTGGACCGCCTTTGCCTGGAGTTCCTCGTCCGCCAGCAGCCAGTCGCCCGCAACCTGCGATTTGCCTACATCACCATCAAGGTGAACCTTGAGCTGGAGCGCGTCGGCGACTACGCGGAGAGCATCGCGCGGCAGATCGTAAAACTCACAAAAACCTCGGCCACCGTGCCCATGGAACGCTTTCAGCAGCTTGCCGCAATCACCATTCCCATGCTGCGCGATTCGGTGAAAGCGTTCGTGACTGGCGATGTGGAGCTTGCCCGCGATGTGATACGCCGCGAGGCCGAGACGGATACGCTGCGCTCGCAGATCAACGCGGATATTTTCCAGCATGTAAAAGAGGGCAAAATCCCGCAGGAGGCCGCCAACCCGCTCCAAACCATCGCCCGCCGCTATGAGCGCACCGCAGATCAAGCGACGAATATCTCCGAGGAAGTCATCTACATGGTGACGGGTGAAGACCCGAAACCGCACGGCGGCGACACATGGCGCATGGTGTTTATTGATGAGCACAACCACTGCCGCAGCCAGCTCGCCGAGGCCATCGCCAGCCAGCTTGAGCAGCCGCAATTTATCTTCGCCAGTGCCGGCCTCGATCCGCAGCCGATTGACCCAGCGACGCTCGCATTCCTCGAAAGCAAGGGCATCGCCCCGCGCAATCCGCAAAGCAAAAGCACCGACCAGCTCACCAGCCTCGACGCTGCGCAAATCATCGTCGCGCTCGACCCGGCGGCAAAACGCGCATTCCCAAAACCGACAAAAGCCATCTGCCTCGACTGGAGCCTCATTGACCCCAGCACCATCGCCGACCCTGCCGAAAAACAGGCCGCTTTTGAGAAGGCATACAAGTTCCTGCGCGAGCAAATCAGCGACCTCTGCGAAGGCGTGCTCGGTGACAAAATCTCCTGATTTTTCCAACAACACACAAACCCAAGACAAACCCATGAAACGCAAACAATTCATCCTCACCGCGCTCGTAGCAGCGACAGGCATCACTTTCACCGCCTGCGGAGAAAAAAAGCCCGCCAAGCCATCCATCCAAAACATCGGCTCCGACACGATGGTGAACCTCGCCCAGGCATGGGCTGAGGCTTATGGGAAGGCGGATACCAGTGTTTCCATCGAAGTCGCTGGCGGCGGCTCCGGCATTGGAGTTGCGGCGCTGCTAAACGGCTCTTGCGACATCGCCAACAGCTCCCGACACCTCGAAGTCGAGGAAGTTGCCAAGGCCAAAGCGAAATACAACGGCGAGCCTGTGGAATACAAAGTCGGCTACGACGCGCTCGCGATTTACGTCCACCCGAGCAATCCGCTGAACGAAATTAGCGTCGAGCAACTTAGTGAACTCTACCGCGAAGGTGGCCCGATTAGCAAATGGAGCGACCTCGGTATCACACTGCCCGACGGGCAGGATGAAATCGTCCGTGTGAGCCGCCAGAATAACTCCGGCACTTACCACTACTTCCGCGAAGCTGTGCTCGGCAAAAAAGCGGACTTCAAAAAAGGCTCGCGCGATCTGAGCGGTTCAAAAGACGTAGTCGCCCTCGTCGAGAACACGCCAAGTGCCATTGGTTACAGCGGCATTGGCTACAAAACGGACAAAGTGAAAATGGTAAAAGTCTCGAAGAAAAAAGGCGAACCCGCCATCGAGCCGACCATCGAAACGACGCTCGACAAGACGTATCCCATCGCCCGCCCGATGTTCTTTTACACGCCGCCAAATCCTCCGGCGCACGTCACCAAATACATCGAATGGGTGCTCAGCAAAGACGGACAAGCGCTCGTCAAAGACAAAGGCTACATCCCGCTCGCGAAGTAAGTAGTCCGCAAAAAAAAAATTCTGCGGCGGCGGTCCTCAGTGAGAGGCCGCCGCCGTATTCCAAAAACAATGCGCGCTAAAAGAACAGGATTCGCAATCGCCGCCGAAAAAGGTATCGAGTGGCTCATCCGCCTCTGCGGCATCAGCGCGATCATTTTCGTCTTCGGCATTTTCTTTTTCGTCTTCCGCGAGGGCGGGCCGATTCTGTGGGAGAAAGGCACCGACTTCACGCTGGGGAAATTCCTGACAAGCTCCGACTGGTATCCCACTTCGATGGAGAACAAGCGATACGGCATCCTGCTGCTCATCATCGGCACGTTCACCGTCACCGGGCTGTCTATCCTCATCGCGGTTCCATTCGCGCTCGGCGGTGCGGTTTTCCTCTCCGAGTTTTGCACCGGGAAAACGAAAGAGTGGCTGAAAATTGTCATCGAATTGCTCGCCGCAATTCCGAGCATCGTGTGGGGATTCATCGCGGTCACCGTCGTGAATCCGCTTATCCAGACTTGGTTCGACGTGCCCGTGGGACTGAACGTGCTCAACGCCGCAATCATCCTCGCGCTCATGGCCATGCCGATCATGGTCAGCATCGGCGAAGACGCGCTGAAAGCAGTGCCCGACAGCTACCGTGAAGCCTCCGTCGCGCTGGGTGCGACGCGCTGGCAGATGATTTACCGCGTGCTCATGCCAGCCGCAAAAAACGGCCTGCTTGCCGCCGTGCTCCTCGGCGTGGGCCGCGCAGTCGGCGAGACGATGGGCGTGCTCATGGCCACGGGCCACTCGCTGAACAATCCATACGTCAAAATGGACGGCTCATTTAATCCGGCGTGGATGTTTGAAAGCTGCCGCACGCTCACCGCGACCATCGCATCCGAGTTGGGCGAGACCAGCGTCGGCAGCCCGCATTACCGCGTCCTTTTCCTCATCGGCATTGTGCTGTTGAGCATCACCTTCGTCATCAATCTCGTCGCCGACCTCGTGGTAAAGGGCATCCGCAAACAGAAATGAACGCACCCGCAGAAAAAACACCCGCGCCCTTCGTCATCAACGACGCCGTGCGGCGGAAAATGAAGCACGAGAAAATCGCGAAGTGGATTTTCGCGACGATGATCGCGCTCATGCTCATCCCGCTCGTCGCCATCATGGCCTATCTCGTGAGCCAGGGTGCGCCGCTCATCTCGTGGGATTTTCTCACCACAAACCCGACCAAAGGCATGACGCAGGGCGGTATCTGGAGCGCGCTGCTCGGCACCATCTGGCTCGTCATCGTCTCCCTTTGCATCAGCGCACCGATGGGCGTGCTCGCAGCCGTTTATCTCAACGAATACACGCGGGATAATTGGTTCACCCGCATCGTCAATCTCGCCGTCGTCAACCTCGCAGGCGTGCCCAGCATCGTCCATGCGCTTTTCGGAATGGGCGCATTTGTCCTATTTTTCGACATGGGCCGCGGCATCCTCGCCGCCTCGCTCACGCTCGCAGTGATGACTATGCCCGTCGTCATCACCAGCACTCGCGAGGCGCTCGGCGCAGTGCCGATGAGCTTTCGCGAAGCGTGCTGGAACGTCGGCGCGACGAAGTGGCAGACAATCTGGAAAGTCGTCCTGCCAAACTCCGTGAGCGGCATCCTCACCGGCGTCATTTTGGAAATCAGCCGCAAAGCCGGCGAGACCGTGCCCATCATGTTCACCGGGGCGGTCTTCTTCAAAAAAATCCAGGAAGGCGACTTCTTCGCATACGGCATCAACGACCAGTGCATGGCCCTCTCGATGCACCTCTACACCGTCACCACGCAAGTGAATGGCGCACCGAAAGAACTCCCCTTCGCCGTCGCCACGGTGCTCATCGTCTCCATCATCCTCATCAACTCCACCGCCATCGCCGCCCGTGCATGGCTGCGCTCACGGAAAAAATGGTAAGCAAAATCCAAGTCCAAAACCTTCGCACCTGGTACGGCGAAAAGCAGGTTCACCACGGCATCAGCTTCCACGTCGAGCCAAACGAAATCTTCGGCATCATCGGCCCCGCGCAGAGCGGAAAAACGACGCTCCTCCGTGCCATCAACCGCACCTTTGAGTTCACCTCCGGCACGCGGCAGGAAGGCGTCATCTCCGTGGACGGCGAGGACGTCACCAAAGTGCGCGACGTCTATTCGCTCCGCAGAAAAATCGGCATGGTCGCCCCGCTTCCCGTCGGCCTGCCGATGAGCATCTACGACAACGTCGCCTTCGCCCCGCGCTCCGCAGGGATGAACAACAAAGGCGAACTCAATGTGCTCGTCGAAAAATGCCTCACCCAAGCCGCGCTTTGGGATGAAGTGAAAGACCGCCTCGACAGCCTCGGCACCAAGCTCTCCGGGGGGCAACAGCAACGCCTCACCATCGCCCGCGCACTTTCACACCAACCGGAGATTCTGTGCCTCGACGAATTCAGCATCGCCATTGACCCCGTCACCACGATGCGAATCGAAGACGTGCTCAAGGAGCTAAAAAAAGAGATGACCATCATCCTCGTCACCAACCTCGTCCAACAAGCCCGCCGCCTTGCAGCGCGGACGATGTTTCTGTGGAACGGCGAAATCATCGAGTGCGACAAAACCGAAGTCATCTTCGGCGACAACCCCGCCGACAAACGCACGCACGACTACGTGAACGGGATTTTCGGATGAACTCAGCGAAGCGAAGCAACCGCGGACAAAAGAAGCGCACGCTTCACATGCAGCGTCGAATGCGTGGGGATGCGCCCGAACAACTCGCGGGCGTCATCCGCCGTCAGCGCACCTTTCCTCGCGGCCTGCAAGATCACGCCGACCGTGCCGCAGACCTTGATTTTCATTTCGCCTGCGGCTTCGCGTGCAAGCAAGTCATCGGTGAGAAATATATCGGCCCCAAACTCCTCAGCCCAAGCCAAAGCCGCCAATTCACCAGCATGAAGCCCTTCGCTGGAGTTGAGATTTTTCGGACTCCGATTCCTCGGCTCAACGACATGGATAAAATCCAATTGGGAACTCACTCCCGGTCTGTGTCGTTCAGCCTCTTCAATGACCGTCTCTGGGCAAAAAATAGTCCCCATTTCCGCCAACAGCCAAGCGAATCCCAATTCATCCAAGTGAATCAGCGGCCCTGCATCGAGAACACAAACAACCACCTTACAATTCCCCGCGTGAAGCGCGCTGTATATCGTCAAGGATGCTGGCGTCACCAAGCTGCTCTTCATAAAGCAGGCGATAGGTTTTCAATGCTGCCGAGTCAGCATCGGCTGCGGGCGCGGGAAATTCGCCGACTTGGGCAAGCCGGATATAATAATCTCGAAGCCGCTGTAGTTGCGCCTCTGGCGATTGGTCAATCTTTCGCCGAGGGCGGGCGAGCAGTTCAGCAAGCAATGCTTCCATCTCTGGTTTCTGTGCAATCATGCTGCGAGCATACTCGCTGCAGCGCCTCTTTCCAAACCCATTTTTCCCGATGACAGACCAAATCGCCATCACCTGCCGCGACCTCAAGCTTTGGTATGCAAAATTCCAGGCGCTCAAGGGCATCACTGTGGACATCAAAAAAGGGCAGATCACCTCGCTCATCGGCCCCAGCGGTTGCGGCAAGACGACTCTGCTGCGCTGCTTCAATCGCGTGAACGAGCGCTACGGCTACGTCACCACCACCGGCGAAATCAAAATCCACGACAAAAACATCTACGACGACGACGTCTCGCTCATCGAGCTGCGCAAAGCCGTCGGCATGGTCTTCCAGCGGCCAAACCCGCTGCCGATTTCCATTTATGAAAACGTCGTCTTCGGCCTCCGCATCCACGCCGAAAACAAGCCCAGCAAAAGCGATCTCGACGACGCTGTGGAAAAAGCGCTCACCGAAGTCGGCCTTTGGAGCGACCTCAAAGACCGGCTCAACAACCGCGCCATCGGCCTCCAGCTTGAGCAGCAGCAAAAACTCTGCATCGCCCGCCTTTTACCACTCAAGCCCGGCATCATCCTCATGGACGAGCCGTGCAGCGCGCTCGACGTGAACGGCACCAAAGCCATCGAAGAACTCATGTGGTCGCTCGCCGGCAAATACACCATCGTCATCGTCACGCACAACATGGCGCAAGCCCGCCGCGCCTCGCACGAGTGCATCTTCATGCTCATGGGCGAATTCGTGGAGCACTCGCGCACCGAAGACCTTTTCCTCAACCCCAGAAACCCGAAGACCGCCGAGTACATCGAAGGTCGCTACGGGTGAGCCATTATAAATTCCTGACATCTTAGGAACCGTGCGGTGACAATCGCGGCAGGCAGGCAAAGCCCTACAGCGCGATGCTTGCGACGGACTTCGCCTGATCGCTGCCGCGCCCGTACTGGCCGGAGACTGCTTTTTTGATCGCCTTCATCTTCTCCTTCAGCCCGCCCTCGCCGTCGTAATAATTTGAGCGCGAAGTCTGCGCTGTCTCCAGCGCGGACTCGGC
>JANMLS010000168.1:0-14718 GCA_031372675.1 Verrucomicrobiaceae bacterium
GCCGAGTCCGCGCTGGAGACAGCGCAGACTTCGCGCTCAAATTATTACGACGGCGAGGGCGGGCTGAAGGAGAAGATGAAGGCGATCAAAAAAGCAGTCTCCGGCCAGTACGGGCGCGGCAGCGATCAGGCGAAGTCCGTCAGCGGCATCGCGCTTTAGGGTGGGGCGAGGCAGCGCGACGTGGCTCACGCAGTTCTCTTGCGTGGCACCCTCACGGAGCGCTGATCCAAAGAGCGTGTGACCGGAAATAAGTGCGCTTCGCGTATGGTTTTTTCACGCAAGAGGACTGTGTGCCCCACGACGCTGCAATCGCGGAGTCCGGGTTGAGAGCTGCGAGATTTACAATCCGCTCACAACTTTCCCCTTCTCCCCACATACGGCCTTTACAGGGTGCCTCCAGCTTCGGGCGTATGCGCTACATCTACTCACTCGTTTTCGCCGCTCTTACTGCGGGATCACTCGTTCCGACTCAGGCTCAAACAATCAGCCCGCAGCTCTCATCGTGGTACACCGCGAACTCAGGCAAATACGCCCGCATTTCAGAAACCGACGCCGAGGCTGTCGCGGGCACGACGAAGACCACTTGGACCCGCACGACGGGAATGTTCACGCTGGCGCAGACCACGCCGACTTACGCGGGGCCGACGCAAATTGATTACAGCGCGAGCTGGGTCTATGTCCGCACCGGCTCGCTCGCGACTTACAACATGGGGCCTTGGTACAACAACGCGGCGAAGTCGCAGCTCTTCATCAACGTCCCGAAAAACCAAGGAATGATCGTGCGAATCTCGCGCACCACGACCACGATCCCGACGACAAAAACGCAGATCAACGGCGTGAATGTCGGCGGCGTGCAACAGCCCGGTGCAGGCTTCTTGGTGGATGGCGTCGTCATTTACGACCCGACGGATGGCTTCAGCTATGCCAATGGCGCGGAGGCTGGACCGGGCACCGGCCAATGGCACCGCGACGCTTATGTGAATGAGGGCATCACTTTCGACTACTCGATGGCGCACCAGCAAAACACTGGCATGTATCACAACCACGCAAACCCCATCGCGCTTCGCTACCAGCTCGGCGATGCGGTCGCTTTTAATAACACTACCAAGCAGTATTCCGAGACGCTCGCGCCCGCCGCGCACTCGCCCATTATCGGCTGGATGCTCGACGGACTGCCCATCTATGGCCCGTACGGATACAGTTCTGCGCTCGATGCAAACAGCGGAGTCCGGCGTATGAAAGGCGGCTTTGCCAAACGTGACGGCACCACGACCGGAGTGGACAACATCAGCACCACAAACAGCACCCGCGCATTGCCCGCGTGGATGCTGCGCAACAACAACAACACCGCCGCCGCTGGCCCAAACGTGAGCACGACTTATCCGTTTGGCCGCTACATCCAAGACTGGGCCTACCTCGGCGACCTTGTGAAGGCAGGCGGCGGCAATTACACGCTCGGCACCGATTTTGATCTCAACGAATACAACGTGCGCTGGTGCGTCACGCCGGAGTTCCCCAGCGGGACGTGGGCGTATTTCCTAAACATCAGCGCTACCGGCACGCCGCAATTTCCCTACATGATCAACCGCTGGTTCTACGGCACGCCGACTGGCGGCAAGGTGAACAGCATCGCGGAAAGCGTGACCACGCACTTCGCAGGCGGCCCGAATCGCCCGCTCGCCATCACCAGTGCTGCGGCGGCCAGCGGCAACGTCACGCTCACATGGAGCGCCGTCGAAGGCGGCACCTACAGCGTGGACGCCTCGCCGAACAACTCCACTTGGAGCACCAAAGCCACGGGCCTCACCGTCAGCGCCGCGAATACAAAATCGAACACCCACGCCGCATTGACCACCAGCGGTCCCGAATACGCCCGCGCCAACCGCACCGCGCTCGCCACGTACGACACGCTCGGAATCGGCACCCCCACGGTCGCGCAGACCGCGAGCAGCGCAGTCACTTTCCCAAACAACGCGCCGACGCTCGACGACGTGCTCAATATCAACGGCGCGTCTGAAGACACGGCCTTCACCCTCACCTACGAAACGCTCGCCGCAGCCAGCAACGAAGCCGACTTGGACGGCAACGCAATCAGCTTCCGCATCGCCTCGCTCGGTAGCGGCACGCTTACGAAAAACGGCGCGGCTGTCGCGGTCGGCACGCTGCTTTCCGCTGGCGAATCCCTCGTTTTCACGCCCTCGCTCAACGCCAACGGAAACATCGTCCCCTTTACGTTTGAAGCATGGGACGGCGCACTCGCATCCACACCGCCCGTGAACTGCACGCTGAACGTCGCCGCCGTAAATGACGCACCCACATTCACCACGCTGCCCGCCTACACGGGAGGGTCAAACAGCGGCATGTTCCTCCATTACACTGCGCTCCTCGCCGCTGCGGACGAAGCCGATGTGGATGGCGACTCCATCCAGTTCCGCATCGAAACTGTGAATACTGGCAGTGTCCTAAAAAACGGCACAACAGCCATCACACCCGGCGTCAGCACCCTCGCCATCAATGGCGACTACTTTTACTGGACCCCGCCCACCAACGTCAGCGGCACCGTACAGGCATTCACCCTCCGCGCTTACGACGGGGCGCTCGCCTCCGCCACAGAAGTGCAAGTCACCGTCACCCTCGTGCCCGATTTCAGCACATGGGCTGTCGCTGCCGGACTCACCGCCGCCAACAACGGCCCAAACGTGGATGCCGATAGCGACGGCGTCGCCAACATACTAGAGTTCTACCTCGGCGGCGACCCGCTCAAAAGCGATAGCGCCACAAAACTTCCGACAATGACCGTAGCAGGTGGATACCTCACGCTTACCTTCACCGTGAGCGATGAAGCGATGGACGACGGCGCTTACAACCTCATCCTGCAAACCAGCCCCAACCTCAGCACATGGAGCCGCACCAACGTGCCAATCGGCTCCGCCACTGCGAGCGGCATCATCTTCACCGTCTTAGAAAACGGCGCACTACCCGACACCATCACCGCGCAAATCCCCATCGGCACCAACACCGCGATGTACGCACGGCTGCTGGTGGAAGATGACTAGAAAGCCAAGCATCCGGCGTAGGTCACGAAAAGGTCAGGTGAGGATAAAGAAGTAAATTGAGGGCGTCTCTGGAAACCCCGATTTTTGCGTCAAATCGCAGATTAGTCCAGAGAGGCAAATAGGCCCGGCGCGGTATCCAGAAAGGCCCTTGATTCATAAATTGCCATTCGTTATCAGCTTCTGATGTTTTGCATCACAGCCAGCGGCCTTTTAAGCTTCAAGAAATGTCCAAATCCATTTCTTTCTCCTCGCCTGACCCCTTTTCCCCCCTTTTCCCTGCCGTCAATCAGCCAATTTCGCCGCGAGCCGCAGCGCGGCGAAGAGGCTGCCGGTGTTTGCTTTTCCCTGCCAGGCGATGTCGAGCGCGGTGCCGTGATCGACGCTGGTGCGGATGATGGGTAGGCCGAGTGTGGTGTTCACGGCGGATTCAAATGCGAGCGCTTTTACCGGGATGTGGCCTTGGTCGTGATACATGCAGACGAAGGCATCGGTGCTGCGGCGTTTCCACGGCAGGAATGCGGTGTCCAGCGGCAGCGGGCCTTCGACTTCGATGCCGCGAGCGCGGGCGGCTTCGATGGCCGGGATGATGATTCGCTCCTCCTCGCGGTCTCCAAAAAGCCCGTTTTCTCCGGCGTGTGGATTCAAGCCGCAGACGACGATCTTTGGCGCACGCCCTCGGATGCGTTGCAGCCCTTCCGCGCTCAATTCAATGACTTCCAAGACGCGCTCCTTCGTCAAAAGCGACGGCACTTCCGCATAGCCACAATGGACGGTGACAAACGTGCAGGTGATCTCCTCGGAATACTGCATCATGCAGGTGCGTGATGCACTCGTGCGCGATGCGAAAATTTCCGTGTGCCCCGGAAAATCATGCCCCGCCATGTGCATCGCTTCCTTGTTCAGCGGCGCGGTGGAAACTGCCGCGACCTGCCCCGCAAGCGCTGCATCAATCGCGCGGTTCACATACATAAAAGCGGCATGTCCCGTGGCTGCGTTTATTTTTCCCGGCTCAAATGCGCCCGCTTCGATCATCCGCAAATCCAGCACGCTCGGCACCGTGATTTCCGCAAAACCCGCAGACCACATTTCGGGAGTCAACACACGCGCCGCAAACGGCAGTCCGGTTTTTTCCGCACACGCTTGCAGCACGGCCGCATCGCCAAAAACCACGGGCACGCAATCCCGCGCGATCTCCGCATCGGCAAGCGCCCGCAGGCAAATCTCCGGCCCCACTCCCGCAGGGTCTCCCATCGTGACAGCGATTCGTTTCATGAATTGCCGACGCTACCACCGCGCAGCTCGCGATAGAAATGTCTAATGTTCCCCGCGCCGTGCTGTATTCTCGCCGCCATGCTTCGCATTCTCCTGCTCCTTCTCGCCACGCTCATCCCGCTCCGTGCTGAACTCACGGGGCGCAAGCCGAACATCATTTTCATCCTAACCGACGATCAGGGCTACGGCGATTTATCCGCGCACGGAAACCCGATTCTGAAGACTCCGCATCTCGATAAAATGCACGGCGAAAGTGCGCGATTTACGGACTTCCACGTATCGCCGACGTGTGCGCCGACTCGCTCGGCATTGCTCACCGGGCGGCACGAGTTTCGCAATGGAATCACGCACACCATCCACGAGCGCGAGCGGCTCACGCCCGATGCGGTGACGCTGGCGCAAGTAATGAAGAGCGCGGGCTACGCGACGGGGATTTTTGGAAAATGGCATCTCGGCGACCAGCCCGAATACTGGCCCACGGCGCGAGGGTTCGATGAAATGTTCATCCACGGCGCAGGCGGCATCGGGCAGTCCTACGGCGGCAGTTGCGGCGATGCGCCGGGCAACAAGTATTTTGACCCCGCAATCCTGCACAACGGCACCTTCGAGAAAACCAAGGGCTACTGCACGGATGTGTTTTTCGAGCGCGCGACAAAATGGATCGAAGCAACAAAAGGAAAGCAACCATTTTACGCACACATCGCGACCAATGCGCCGCACAGCCCATACATCGCGCGGCCCGAGGATGCCGCGCTTTACGATGGCAAAGTGGATAAAGTCACCGCGCACTTTTTCGGCATGATCCACAACATTGATGAAAACGTGGGCCGTCTTGTGGGCAAGCTCGCCGAGTGGGGCATCGAGCGCGACACGCTTGTGATTTTCATGAACGACAATGGCACCGCCAAAGGCAGCGCGGTTTTCAACGCTGGGATGCGCGGAACCAAAGGCTCGCCGTGGATCGGCGGCACACGCGCCAATTCGCTCTGGCGCTGGCCGGGGACTTTGAAGCCGGGCGACCGGGCGCAGCTCACCGCGCACATTGATTTCTTCCCCACGCTCGGCGCACTCGCAGGAGCAGAACTCGCCACAAAGACAGCAGCACAAATCGAAGGCCGCAGCCTCATTCCTCTGCTGGAAAAAGCCGACGCCGCTTGGCCGGAGCGCACGCTCTTTACTCACGTAGGCCGCTGGGCGCTCCACGCCGCGCCTGCCACGGGAAAGTATGCAGACTGCTCGGTGCGCACGCCGCGCTGGCATCTCGTGAACGCTGGCAAAAAACCGGAGTGGCAGCTCTTCGACGTGAAGGCCGACTACGGCGAAAAAACGAACGTCGCCGAAGCAAATCCGCAGGTCGTCGCCGAGCTTTCTGCCGCATACGAAAAATGGTGGGAGAGCGTGCTCCCGCAAATGGTGAATGAAAACGCGCCCGTCACCGGCACCAACACGTTCCACGATCTCTACTACAAACAATTCGGCGGCGGGCCGGAGAAGAAGTGAGGATGCCTTGTTGTCCCGCGTGGGGAACGTGCTATGGCATCCGGGCATGACACCTACGCAACAAGGTTCCTTTCGGTTTTTTCAATTTTCCGGCATCACGGTTTTCGTTCACTGGTCGTGGTTTGCCGTGGGCTATTTCATTCTGAATTCGCGGAGCGAGGAGTATGAATCACCGTTCTGGAATGTGGCGGAGTACGCAGGGCTTTTCCTCTTAGTGTTGCTGCACGAGTTTGGGCATTCGCTGGCGTGCAGGCAGGTTGGCGGGATGGCAAATCAGATCATCCTTTGGCCGCTCGGTGGCGTTGCCTACGTCGCGCCGCCATTTCGCCCAGGTGCGACGCTGTGGAGCATCGCTGCGGGGCCTCTGGTGAATGTGGTGCTGGTGCCGGTTTTCATGGCTCTCGGCTATGCTGCGGAATCTTCGGGGCTGTATATTACGCAGCCTAGTTTGTTCGCGTTTTTGCAGACGATGGCGATGATCAATCTGGGGCTGCTCATCTTTAATATGCTGCCGATTTATCCGCTGGATGGCGGGCAGATTTTGCGGTCGCTGCTGTGGTTCTGGCTTGGCCCTGCGCGGAGCTTGAGGGTGGCGACGAGCATCGGCTTTGTGGGCGCCGCTGCGCTTGTGGCGCTGGCGCTTACTTACAAGAGTTTCTGGCTGGGGATCATGGCGGCGTTTATGTTGATGCAGTGCTACGCCTCTTGGAAACATGCGCGGATGATGGCCGACAGGGAGTCCGGGCGGCCATTTTGAGAACACGGAATTAGCCGTGGACGCTGCGGGTTAGGCGCGTAAGTTCGGCTTCCTGCAAGCATGTTTCTTGCGGCTCATTCTGCCCTACCCGTGACCAAAACCATCCTACGAAGCGCGTTTATTTTTATCTGTCTGGCTGTGGCTTTTCACTGGTCGCGTGTGGAGCGGCGGGAAACCGGCGATGCGGCTCCCGCAGTGCAGAAACCTGCTATTTCAGCGAAGCCGCAGGAGGTCACGCCAGCGCAGCCGCTCGCTGTGCGGGAGATGAAGACCAGCGCGGTGGTGGCGTTTGCGGAGTGGAGTGCGCGGTTTTTGGAAAAGCAGACTGCGGAGGAACGGCAGGCAATGGTGAGCGAGGGGATCGCGCTCGCTTCGTCGCGGCGCGCGGAGCTGAAGTCGCTCATCGCTACAAATCCGCGTGAGGCGCTGGCGGCGTCGGTTCCGCCGGTCGTGCGGCAGCAGCTTCCCCGCGCTGTGGTGGAGCGGCTGGAGGAGCGGGTGAATGAGGAGGCGTTTTTCGGCGTGCTGGGCGCGTTGCCGGGCGCAGGCTCGGAGGTGGGTCCGGCGATTCGGCGGCAGGTGCGGACGGATGACGGAGCAAATTACCGCGCTTTTGTCTTCGGCGCTCGCACCAGCCAGCAGACGACGGAGCGGGCGAGCATCGTGGGGATCGCGGTGGATGATTTTCTCGCGGTGGATGAAAATCCGCTGCGCGTAGTCGCGGCGGGCGAGATTCCGAATCACCCAAATAATCTCACGCAGCGCCGCCGCGTGATGCTGAAGGACGCCGCTGGTTTTTCCGCAGACCGCGTGTTGATGGAGCAGGGAAAACCGAAGCCGCTCGTGGATACATGCCCGGTCTCCGGCATCTCGACGGCGCTGCCGGAAAGCAGTGAGCCTATCGCGCCGGAACAGCCAGTAGTCGAGGCGCAGGGGAGTTTTCATTTTCTGTGTTCAGGCGGTCACATCCAGGAATTCAGCGACTCGCTCGTGGCGCGTGAGGGCGGAAATGGTGGCCCGGTAAAACCCTCGAACATCCCCACTGCTACGAAGTCCACGGGCTACAAATCGCACTTGCTCATGCGGGTCGCATTCCCGGAGACAAACAAGGAAAGCATCAGCGAAAAAGAGGGCTATCAGCTCGGCAAAGATGTGGAGGATTGGTTCGTGGATTCGAGCTACGGGAAACTGAGTTTCATCACCACCGTCACGCCGCTGCTCATCCTGCCGCGCACCGAGGCGTGGTATAAAAACGAGGATACTGGCGGGAGCGCATATGAAGTCCTCGCCGATGCGCGCATCGCTGCGAAGGCTGCTGGTTTTGATCCGGCGAACTTCGATTACGACACGGTGATTTACACCGGCTCGCCGGGAAGTTTCGGCGGTCAGGCATACGTCGGCGGCAAAGGCTGCTGGCTGAAATCGGGCACGGGCGTGGGCGTGGCCTGCCACGAATACGGGCACAACTTTGGGCTGCTGCACGCAAACTTCTGGAACACCAACAGCACATCCATCATCGGCCCCGGCACGCACTCGGAATACGGCGACAGTTTCGACACGATGGGCAGCGCCAGCGCGGGCGATTTGCAATTTAATGCGTGCCACAAAAACATCCTCGGCTGGATGCCGGATGCGCTTGTTCACAGCGTCAGCGCGAGCGGCACGTATCGCATTTTCCAAATGGACCAGCCACGGCAGGACCCCGCGCTCCGCTACGCGCTGAAGGTCCGCAAGGACAGCGACCGCGATTATTGGGTGGACCTTCGCCAGCGATCTTTCAGCAGCAACCGCTGGGTGGCGGGCGGCGTGTTTCTGCACTGGAGTCCGTGGGTCACGAGCGAAGGCGGCTCGCATTTGCTCGATACCACGGTGGGTTCGCCGGATGCGAAGACCGATTCGCCCGTCGTCATCGGGCGCACATTTAGCGACACGGAGAGCGGCATCCACATTACGCCAGTGGCGAAAAATCCGACCGTTCCGCCGAGCTTCGATGTCGTGGTAAATTTGGGCGCGTTTGCCGGGAATCAAGCGCCCACGCTCGCCATCAGCGCAAGCACGACGACGGTGGCGACGAATGTAAATGTAACGCTGACCGCCGTGGCTGCGGATGGAAATTCGGATGCGCTGAGTTACTGGTGGGATTTCGGCGACAAGAGCTTTGCCACAACGAATACAGCCGTCGTGACGAAATCGTGGACCGCTGCGGGCAGATACGTCGTGCGTTGCGTGGCGAGCGACATGAAGGGTGGAACGGCGTCGCGCTCCGTGCTCATCAATGTCGGCTCGCCGTCGGATTTCACCGTGTCGGGGACTGTGACGCTTGGCGGCAATCCGCTGCCCGATGTTCGCATTCACAATGGCAAGACCGGCACTTCGTACCGTGGCTCGTTCACGAATAGCGACGGCACATTTATCGTCAGCGGTCTTGCTGCGGGAGCTTACACATTTGGCGCGGCGATGGAGGGATTCACTTTCGCACCTGCAACCAGCGCGGCGGTGACAGTCGGGCCTTCGGCGACGAACATGAATTTCACCGCGACCGAGGATGCGCAACTGAGCATCACCGCCGTAACGCCCACAGTTGCGGAAGGCGCAAGTGGCACGCTGCGAATTTCGCGGACTGGCTCCACCACAAACGCGCTGACGGTGAATATCCTCGCGCCCGGCGGATTCGCCACGAAGGGCACCGACTACACGCTCACGCCGGACACGGCTTACACGGACCCTTACACTTTTTTCACCATTCCCGCAGGCACGGCGAATCTCGACATCGTGTTTGCTGCGCAAAACGACACCGGCCAGGAAGGGCCGGAGATGGCTGTATTTGAGCTGCTGCCGAGCGCAGGCGTGACGCTCACAAACACGAGCGCGACCATCACCATCAGCGATCCCGACACGACAAAACCCATCGTGCGTTTAGCCATCTTGGATGCAGACGCGGGCGAAAGCGGGGATGCGGGAACATTGATCATCGAGCGTCTCGGCAGCACCACGGCTGCGCTGAGTGTGAGCGTCGCGATGAGCGGCGGCGCGACGAATGGAACGGACTACACGAGCATTCCCAGCACGATTACGATTCCCGCAGGGCAGTCGCAGGTCGCTGTGAATGTCGCGCCGATTGCGGATTCCAATAATGAGGGGACGGAGACTGCGGTGCTCACAATCAGCACTTCCACCGCATATATCCGCCCGTCTTCATCGTCGGCATACACGGGGATTGTTCACATTACCGATTCGCAAATGCCCGTGGTTTCCATCGTGGCGACGGACAGCGCCGCAGCCGAGGCTGGCAATGATCCCGGCGTATTTGTCATCTCGCGAACTGGCGCGACTACGCAGGCACTCACGGTGCAACTTGGGCTGACGGGCAGCGCGTTGCAGGGCGTGGATTTCGCGACGATCCCGGCGCAGGTGACGATTCCCGCAGCGAGCGATTTTGCCACGGTGGTCATCACGCCTATCAACGACGGAATCGGCGAGCCTGCGCAGACTGCGCGACTTTATATCCGCGCCGAAAGCACCTACGTCATCGGCACTGCGGGCGAGGCGACTGTGACGATCACGGATGACTCGGATGTTCCGTATGTGACCATCGGCTCCACTAATTCCGCAAAGGAATCCGGGACGAACGGCACCTTCAAAATCTCCACGCAGGGAAGCGGCACAGGCAACATCACGGTGCGCTACACCGTGAGCGGGACGGCCACAAACGGCACGGACTTCAGCACCCTCAGCGGCACCCTCAGCATTGGGCGAAATACTTCGACGAACATCACGATCACGCCGATTCAGGACACGGCAATCGAAGGCTACGAAAGCGTCACACTCACGCTCACTCCCGACGCGGCCTACTCGCTGGCGATTGATAGCGCGGCGACGGTGCGGATTGAAGACGACGAGTTGCCGCAGGTGAATGTCTCCACGCACGACGGGACTTTCAGCGAAGCAGCCGGCTCGATTGCGAAGTTTTTCATCTCGCGCACCGGCTCCACCACGGCGGCGCTGACGGTAAATTACACGATTTCCGGCACTGCAACTTCGGGCACGGACTACACGGCACCGAGCGGAACGATGACGATTCCGGCGGCTGCGGCTGGCGCGTTTGTGGACATTGCGATTCTCGCCGACACGCTTTTGGAAGGGACGGAAACCATCACGCTCAACATCGCGGATGATGCCACCTACCGCGCTGGCTTCACGTCTGCGACTTACTATTTACCCGACGCGCAAACGCCGACGCTTTCGCTGCGCTACAATCCGAACTCCGCGACTGTGCAGGAAAATGCGGGCACCGTCACAGCGACGATTACACTCAGCGCGGTATCGGCGGAGGCTGTGTCGGTGGATGCGTTTATCAATGGCGGCACGGCACTGGGCGGCGGAATTGATCACGGATTTACAAGAACGACCGTCGAGTTCGCGCCGGGTGAGACGAGCAAGACCGTGGTTATTCCGGTGATGAATGACACGGCTTCCGAAGGAAATGAGACGCTCATTTTGAATCTCGCAAACCCCGCTCGAGCACGACTCAGCAGCACTGCGGCGAACAACGTGTTCACGATCACCATTTCCGATGATGACACGCTGCCGACGGCCACCGCTGGATTTGCAGTAGCCGCAGCTTCGGTAACGGAATCGCTCGCCTCGCCGATGATTGTCGCTCTCGCTCGTGCGCAGACGGCTGCGGTTTCCGTGGATTACGCAGTCACTGGCGGCACGGCCACGGCTGCCGATTATTCTTCCGGCACGGGCACTCTGACTTTTGCGCCGGGCGAAACTTCAAAGGCGCTGCCTTTGAGCATCGTGAACGACGGCGATCAGGAATCCTCGGAGATAGTTATCGTCACGCTCTCGAATCCCACGGGCGGAATTGCGCTTAGTCCAAACACCACGCATACGCGCACGGTCATTGACGACGATACGATGTCGTTCTCGATTTCCGCAACCACAGCGGCGGCGGCAGAACCCGCTGCAAACGGTTTATTCACCATCACGCGGAGCGGCACGGGCACTGGCGATGTCACTCTGAATCTCGATGTCACCGGCACTGCAACGGCTGGCGGCGATTACACGGCGATTGCGGCGAATGTTGTATTCCCCGGAGGCTCCACGTCGGTGACGCTTCCTGTTTCTGTGATTGATGACGCGCTCGCCGAGGAAAGTGAAACGGTGTTCGTCGCGATTGCCGCAGGGCCTTACTCGATTGGCACTCCGTCATCCGCGACGGTGACGATTGCAGACAATGAGCCTTCTGTGAGCATCGTGGCGACCGATGCCAGCGCAGCGGAAGCCGGGCCGGATGCTGGAACCATCGTCTTTACGCGAACAGGAAGCGTCGCGGCTCCGCTCACGCTCAATGTCTCAGTCGGAGGAAGCGCGACTTCGGGCAGTGACTACGCCGCGTTTGCATTTCCCGTCGTGATTCCTGCGGGAGATTCGACAACGACGATCACTGTGCTGCCCGTGGACGACGCTTCTTCCGAGGGAAATGAGACGGTTTCACTCACGCTCAACACGGCTTCGGGCTATCGCATTTCTGGAGCTTCGCAGGCGACGGTCACGATTGCGGATGATGATGTGAATCTTCCTCCCGTCGTCAGCATTCAAAGTCCCGCAGTGAATACGCTGAATCTTTCCGCAGGCGTCGGGCTGATTTTGGAAGGCGCAGTTTCCGACGATGGAAAGCCGGTGGGCGGGAGTTTTGTGAGCGGCTGGAGCAGTGTCAGCGGACCGGGTCCGGTTGCATTTGGGAATGCCTCGCTGGCAAATACCACAGCCACATTTTCCGCGCCGGGAACTTATGTGCTGCGGCTCTCGGCGAGCGATGGCGAGCTGTCTGCGAGTTCGGAAATCACCGTCACCGTACCGGATTCTGCGGATGAATGGACGGGCACGAATATCACCGGCACGACTCCGGCGGGGAATTTCAGCGAATCCGCCGACACCATCACGGTGCAGGGCGGCGGGACAAATATCAGCGGCACGGCGGACACGTTTTATTTTGTGAATCGCCCGCTTTTTGGGAGCTGCGATTTCCGTGCGCGGATCGCGAGCATGACTGTCGCAGGCTCCTCCGCAAAAGCAGGAGTGATGATCCGGCAATCGCTGGCTGGCAATTCTCGCGGCGCTTTTATGTCTGCTTACAGTTCGGGCAGCACATTGGGTTCTTGGCGAACGCGCTCCACGGATGGCGCGGCTTGGAGTTCTTCGAGCGCGAGCGGTGCGCCGACTTTTCCGCGCTGGGTGCGCGTGGTGAAAAATGGCGGCAGTTACACGGGCTACACTTCCACCGATGGCAACGCATGGACGCAGACGGGCCAGACTGGTTCCGTGAGCATGATGGAGCCGATGCTCCTCGGACTCGCCGTCACGTCGAATAACACCAGCGCACTTTGCACGGCGGTTTTCGATAACGTGACGATCATCCAGACCGGCAGCACAGCGCCTTTTGTGAATGCTGGCTCCGACGGTTCGACCGTGCTTCCTCAGCCTGCGGCGCTGAATGGCACGACTGCGCCGGGCAGCGTGGCTGGTGCGCTTTCGACTACTTGGACAAAAATCAGCGGCGCGGGCGCGGTGGTTTTTGCCGATCCTTCCGCGCCCACGACGACAGCCACTTTCGGCGCGGCTGGAACTTATGTGCTGCGGTTGATTGCGGACGACACGCAGGCAAAAACTTTTAACGATGTCACCATCATCGCCGGAGTTCCCGAAGTGAATATAACCGCGCTTTCGCCGGATGTATTGGAGGCGGGCGGCGGCGCAGCCATGTATTCCATCACGAGAACCGGCGCGGCCAGCTCGCCGCTGACGGTCAATTTAGTGGCCGGAGGAACTGCGAATAACAGCGACTACACGGACGCCGCCGGAGTGTTTGCGAGCGGCATTTTATCCATGCCCATCGGGACGGAGAGCACGGTGATCAGCGCTCAAATTTTGAGGGACCTCATCGTTGAGGGAAATGAAACGCTCACCCTCGCCATCGCGCCGGATGTGAATTACGGGACCGGTACTGCGACACTCGCAGAAGTAACCATCCTCGATGCGCCCGTGCTTTCGATAGCAGCGACCACGCCGCTCGCAGCGGAGTTCGGTCTTGTGCCGGGAGCCGTCACCGTCACTCGCGCTGGCAGCACGGCGGAGCCGCTCTCATTTGCCCTCGATTTTGCGGGGCTGGCGATCTCCGGCGCGGACTACGCGCCGACCGGCTCAACCTTGCTCATTCCCGCAGGCTCGACCTCCGTTCAAATCCCAGTCGTTCCGCTGGCCGACGCCATTTCTGAAGGCGACGAAGTAGCCGCATTTTCGCTGCTCGATAGTGCCAGCTATGCAGTCGCGATTGCATCGGCACAAATCACCGTCACCGACCTTCCCGCAGACGGCTGGCGGTTTGGAAAATTCGGCGTGGATGCCACAAATCCCGCAATCTCCGGCGACCTCGCAGACCCCGATGGCGACGGCATCGTGAACTTGCTCGAATACGCATTTGCGCTGGAGCCGCTCGCAGTGAATGCGCCCGCGCAGCCTGCGCTGAACGCCGGTGGACTCTCGATCATTTACCGCAAGAATCTGCTCGCGCCGGACCTCAGCTATCTCGTGCAGAAAAGCACCGATGTCTCCGCAGGCTGGATGCCTGCATCTCCTGCGGAAGAAGTCATCTCCGATGATGGAAGCGTGCGCGTCATTCGCGCCACAGTCCCCGTGGAAGGAAGCCCCTCGCTGCTGCTTCGCCTTCGCGTAAGCAGGCCGTGATTTTCCATTTTGCCTGCTGTGGTTTGGCCCTATGCTGCCGAGCATGACCAAAATTCGGTTCATCTCATTTCTTCTCATCATCGCGAGCGGCGCAGTTTCCACCGCACTTGCCGAGTTGTTGATTGTGCGCGGCACACCAGTCACCGGACTGCCGCTCGCAGCAGTGTCTTCGGATTTGAAACGCGAGCACGGTATTGAGTTCAAAGTAGTCATCGAAGGCGGGAGTGCCGCTGGGATTTACGGAGTCGGGCAGGAGATTGTGGACGTTGGTTTATCCACACGCCCGATTAGCGGAGAGGAGCGTGCGGCGTTTCCAGACAAGCGATTCAACGAGACAAAAATCGGCTCGCAAGCCGTGATGGTGGTCGTCTCGGAAGACCT